>CAJTIT010000017.1:57953-62439 GCA_910576345.1 Erysipelotrichales bacterium
CATTGAAATCCGGTTTCCCATCGCCGTCCACATCTTTATCTACTTGACTGTCAATCATTAACTTGCCTTCTTTGAAAATGAAATTGTAATTTGGATAGGTTGTATTCATTGTCTTTGGATTCCCTGTGATCGGATAACTTCCGCTTTTACTGTTTGTCGTTGCACTTGTGGATAACTTGACATCATTCAAATCTACTACATCTTGTACGCCATTCCAACTGACCAGTTGACTTCTAAAATCTTGGAATGTCAGTGGTGGATTGGGTTCTCCTTTTTGTTTCGTTTTATCATCGATGATCACGTTGATATCTTTTGGAAGTACTTCTATCGTTACTACCTTGCTTAATGTCACTTCACTGTCTGCCGTTCTTGTCACTGTGATATTGATCTTCGTCCCACTACTACATTTCAATGCATCGAAGTCTGCCATATTTCCATTCACGCTTGGATTGGATACAAAGATCGTATTGTCTACGGTAAATGTATAGTTGACATTGGAACTTGAACTGTCATCTTGTAAGGAGCGTATTGTAAAGTGATCTCCATAATAGATTCTTCCAGGTTGACTGATCGATAATGTACTTTCACTTGGCGATAAGATTTTCATCTTTCCTGTCGCTGTTACACTGTTGTAATTTCGATTGCCTGCTTTTGTGACTTGTAATGGTATCTCGATCGTTGTATTTCCTGTATAGTTATAATCAATATCTACTCCGTTACTTGTCCATGCGATTCCACTTGCGGATGGATCTACCGATATATAATAATTCGTATCACTTACTGTTACTCCTCCATCATTACTGGAGATATCTTGTGCATTGATAAGGGGTGTTACCTTTCCTTTTCCATTTTGTGCAGAAGTAACTCCTGAAAATGATATCGTCTGATTTGCCTTTGTGATAACGATTGATAGTTCTATCGTTTTATCTGTATAGTTACCGGTTGGATCATGACTTGTCGCCTCTACGATCACTTGTCCGATTTGCGTCTTTAGACTTGCATTCAATATGGATACTAGTCCACTTGGATCGACACTGATCACATCTGTTGGACTTCCTGCCTTTAATGCATAGGTGACATTGGTTCCTGCTGGATTTCCTGCCGTATATAATTGGAATGTCTTTCCTTGTCCATATACTTCACTGTAATCATCATAATCATTTCCACTCTTTGGCAGTTCGTTTCCACTTGCGTCTGTATAGATGAATTGTTGAGATCCGGCTGTTACAGTAAATGTTAATTCCGTGATTGCGTTTGCTTGCCCTGTGTTTCCTGCTTTTTCTGCGACAATGACTACCGTTCCTACACCGTTGATCGTAATCGCTCCACTATTTGGATGTACCGTAATCACATTTGTGGATCCATCTTTGATTCGATACGTTACCGGATTGGTATTGGTACTTCCCTTGACTGTCGCAAATACAGTAACGCCTGTATCTGTTAAAGCAGCTGATTTTGTGGTAATGATTGTATTGGAAGTTGGACTTTGATAAAACTTTAAGTTCTCCGCAGGAGCCTTTCCTACATTCACTGTCACAGGTATTTCTTTGGAACTCCACTTATCACTAACAATGATCACAAAGTTATACGTATCTACACCAAGATTGGCATTTGCCTTAATGACACCGGTACTGGAGTTCACTTGAAATAAACTGCCATCACTGGTTGGATCCGGTTTAATTGTATAAGAATAAGTCGTTGTAGAACCGCCAATGGTATCTGGTGTTCCTAGCGTTCCTTGAACTTTACCAATGGTTCCACCCGTTTTAATATTGGTATCACTGGCAGAGAAAGTTGGAATGGTTGTATCACTCGATGCAGGATCAGGCGTAATCACTCCATCCACTTCTCGATAGATCACAATCTCTTTTTCTACAAAAGAAGGATTATAATTGTCATTACCGGTGCAATGATCATCAAACAAAAAACAGAATTGGAAGACAATGGCATTAAGGTAGAAAAACCAGATGGC
Source organism: Erysipelotrichales bacterium (assembly GCA_910576345.1). GTDB lineage: Bacteria > Bacillota_I > Bacilli_A > Erysipelotrichales > Erysipelotrichaceae > C-19. Next base: position 59,926 of record CAJTIT010000017.1, read on the forward strand.
ACCCCATTCTTGCCAAACTATGCATTAAAAGTGGAAGAAGTGACAGACAGTAAAAAAGAAGAAATCGCAAACGACGCAAAAGATTTCATAGAAGAAACAAATGAAATCAAGAAAGTATATGATGTGAAACTGTTGAAAGATGGCGTGGAAGTACAGCCGGACGGCACATTAAAAGTAAAAATACCGTATGATGGAATCAAAAATCCAATCTTGATCAGAAAGAATGCGAGTGGAACTTATGAAAGAGTTGAATACAAAATAGAAGGTAACTATCTCACATATGAAACAGATGAATTAGGTATTGTATCAATTATTGGAGATAAAGAAATTGAAACAAGCGTACAAGGCACCTATACGCCAAACATAGGAGGAGCCATCACAGGAGATGAAACGAATATAAATTTCTATTTAGGAATCAGTTTCATCACATTGGGAATGATCAGTTATTTATTATTCAAAAGAAATAAGCAGAAAGATACATTTCAATAATGGAAAGTCTTATTAAGTAGACAAAGCAAGACAAAGGAATTTATTATTGAAATATATGTTTCTGAACAAAAAAACAGGTATTTTTGATTAAAAAACACCTGTTCAGAAATGTCTACATTTGTAGATGTAAATAGGAAGGAATGAACAAAATGACAAAGAGAGTACTGAAAGGATTCATGTTTATGTTGATAGGCTGTTTTGCTGTATATATGTATGTGAATAAAGAATTTCAAGTCATGAAGGCACAGTCTGCACCTGCATTTCAACTTCCTAAAGGCTCTAAAGTGGTTTTAGGTAAATATAACAACAAGGAAATTGTATGGGATATTGGAAATAATGATAATAACGGAAGCTATGTTTTGATGAGCAGTAAACCTTTGGTTAATGCCATTGCAACATATGACGGCAGTGTTCCTATCACAACAACGGCACAGAACATCGCAGATAGAGAAAACTATTGTTTGAAGTATGATTCCAGCAGCTCTACTTCTATATTGTTTTGTCCTGTGGCTCCTTTAAACACAGAAATAGCTAAGATAAATACCATTGCTGTCGAAAATGCCATTATCACAAGATCACCGTTTTTGCCGACTCTTAATGAAATATCTTCCGGTGGGACGTTAGGGTTATCATTATATGACAGAGCATATAAGTCTACCGTTAATTACTGGATCGACGGCTATATAACATCGCTCACGTATAATTCAGGAGTGTATACCAATAAATATCATAATGCTATACAACAGCCGCTCAATGAAGCGGCTAATAGTTACGGATTGGTTGATTATGATACAAGACGATCTATTCCGGGTAATGAAAGACTTATCTGGTGCAACAGTACCCTTGTAATGGATCCTGTAAAGCGAGCATTACGCCCGTTCACTTTAATTGATAAAGCTAAAATAATGTTTGCGGCTAATACGACTTACACAGACGGACAATGGCACAGTTATTCCCTTGATAATGCTAACCTAAACGAAAACAATGAATTGAATCCTAATAAATTAAGAACTCAATCGTCGTTGACTGCTTCTTTACAGGATATCAAAAGAAACAATCAAAGCACAAGTAAGATAATGAAAAACAGCAGTGTGGATTTGTCGGTAACTGCAAATACCGGTACTAATACAAAAATGTCTGTTATCTTATATAATGATGCGGGAACGGATATTTTATATTATAAATTAGGAAGCACTACTTTTAATGGCACAAATGATTATTCAATAGATTTAACAGGTGTAGCAGTCGGAAAATATAAGTTAGCAGTCATCAATGAGGAATTTGATCATTCTTCCCAATTGCCGGTAGAAAGTTCCATGATATCGGATTTATTACCACTAGAAATTGTTGAACCACATAAATTAACATATACCAAACAACCGCAAAGTGGAGCGACAAGTGGTAACGATTACGAATTTAGTAAGAATGTAAACGCAGGTCAAGTAGTAGGTATAATCACAGTAAATCCACAAGGTGTCATGCCTTTGACATATACTATTGAAAGTAACGGAGATAACAGTTATCAAAACTTTGAAATAAATGGATTGAATGGTAATGGTGCTTCCAACAGTACATCATTGGATGTGGTAATTAAAAGCGGTGCGCCTGATTTAGTAAATGGCAGTTTAAAGGCAGGAGCTTATAAATTCTGTGTAAGTGCAGTAGACGCGAATGGAGATCCTACGACCGCTACTTCTGATTCTAAAGTTTGTACAACATTGAATGTCGCAAAAACAGATCTTACTATCGTATTCAATGATCCAAACATGACAAAGAAATCTATCAGTGATGCAAGTACTTCTTGGAGTGAAACAGCGACATCGACACCTAGTAACGGGACAAAAATAACCTATACCAAAGTAGGTGGAGATATTGGTATGATCAATATTGATCCAGATACTGGGGCAATTACCTATAATGGGGGAAATGCATTTGGTAAAGTGAAGATAAGAGCTACGGTTGATGATGATCCTAGCACCGGTAATGACAATTATAATCCTTCCTTTGTAGTAAAAGAGATTGTGA
>CAJTIT010000017.1:62512-65022 GCA_910576345.1 Erysipelotrichales bacterium
AAAGGCAGGAGCTTATAAATTCTGTGTAAGTGCAGTAGACGCGAATGGAGATCCTACAACAGCTACTTCTGATTCTAAAGTTTGTACAACATTGAATGTCGCAAAAACAGATCTTACTATCGTATTCAATGATCCAAACATGACAAAGAAATCTATCAGTGATGCAAGTACGTCATGGAGTGAAACAGCAACTGCGACTCCATCAAGTGGAACCAAGATTACCTATACAAAAGTGGGTGGAGATATCAGTATGATCAATATTGATCCGGATACTGGAGCGATTACCTATAACGGGGGAAATGCATTTGGTAAAGTGAAGATAAGAGCTACGGTTGATGATGATCCTAGCACCGGTAATGACAATTATAATCCTTCCTTTGTAGAAAAAGAGATTGTGATTTATCGAGAAGTGGATGGAGTGATTACGCCTGATCCTGCATCGAGTGATACAACCATTCCAACTTTCTCTGCCAGTGATACCAATATTAAAACGGGTGGAACCATTGGTAAAGTTCAAGGATCGCTAGGAACACCGGATACCATTGGCGGTTCTACAACGACTTATTCTTATACAATTAAACCGGATCCAACCAGTGATGGCAGTTTATTTCAAGTGAACTCCAGTACCGGTGTCATTAAGGCAAATGCCAATCTTGGTGTAGATACGTATAACTTTGTGATCATTGTTAGTGATAAGTGGAGTTCAAAAGAAATACCTGTGACAGTGAATGTAGGAAAGGCTCCTGCGGAGAACTTGAAGTTCTATCAAAGTCCAACTTCCAATACAATCATTACCACAAAATCAGCTGCTTTAACAGATACAGGCGTTACTGTATTTGCGACAGTCAAGGGAAGTACCAATACCAATCCGGTAACGTATCGAATCAAAGATGGATCCACAAATGTGATTACGGTACATCCAAATAGTGGAGCGATTACGATCAACGGTGTAGGAACGGTAGTCATTGTCGCAGAAAAAGCAGGAAACACAGGGCAAGCAAACGCAATCACGGAATTAACATTTACTGTAACAGCCGGATCTCAACAATTCATCTATACAGACGCAAGTGGAAACGAACTGCCAAAGAGTGGAAATGATTATGATGATTACAGTGAAGTATATGGACAAGGAAAGACATTCCAATTATATACGGCAGGAAATCCAGCAGGAACCAATGTCACCTATGCATTAAAGGCAGGAAGTCCAACAGATGTGATCAGTGTTGATCCAAGTGGACTAGTATCCATATTGAATGCAAGTCTGAAGACACAAATCGGACAAGTGATCGTAGAGGCGACAAGTCATGATCCAGCCGGTAACTATACAGATAAAACGATTGAGCTACCAATCAATATCACAAAAGCAAATCAGACGATATCATTTTCAGGAGTCACTTCTGCACAAAACGGGAAAGGAAAAGTAACACCACTCATCAATGCACAAGATATCTCTGGTAATGATGGAGGAGTAACAGTAAATGATACGAATTATTATATATCGGTAGATCCGTCCGCAAGTGGAATCGCATGGACAAGTAACGGAGTAGATATTGATTATAACTATACAGGAAATACAACGATCGAGATACCATTNAAGTCACAAAAGCAGGCAATCGAAATTACAACAGTGTAACAGCGACAGGAAAGATGAAAATCTTATCGCCAAGTGAAAGTACATTATCGATCAGTCAACCGGGAAAGATCTATTATGGAGATCACTTTACAATACGCTCCTTACAAGATGACAGTTCAAGTTCCAATGTCAACTATACATTTACCGTAGACAATACGATCTTTGTATCCAATCCAACCGTGAATGGAAACAGCGCAGACTTCGATGCATTGAAATGTAGTAGTGGGACGAAGATTAATATCACAGTGACAAGAACGGCAGACAGTGAAGTGACATTAAGTAAGGTAGTAACGATAGAAGTACTTCCAAAAGATATCAATGTGATCATCGATGATAAAACGAAACAAAAAGGAGAACCCAATCCACCGCTGACATTCCAAGATTTCACAAGTCAGTTGGTCAGTTGGAATGGCGTACAAGATGTAGTAGATTTGAACGATGTCAAGTTATCCACAAGCGCAACGACAAACAGTAAAAGCGGAAGTTATCCGATCACAGGAAATCCAAAGACAATGAACACAACCTATCCGAATTACAATTTCATTTTCAAAGAAGGCAAGTTAATGATTGACAGTCAAGTAGATAAAGATGTAGATGATGATGGAAAACCGGATTTCAATGATCTGGATGGCGATGATTGTCCGGACCTCAACATCAAATGGAAAGATGATAGTGGAAACTGGGTTGTGATCAATGGTGATCGAGATTATGATGGTATACCTGACCTCAATATCGATTCTGACGGAGATGGAGTACCGGATTTAAACATCGACACCGATAACGATGGAAAACCGGATATCAACCTTGTGATTTTAAAGAAAACAGATTGGAAACCTACAAAGTGTGTAGTACAAAGTGCAACGGTAAAAGAAGAATA
>CAJTIT010000017.1:65132-71006 GCA_910576345.1 Erysipelotrichales bacterium
GTACATCCAAATAGTGGAGCGATTACGATCAACGGTGTAGGAACGGTAGTCATTGTCGCAGAAAAAGCAGGAAACACAGGGCAAGCAAACGCAATCACGGAATTAACATTTACTGTAACAGCCGGATCTCAACAATTCATCTATACAGATGCAAGTGGAAACGAACTGCCAAAGAGTGGAAATGATTATGATGATTACAGTGAAGTATATGGACAAGGAAAGACATTCCAATTATATACGGCAGGAAATCCAGCAGGAACCAATGTCACCTATGCATTAAAAGCAGGAAGTCCAACAGATGTGATCAGTGTTGATCCAAGTGGACTAGTATCCATATTGAATGCAAGTCTGAAGACACAAATCGGACAAGTGATCGTAGAAGCGACCAGTCATGATCCAGCCAGTAACTATACAGATAAAACGATTGAGCTACCAATCAATATCACAAAAGCAAATCAGACGATATCATTTTCAGGAGTCACAGCAGCACAAAATGGTAGAGGAACCGTAACACCACTCATCAATGCACAAGATATCTCTGGTAATGATGGAGGAGTAACAGTAAATGATACGAATTATTATATATCGGTAGATCCGTCCGCAAGTGGAATCGCATGGACAAGTAACGGAGTAGATATTGATTATAACTATACAGGAAATACAACGATCGAGATACCATTACAAGTCACAAAAGCAGGCAATCGAAATTACAACAGTGTAACAGCGACAGGAAAGATGAAAATCTTATCGCCAAGTGAAAGTACGTTATCGATCAGTCAACCGGGAAAGATCTATTATGGAGATCACTTTACAATACGCTCCCTACAAGATGACAGTTCAAGTTCCAATGTCAACTATACATTTACCGTAGACAATACGATCTTTGTATCCAATCCAACCGTGAATGGAAATATGGCAGACTTCGATGCATTGAAATGTAGTAGTGGGACGAAGATCAATATCACAGTGACAAGAACGGCAGACAGTGAAGTGACATTAAGCAAGGTAGTAACGATAGAAGTACTTCCAAAAGATATCAATGTGATCATCGATGATAAAACGAAACAAAAAGGAGAACCCAATCCACCGCTGACATTTCAAGACTTTAGAAGTCAACTGGTCAGCTGGAATGGGGTACAAGATGCAGTAGATTTGAATGATGTCAAGTTATCCACAAGTGCAACGACAAACAGTAAAAGCGGAAGTTATCCGATCACAGGAAATCCAAAGACAATGAATACAACCTATCCGAATTACAATTTCATTTTCAAAGAAGGCAAGTTAATGATTGACAGTCAAGTGGATAAAGATGTGGATGGAGATGGAAAACCGGATTTCAATGATCCGGATGGAGATGATTGTCCGGATCTCAACATCAAATGGAAAGATGATAGTGGAAACTGGGTTGTGATCAATGGTGATCGAGATTATGATGGTATACCTGACCTCAATATCGATTCTGACGGAGATGGAGTACCGGATTTAAACATCGACACCGATAATGATGGAAAACCTGATATCAACCTTGTGATTTTAAAGAAAACAGATTGGAAACCAACGAAATGTGTAACTGTAAGTTCTACAGTAAAAGAAGAATATTGTACAGGCACAAAAGTAAAACCGCAAATCAATGTAGACACAGACAATGACAATATTCCAAATATCAATATCGATACCGATGGAGATATGAAAGCAGATATCAATATATCTCTTGATGGCAAAACAGCTAGTGTGAACATTGCGATTATTCATCCATGGAAACCAGATAAAGATTATACACATCAGAAATTCTTATACGATACCATTGGAAAAGCAGAACCATATTTGAATATTGATACAAATGGTGATGGTTGTCCGGATATCAATATTGATACCGATGGAGATGATATCGCTGATTTAAATATTGATACTGATGATGATCAAATTCCAAATGTAGAAATTGATACAACAGGTGATGGACAAGCAAATGCGAATATAGATACCAATGGTGATGGAGAACCAGATGAAAATATCATCGAAATCACAGAATGGAAGCCAGATAAAAAAGTGGGCAATATCTGTACAATGATCATCAAACAAAACACAGAGCTAGAAGATAATGGAGTCAAAGTAGAGAAACCGGATGGAACACCATTCTTACCGAATTTCGCATTGAAAGTAGAAGATGTGACAGATAGTAAGAAAGAAGAAATAGAAAACGACGCAAAAGAATTCATAAAAGAAACAAATGAAATAAAGAAAGTATATGATGTGAAGCTGTTGAAAGATGGCGTGGAAGTACAACCAGAAGGCGTATTAAAAGTAAAGATTCCGTATGATGGAATCAAAAATCCAATTTTGATCAGAAAGAATGCGAATGGAACCTATGAAAAGATAGAATACAAAATAGAAGGTGACTATCTCACATATGAAACAGATGAATTAGGTATTGTATCCATCATAGGGGATAAAGAAAGTAACACAAGCGTACAAGGCACCTATACGCCAAACATAGGTGGTGCCATTACAGGAGATGAAACGAATATAAATTTCTATTTGGGAATCAGTTTTATCACATTGGGAATGATTAGTTATTTATTATTTAAAAGAAGTAAACAGAAAGATACATTTCAATAATGGAAAGTCTTGAAAAGTAGACAATGATAGACAAGGGAAAATGTTGTTGAAATATATGTTTCTGAATAAAAAAACAGGTATTTTGATTTAAAAACACCTGTTTAGAATAGTCTACATTTGTAGATGAAATAGAAAGGAAAGATGAATATGAGAAAGAAAATTGGTTATCTGTTTCTGTTTTTCATGTGTATTACAATCTCATATACCATAGTTGGATATAATACAGAAATGCAGGCAGCTGGAGGATTTAATCTTGCGAAGGGCACCAAGGTTGTCTTAGGTGACGGCGAAGTCATATGGGATGTAGGACCACAGATAAATGGAGATTATTTATTGATGTCCTCTGTTCCATTCGCAAGTATGACGACTGAGACAAGTTCTTCAAGCTGTACAAGAGGTAATGGTTCACCTGGATTTCTTTCTCTTATGCTTACATCATGTCCTTTTTCCAATATAGACAATGCTATTAATACGATTACATTATCAGCGAATGAAACAAGTATCGTTACACAAGCTCCACATTTGCCTAAAATTGAAGAAGCTATAACGATACCTCTTAATGACAGGATTTTTAATTATAGTACCTATTATTGGCTTTCCGGATATTTGACACATAAAAATATGAAGTTTAATGCCCTTAATGTTTATGCCGGACATAGTTTAGGTAGCGAGATTTATACAATCTATGGAACTTCAACTTCGATTCCACTTTCTCAAGGTATCTCTTATGGGACTTCTTCTGACGGGCATACAAATCCATGTTATGCAGATGTACGGCCATATGCATCAATCAGTAATAAAAATATTGTGTTTGCTGCACCGACAGACTTTCAAGATGGTATTTGGCATCCGTACAGTATTGACACGAGTCAATATCATAATGATAATGAAAATAATCCGGTTATGCTACGTGTTACTTCAAGTTTAACTGCATCCTTAAATAATATTTTGAATTCAAAAGGAGATCAAATTACTGAAACTGTTGAAAATAGTACAGTTACATTGGATGTAAATGCTACAGGAAACGGAACAATTTCAATATTGATTTATGATGCTTCAGGAACCAATGTATCTTTTTTCAAATCTACTAGTCAAACGAATGGAAGAGTATTATTAGATTTAACAGGAATTCCATGTGGAAATTATCAGGTTGCAGTTATCAATGAGAATTTTACCGGAAGTTATCGTCCAATTGAAAGCTCAGAAATTTCTAACAAAATGAGCTTAGAAATAAAAAAGCCGCACAAACTTCAATATGCAAAACAGCCACAAGCAGGTGCAAGTATAGGTAAAGATTATGAATATTCAAAGAATGTTAATGGAAATCAGACGATTGGCAAGATAACAGTAAATCCACAAGGTGTGATGCCATTAACTTATACACTTGAAACAAATGGCGGAGATAATTCTTATTTGAATTTTGAAATTGATGGATTAGATCCAGCCAATGAATCAAGCGCAACAAATCTGAATGTAAAAATTAAGGCTAGCGCTCCTGATTTATCTGGTGGTGGATTGAATGCAGGTGTTTATAAATTCTGTATTTCAACGCAAGATGATAACGGTCATCCAGCTATGCCAAGTACGAGTGATCAAACAAAAGTATGTACCTCTTTGACAGTTGAAAAGGCGAATCCAACCATCGTATTCAATGTTCCAAATCAAACAAAGAAGTCAATCAGCAACGCAAGTACTTCTTGGAGTGAACTTGCGACTGCGTCACCTAGTGCCGGGACAAAAATAACCTATACCAAAGTAGGTGGAGATATCGCTATGATCAACATTGATCCGGATACCGGAGCCATTACGTATAATGGAGGAAATGCATTTGGTAAAGTGAAGATACGAGCAACTGTGGATGATGATCCTAGCACCGGTAATGACAATTATAATCCTTCCTTTGTAGAAAAAGAGATTGTGATTTATCGAGAAGTGGATGGCGTGATTACGCCTGATCCTGCATCGAGTGATACAACTATTCCAACGTTCTCTGCCAGTGATACCAATATCAAAACGGGTGGAACCATTGGTAAAGTTCAAGGAACGCTAGGAACACCGGATACCATTGGCGGTTCTACAACGACTTATTCTTATACAATTAAACCGGATCCAACCAGTGATGGCAGTCTTTTCCAAGTGAATGCCAGTACCGGTGTCATTAAGGCAAATGCCAATCTTGGTGTAGATACGTATAACTTTGTGATCATTGTTAGTGATAAGTGGAGTTCAAAAGAAATACCTGTGACAGTGAATGTAGGAAAGGCTCCTGCGGAGAACTTGAAGTTCTATCAAAGTCCAACATCCAATACAATCATTACCACAAAATCAGCTGCTTTAACTGATACAGGCGTAAGCGTGTATGCAACAGTCAAAGGAAGTTCCAATACCAATCCGGTAACGTATCGAATCAAAGATGGATCCACAAATGTCATTACAGTACATCCAAATAGTGGAGCGATTACGATCAACGGTGTAGGAACGGTAGTCATTGTCGCAGAAAAAGCAGGAAACACAGGGCAAGCAAACGCAATCACGGAATTAACATTTACTGTAACAGCCGGATCTCAACAATTCATCTATACAGATGCAAGTGGAAACGAACTGCCAAAGAGTGGAAATGATTACGATGATTACAGTGAAGTATATGGACAAGGAAAGACATTCCAATTATATACGGCAGGAAATCCAGCAGGAACCAATGTCACCTATGCATTAAAAGCAGGAAGTCCAACAGATGTGATCAGTGTTGATCCAAGTGGACTAGTATCCATATTGAATGCAAGTCTGAAGACACAAATCGGACAAGTGATCGTAGAAGCGACCAGTCATGATCCAGCCAGTAACTATACAGATAAAACGATTGAGCTACCAATCAATATCACAAAAGCAAATCAGACGATATCATTTTCAGGAGTCACAGCAGCACAAAATGGTAGAGGAACCGTAACACCACTCATCAATGCACAAGATATCTCTGGTAATGATGGAGGAGTAACAGTAAATGATACGAATTATTATATATCGGTAGATCCGTCCGCAAGTGGAATCGCATGGACAAGTAACGGAGTAGATATTGATTATAACTATACAGGAAATACAACGATCGAGATACCATTGGAAGTCACAAAAGCAGGCAATCGAAATTACAACAGTGCAACCGCAAAAGGAAAGATGAAAATCTTATCGCCAAGTGAAAGTACATTATCGATCAGTCAACCGGGAAAGATCTATTATGGAGATCACTTTACAATACGCTCC
>CAJTIT010000018.1 GCA_910576345.1 Erysipelotrichales bacterium
TCTTGTACATACCTAACTGCATTATTTCTGAATTCATTGTCAAATGATTTTCTTGTTTTTTTGGTCACGCTTATTCCTCCTTCAAATCCTCTCATTTAACATTGTACCAGATGTTATTAATGTTCTCTATTAGTTTTGTACACTTTTTATTCTAACATCAGTCTTTGAATACAAAAGAAAAAACGCATCCTGTGATGAACAAGATACGTTTACTCAGTTCTCCTATGCCTGTCATCAGCTTGGCATCGAACTGGAATGCACAAGTGTCCCGCAAGCCAAAGGACGCATAGAGCGTCTGAATCAGACCTTACAATCACGTTTGGTTATTGAACTCAGACTTGCGGGCATTACCACCATAGAGGAAGCAAATCAATTCCTACCGACTTATTTGAAGGAATTCAACGCTTTGTTCTCTCTACCTGTTAATCATACAAGAAGTGTGTTTGAAAAGCAACCCTCTGATCGAGAAATTAATCATATTCTCTCTGTACTCTCTTGTAGGAAGCTGGACGGAGGCAACTGTATCCGCTATAAGAATAAGTATTACATGTCTATCACACGTAATGCAAATAAGGCATACATGAAGAAAGGGATGACAGCCATGGTGATTGAAGCCTTTGATGGAGGCTTATATGTGAATATTTTGGATCATATTTTTGCCTTGGAGGAAATCCCCCTTCGTGAAGCTAAGTCTAAAACATTTGATCCTATCACCAAAGATGATAAGCCTAATAAGGTCTATATCCCTCCAATGTCTCATCCTTGGAAACACGCTTCTTTTCAAGCTTATATTGCGAAACAAAAGCACCGTAATCTTGGTGCTAATGTTTAACTTTTTTTGGGACATTTTCATTTTCGCTTGACACTCTATTTTTTCTATATTGAGAGAAACCATGCTTCATCAATCACATAATCATTAACAGGAGCAACTCCTAGTTGCAATTCTCTTAATTTGTCCACTAATTCATCTCCATCAATTAAATCAATCGGAGATGTTCCTGGTCTATTGGCCTCCTCAATTGCAGCAGCTGAAAATTTTCCAGTTGTTATAAATAAACCTTTGTCTGATCTTCCTTGCATGGCTCCTCTAAAATCGCGGATTTCCCCAGCAGATACGGTTCCATTATAACGTTTACATTGAAACAGCATATGGAAACTAATTATACCATTTAATTTTACAATTCCCATACCATCTATTCCCCCATCCCCAGTTTTTCCAGTTACTTTAACCTGAGTAAATCCAGATTCTCTTAAGATTCTTTGCGCTAACCGTTCAAAAGCATCCGGTTTCAAATTCAATAAAATATTTCTCAGTTTTTCTCGCCATGATTGTATCTCATCTGGTATATCTACACCATCATTTTCCAGATTCTCATCTTCAACATTTATATTATGAACAGTACTTGTTTTTAAATTAGTCATTTCACGAACCGTTTGTACAACTTCATCAGGGGTTATCTTTTCCAAATTTCTTCCAGTAGCTGTCAAAGACCATACCCCTCGTGAAGAATTCTCCAAAATTCCTACCTTCTTTAAATAGGTCCTTGTCCAAGCTAGTCGATATTCAACTTCTGTTCTATTAGTATCACCATGCATGATTTCTTGCACTTTGATTGGCAACTTCAATATCGCAACCGTTTTATCATCTATTTCTCTAATTGTTCCAGAACCACCCAATTCTTTCATAGCTTGAAATAATTCAGACATCATTTCATTATAAGCAGGCACTTCCAAATAGTTTTTCATTCTCAATCACCTCTTATTTTGATTACATCTCTTTAATCACGATTCCACTTTATGGCAACAAACATTGGTTTCTCTTCACTCCTGCACTACATACTATTTATACTCTAAAACTAGATTTTATTTTATGTATTCTACAATCATTTTGCAAGTAATTTCTCTTTTAGCTTGCATACGTTGGAACTCCTAAAAAATTTATTAAGTGTCATCATATTTTCATTTCAGCCAAGCATTACGTTTGAACTTTCTTTATCATTTTTTGTAGGAAAGCATAACTACCGTTTCCACTAATGGCGTATTAGGAAACATATCAATTGGCTGTACTTTCACCACTTGATATTTTTCTTGTAAATAAAATAAGTTTTTACCTAACGTTGCCGGATTACAAGACACATAAACTATATGCTTGATTTTGCTTTTCAATATGCAATATAGCATTTCTTCACTAAGCCCACTACGCGGCGGATCCACTATCAATGTATCAATCGATCGTTTCTTTGACAAGTATGTCAATTTATCTGCAGCGTCCGCACATAAAAACGATACATGTTCAACGCCATTCAACTTCGCATTTTCATTCGCATTGACGACCGCATCCTTAATAGATTCGATACCAATGACTTCCTTTGCCTTATCCTTGACAAATAATGAAATCGCCCCTATCCCACTATATGCTTCCACAATCAAATCATTATGCTGTGGCACCATGGACGCTATGGTTTGATACAGACGTATTGCTTGTTCACTATGTAATTGAAAGAATGAGCGTGGTGATATACGCAAAGTAAGCGAATCAAAAGAAAATTCTAATCGTCTCTCTCCACCAAGGTGAATCATTTTATTGCCAAACATCTCCTGCGTCTTTTTGATCGTATGATAACTTTGCCATAAAGATACAAGATGAGGTATGCGCATCAATTCATCCACGCACTCCTGTGATAAAGGATGCTCACCACTGACGATACATAACTGATAACGATTCTGAAAACCGCGAATGATCAAAGAACGTATGCCCTGTTTCTGATGATAATCATACGCCATATAATGATAGCGATTCAATACTTCCAGTACTTGTTTGCGCATTTCTTCCAATCCAGGCGCATGAATTTGACAATGATAGATTTCACAAAAATAATTGGAATTGGGCAGATACATTCCAGTCGTCAATCGTCCATCCACCATGGCACAAGGTAGCTTACATTGATTACGATATGATAATGTTTTCATGCATGGAATAATTTTTTGAATCAATCGCGGATTTACATGGGCATACTTTATCAACGACTGTTTCAATAAATCACGTTTTGCCTGCAGTTGTCCTTCATACGTCGCAATCATCATCGGACAACCACCGCATTTATGTTGTATCTTGCATTTGGGTTGCACTCTTAATGGACTCTTCTTCAAAATTCTATTCACTTTTGCATGCATAAAGCGCTTCTGTTTCTCCACAACTGTTATATCCACGAGTTCACCCACAAGTACTCCCGGCACAAATACCGGCACACGATCGATATAACCAATGCCTTCCCCGTTAATTCCTGTTTTTATGATGGTAACTTTCATACTGATCCCTTTTCCTTCTCTTCTATTCCTTATTTTGGTTCAACAGCGGTATTTTTTCATAGATACGTTCACAGTAAGCATAATAACGCTTATGCTTCAAAGGTAATGTTTCCTCTTTGCCATACGTTTCCTCAAAAAACAAATTCAATAAAAAACCTAGATAAATCGTACAACTAATAATATAAATCACCAACATCAATGCGACCAAGGATGCAAGCGAACCATAAATACGGTTATAGCGAATCATTTGATTGATGATGATAAATGATAAATAACACAATACGATCAAAGCTATGGAAGTAAACAAACCGCCAATAAGACCAAACGTCATACTGCGCTTGCGAAATGACAAAGACCGGTACATCATGGTAAACAGCGGTACCATAAGCAAAGCAGCCAACAACGGAAGTAGAGATGGATCAACCATATAATACACAAACGTCGCAAACACAATGCCACCGATCAACAAGCCAACAAAAATGATAAACAAAAAAATAGAACGTAAACGTATCGAAAACTTCAGCACTTCCACTTTTTCATGATTCGCACTAATTAACAAGAAAGAGTTGATACTCCTGGAAGCTAACCAGAATGAAACAATCAAAGTAGAAATCGCAGGCAAAAATCCATATTCTTTATTCAAAAATTCCATAAAAATTTCATTGATCATTGCTTGAAGTTCAACGGAAAGATGCAATTCTTTAAACAATTCCAATACCACATTGATATCTAGAAAGGAACCCCATTTGAATAAAATCGCAAAAATAATAAAACTGGGCGCCAGCGACAACAACAAACCGAAAGATAGAGAGTACACAAACAAATTCGATTCCGATGAAAAAAACTCAATGATCATCGCCTTCAGCTTATCCACTTGACGCACCTTCTTTCTGTCTTTTATTTATCGTAATGAACTGATATATTGTATCACGTTTGTACTATCTGTGCCACATGCCGCAATCAGATAATTGCCTTTTTTCACGATTTGCATATGTGCGAGCATCGTTTTCTGATAAGGCAAGCGATCAAGTGACTGCAATTTTCGATTTTGGCGCAGCTGAATTTGTTCCTCTACCAATTCCATTTGACCATCACGCACATGAAAAATCATAATCTCATCACAAGTAGCTTCCACAAGCGGCTGCCGCACCAGAAACTCAGAGACCATCGCATCACTTATACCATATTCTTCCCACAACGTTTCATTACTTACATTATCCTGTAAAATTCCCATCTGCCAAGAACCTTCCGCTATAAAAGCATCGATTTGCTCATTGACCTTTGATAAATCCAAATCATCCGATTCCATGGAACCGATTGATCCACACCCACAGATACACAAGCAAAACATAAGCAAAAACAAACGTTTCATATGATCACCTTCCATTAGTACCATATGAAAAAAACAAGAAAAAAATAAGCATTTCACGCTTATTTAATCATTTTGTGCCCATTCAGGAACTTCATTTCCTCTGCGTATCAGTATCGCCTTTTGAAATTCCGTTTGATTTAAAAATTCCAGAATATCTTTTTCTTCTTCCTCATTACAGCCAACCAAGAACTTCACTTCACAATCCTTTTTTAAAATATCTGCGCTGACGACGATGGCGCCAACCAAGTTGGTCTTCGTGGAACCCTTGAAAACATCAATAGGTGCTTGATCCGTTCCGCTTGTATCACTTAAATAACCATAATCTACCGGATAGATCAAATTGGAATATTTGTAATGAGACGTATGGCGTGGACGATCCACGACCAATTTAGAAGAAAGAAACAAAGTATCCAACTTCTGCCAAAAAAAAGCGTTGTTTTCTAATGTATTCATATTGTTTTCCTCCTATATTCTTTATATTTTGCATCGTTCATATTTATTTCAGTATATGCCTAATTTCATGAAAACGTTCAAATCCTTTATCTTTTCCATCATTATTTCAAAGAAGTCATTTATAATTATACTGGTTATGAAACAATTTATCAATCATTTGTGAAGATTTTCATATTTTTTCATAAAGAACCTCGATAATTTGAAAAAGCAGCACCTCCAAAAATGGAAATGCTGCAAATTTATGATATACGTAAGGAACGCATCGCATTAAGCACCGCAAGCAAGGTTACGCCGACATCCGCAAATACCCCCATCCACATACTTGAAAAGCCAAACACAGTCATCCCCAACACAATAAGTTTGATTCCCAAAGAAAACGCGATATTCTGCCATAAAATACGCTTTGTTTTTTTAGTAATATTCAAAGCTGTCACAAGACTCATTGGATCATCTTTCATCAGCACAATATCGGCTGCTTCAATTGCCGCATCACTGCCAATCCCCCCCATCGCTACGCCAATATCCGCTCTCGCCAAAACCGGCGCATCATTGATGCCGTCACCTACGAAAGCTAAATTTCCATCACATCGTTTCATTAAAGATTCTACTTTTTCAACCTTATCTTGTGGCAATAATTCTGCATATGCTTGATCCAATCCCAAATCAGATGCGACTTTATCTGCGACTGCTTGTCGATCACCGCTGAGCATTATACACTGTTTGATTCCCAGCTGTTTCAAAGCTTGTATCGCTTCTTTGCTTGACTGTTTGATGCGATCACTAATAACGATATACCCAAGATATGTCCGATCTTTCGCAATATGAACGATCGTTCCAATTTCTTTTGTCTGCTCATATTTGATTTGTTGCTCATCCATAAATGCTGTATTTCCCAAACAATACGAAATTTCGTCAATTTTTACAGAAATCCCTTTTCCGCTGATTTCTTTAAAATCATGAATACGACTTTTATCAATGTCTTTGCCATATGCCTGGACGATCGATTTTGCGATCGGATGGTTAGAATAGTTTTCTCCATACGCGCCAATCCTTAAAAGTTCTTCACTGTCTAAAGAAATCGGATGTGTTTTTTCAACATAAAATTTTCCTTCTGTAAGCGTACCCGTTTTATCAAAAACAACCGTATCCACATCACACAATGCTTCTAAATAGTTGCCACCCTTTATAAGTATTCCTTTGCGGCTCGCTCCGCCAATTCCCGCAAACAAACCGAGCGGTATGGAAACCACCAAAGCACAAGGACAAGAAATAACCAAAAAAGTTAAAGAACGATACAGCCAATCTTCCATGACGGCGTTTTCAAAAAACACAACCGGAATCAAAAACAACAGCACCGCCATGATCACAACCACAGGCGTATAAACACGTGCAAATTTTGTGATGAATTTTTCCATTGGCGCCTTTTTACTGCCAGCATTTTCCACCATTTCCAAGATTCTGGATACAGTACTCTCCTGCATCGACTTTTCAACTTCTACTTCCAATACACCATTTAAATTCACGCTTCCTGCAAGGATATGATCCCCTTGTGCAACATCTTTGGGCAGACTTTCACCACTAAGTGCGGAAGTATCCAATGAACTTGTACCATGTATGATTTTGCCATCCAGCGGCACACGCTCACCTGCTCGAATTCTTATGCGATCACCGGGACTGACTTCTTCCAAAGATACTTTTATTTCTTCATTATCACGAATTAGATTTGCATAATCTGCACGAATATCCATCAACGAAGATATCGATTTTCGTGAACGATTGACCGCATAGGATTGAAACAATTCGCCGATTTCATAAAATATCATGACAGCGACGCCTTCTGCCCATTCTCCAATCCCAAATGCACCGATTGTCGCAATACTCATCAGAAAATTCTCATCAAAAATTTGACCTTTGCTCATATTGCGTAAAGCATTCCATATCACGGGACCTCCAGAAATAATCAAAGCCGTTAAAAATATCCACATGGCGACATCCGTATCCTTATTATATATACCCAGCATGAATAGTACAAGTCCAATGATCAAGCGAGCGATTTCCCCCATTTTCCAAGACGCTTTCTCTTGTTTTTGCGCAACACTTGAAATGACCACTCCCTGCTCTGCTTGATCTGCAATCGCATTCAATCGAATTTCCAGTTGCTCCATATCTTCTTTTTTCTTTAATTTCACAAATAACACACCACTGGAAAAATTCAGTGATACATCCTCCATATTTGAATCTTTTGCGATTGCTTCCTCTACTTTCTGTGCACAGCTTGCACAATCCAAATTCTGCACATGAAATTTTAACGCATGAGCGATTTCTCTTTCTTCTTTATGCGCATGATGGCAATCACAAGTTCCATGTTCATGCGTATGATGATGTTTTTTAACTTCATGACAAACAACATCTGGTTCTATTTCATGAATGCATGCCAACATTTCCTTTTGAAACGCTTCTACATTCTCATGCTCGATATGAATATATAACTTTTTCATCGCAAATTGGATATGCACATCCCTAACCCCAGGCAACTTTTCTAAACGTCTTTCCAGTTTCGCAGCACAATTGGCACAATCCAATCCATGTAGTTCATATATGAGTTCCATATATACTTACCTCCTTTTATCAAGATAAACTTATTCTAAAATATGTTCCAATCCGGCATTATAAATCATTTGGATATGTGCATCATCCAAAGAATATACAACATTTTTACCAACACGAGTGAATTTAATAATACGGTTTTGTCGCAATACGCTCAGCTGATGTGAAACAGCAGAATGCGTCATATGCAAAAGTTCGGCTATATCACATACACATAATGATTCTTGAAATAATAAAGATAATATTTTCAGTCTTGTAGGATCCCCAAACATTTTAAATAATTCAGATAATTGATGATATTGATCCTGTCCCAACATATGATTTCGGATCTTTTCTACTTTTTGTGGATGCACCTCAATGACATCACATTGCATTTCATCTCTCATGATCATTCCTCCGTTAACATATGAACATCTGTTCATATGTTATATTATATGCTTCCTTTCTTTAGAAGTCAACTTTTTTGACAAAAAAAAATCAAAACACATTGGCTTTGATCAAATGTATAATTATATTTTTGAAAATGTAGTAATTGTTTTCATAATCGCATATGTGGCAGCTTCCAATTTCTGACCTGCCATCTCCAAGGCTTGCTGAAATGTCATGGCGCGATCTGCGATACTAAAAATCCCGGCAAATCCTAATGCATACAATTCCTGATATCCAAGCCCCAATGCTCCAGAAATGCAGATAGTTGGCTTTTGATACGGTTTCGCCAATTCCAATATGCCTACAGGAACCTTACCAAAAGCCGTCTGGCGATCTGTCTGACCTTCTCCGGTGATAACGAAATCACAATTTTGAATGACTTCTCGAATATCGCTGTATTCAAATAACAGCTCAATACCAGGTCGCATAGTCGCATGTAGGATTCCAATTAACACCGCACCGATACCGCCTGCAGCCCCACCTCCGGGAAACATATTGATATCTACATGTAGATACCGCATCATCTGATTACGGTAATTCTCCATTCCCATGTCCAATTTTCTAATTTGATTTGGAAATAATCCTTTTTGCTTTCCAAATACATATGTGGCACCATCTTCACCCAATAAATGATTTTTTACATCGCATGCAGCGATCAATTCAATACTTTCCAATTTTTCCAATCGATTGAAATCAATATATTGTATTTTCTCCAAATTCATTGCCTGTGGTGATAAATACTTATGAGAACGATCATAAAATCGACACCCAAGCGCTTGTAACAAACCCATTCCGCCATCGTTGGTCGCACTTCCACCCAATCCGACAATAATTTTTTTACACCCTCGACGTACTGCATCCAATATTACGGTACCTACCCCATAACTAGACCCAAACAATGGCGTGCGTTTCTCCCGTGGCGTCATGCTCAATCCAATAATGTTGGCAACTTCAATCACTGCCGTTGCACCGTCATCAATCAGTGCATACGTCGTATGAATCCTTCTTCCATATGCATCGGTAGTCGATACACTGACACGTTGTCCATGACAAGTGTGAAGGAACGCATCCACGCTTCCTTCACCGCCATCTGCAATGCAGTATTTTCTAACATCGATTGTTTCATCTACCTGATGAATTGCCGTTTCCATATGATCAGCAACTTCTTCAGAAGTCATGCAGCTTTTGAAAGAGTCGCACGCAACTACGATTTTCATTCAATCACTCCTATTATGTTTTACATATTCTTTCGTTAATTTTACCACAATTCCATGTAAAATTACCAGTGAAATTAAATTGGGAATACTCATCAATCCATTCAGCGTATCCGCAATCTCCCATACATAATGAAGATCCATCAGCGTTCCCATTATCAATAGGCACAAAAACACAATTTGATAACAGCGCAATACCCGTTTCCAAGTGAACAAATAACGAATGCATTCTTCCGCATAATAATACCAGCCAAGAATAGAAGGAAGCGCAAAAGCCACAATAGATATTGCGAACAAAACACCGCCGAATGTTCCAAATCCTTGTTCAAAACATGCAATGACAAGTGCAACGCCATCCATTCCCTGATTCAATAATCCACTGGTTAAAATCACCAGTGCAGTCAATGTGCATACAACAACGGTATCAAAAAAAACTTCAAAGATTCCCCAAAATCCCTGTTCAACCGGATGTACATCCACAACCGCCGCATGAGAAATCGGAGAACTTCCCATACCGGCCTCATGTGAGAATACACCTCGGCTGATTCCATAATGCATTGCTTTGGTGATCGCAAATCCGCCAACACCGCCAATACCCGCAGTAAAAGAAAATGCATCGTTTATAACCAAAACAATGGCTGATACAATTCGATCACTATGGATGATCAATAAATAAATACAAGCAGCCAAATATAAGATAGAAATCAAAGGAATGGCAATTTCATTAAACTTCATGATTCGCTTTGCACTGCCCCATATGATACTTGCAACCATTATAGCTAAGATGATACCGATCCATATCGGATGAATGTCCACATAAGACAATATGGACATGGCTATCGTATTGGCAGGTGTTAAATTACCGATACCAAAGGATGCAAAAATACATAACAAAGCAAATATAACACCCAGCAGTTTCATATGGCAGCCATATTCCAACGTCGTCATAGGTCCACCCAAATAGCTTCCGTCACTTTGCCTTTGACGAAAATAAATAGCCAGCACGACTTCTGCAAATTTTGTCATCATGCCAAGCAGTGCGCTGATCCACATCCAAAACAATGCGCCGGCTCCTCCAATCGTCAATGCAGTGGCCACACCAATAACGCTACCGACTCCAAGCGTACCAGCAAGTGCAGTGGAAACGGCCTGAAAGGAAGTAACACCATGAGACTTAGATTGCTTTTGAAACAATTTTTTTATGGTCTTTTGATAGATCAATCTTATATGAAAAATCAAAAAACAATTTGTTCTAAGAAACAGAAATGCACCTGTCATCAATAAAAAACAAATCATTGCCTTGCCCCAAACAAACGAATTCAACAATTCATTGATCATCCATAATTTGCTCATAACATTTTCATCTCTTTCCTATATATGTATATGCCAGCTATTTTCATCAATATGATGATAATTTAAAAGTAATGAACATGTTATTCTTTCTATCCTTATATATAATATATTTTCATCGCACCGATCTTTTTTGTTTTTTACTCAACAATACAGTTTATTTTTTATAAATATTTGATATAATAGTGAAGTAAGGAGGTGCGGCTCTTGCATTGGAAACGAATAATGATTGGAATTGCTTTGTTATTTTCCATAGCGATTGGTAGTATTGTATCAATGGGATTTATCCGTTATGAAACACTCATTCATGAAATTCCGCTGGAACAAGCGATCAAAGATATAAAAAGCGATCCCAATTATACATCCTTGGATGAAATCAGTGACGACTTCCTGCAAGCACTTTTAGCGGTAGAAGATCCTTCATTTTATGATCATCACGGAATCGTACTCTCCAATATTGTAGAAGCGTTCTTTACCAATTTAAAAGAACAGGATTTGGTTATGGGAGGCAGCACCATTACGCAGCAGCTTTCCAAAAACATTTATTTGGATCAACAAAAAACATTTCAGCGTAAAATCGCAGAACTATTCTTCGTTCATGATTTAGAAGGATCATTGACCAAAGATGAAATATTGGAACTGTATGTCAATATCATTTATTTTGGCGACGGCTATTATGGCATCAAAGAAGCAAGTGAAGGATATTTCAAAACTTCACCTAAAAACTTGACAATGGCACAATCCACCTTATTAGCCGGGCTTCCGCAAGCACCTGCAGTCTACCAACTAAGTGATGGGATGCCATTAGCCAAACAGCGTCAACGAATCGTATTGGATGCGATGGTCACACAAAAACTAATATCTGATTTACAATCAAATTCTATATATCATCAACCGATTTAATTGGTTGATTTTCTTTTTCTATCAACAATCACTTATATAAACCTTAATTATAACAATTCTAATTTTGATATATTCTAATTATACATTATATTATATATATCAAAATGTAAGAAGATTCTCTATTTATGAAACTTTTTTCTATAAAAGATATTTTAGAAGTATATGCAAATAACAAGATGTACACCTTCACGATACTGTACTCATCTTTTATCTTTGAAAGTTTCATTGTTCAAATTATCTTGATGAAATCTTATCTTTCAAATGTAAAAATACCTTTCTTTCTCAGTTTTGCACTTTTGCTTGTGAATGTAACAGAAATACAAAAAGTCAATTATGTGAAATTTTAAAATATTTTTTAGGTTTTATTGTTTTATGATTATCATAATATCCTATTAACATACGCCTTTCTTAACCTTTAACACTCTAAAGGCTTAAATGCTAAAATATGTGAAAATATGTGAAACGCTTGCATCAAACAGGGTTTCTAGTGTAGAATGTGCCATGTCAAACATAGGAGGTGTCGTATGACAGGTAAAAACGATAACGTTAATTACAAACCAATGTTCTTATTATCGGCTATGTTTATGGGAATCATCGGATCCGGTTTTATGTCAAAAGAAGACGCACCGATTCAAGATGCACCATCGATTTTACAACAAAAGGGCAATTTAAAATTATTAGATGAAAATCCAGTCGTAATTGCCGCTGGTGATATCGCATCCATCCAAAAGATTGCAAATACAGTCATGCCAGGAGAGTTGCCTGCTTTGGCAACACCACAATTTGTAAGTCAAAATGGTTTGACTTCGATTTATCAAATTGGAGATTTTGAATTTACATTCGAAAACTTCGATTTAAAACGTTCAAGTGAACAAGTTATTTTTGTATCCGTGAAAAAGAATGCAGGATTCGCTGCGACAAAGGAAGATGTGCTTACTTTGAACGCAATGAATGAAGAAAGCAATTTTGTGAATAACGCAGCAAGTGGTGAAATGATTTCCACTTATAAATTAAAAGTCAGCGTAAAAGATGAAATAAAGCCAGTGATTACAGTATCACAAGATGAAGATGTCATTACCGAGGGTGATGATTTCAACGCTGAAGATTATTTTATAAGCGCAGTTGACAATGTGGATGGCAATGTCAAGCATGAAACCGTTTCTGATGTTGATGCAGATGTTCCGGGTGAATATACAATCACGTATACTGCCAAGGATCGCGCCGGCAATAAAGCCAGTGCCAGTGTCAACATTACAGTAGAAGAAAAAGAAGAGCCTGTTTTGGCGGGTATAGAAAACAACCCATATGCATCTACTTCCGGGATGGATGTTTCAGGAAACAGTATTGCATCCGCCGCTTTGGCACAAGTTGGATATGTACAAGATTGTACTGCCCTTGTCAGCAACGCATTGGCAGCACAAGGTATCTATTTCAGTGGATGGCCGGCAGATTATCTGTCTTTGGGAACCGTTGTTTCCGCGGCTGAGGCTCAGCCTGGTGATGTATTGTATTATGCCAATGGTGGAACCGGTTTGGCGCATGTCGCTATTTACTTAGGAAACGGACAAGCAGTACATGGTGGTTGGCATGGTGAAACCACTGTTGTATCTTCTGCATATGTAGGTTCAGGACCTGTATTTATACATATTGGTAAATAAAAGCATTGTGAGATTTCACGATGCTTTTATTTTTATCTATTTGTGTTCAAAAGATCATACAATGTATCCGGTATTCTATGAATCACGTCATGCGGCAAGATGGAATACGTACTTTGTGTCTTTTTCAATTTATCCGCACAAGCAGCATGGAGATAAACACCTGTTACAGCCGCTGCTTCCATATTCTTGTTTTGCGCAAAAAAGCCACAAATCATTCCACACAGTACATCACCACTACCGCCGGTCGCCAATCCATCATTTCCTATCACATTGATATAGGAATGATTTCCATGGATAATCCATGTTTTTGTATCTTTCAGTACAAACGTTGCTTGCGGAAAGCGTTTTTGCAGTTCATAAAAGCGTTCTAGAGGCGTTTTTTTCAGTTTTTCCATCTCTGTATCTAGTAAATAAGAAACCTCCTTAGGATGCGGTGTAAAAAGTGTAGGAGCGAAACGTTTTCCATGGATTTGACGCTTTCCTAACAAGTAAAGAGCATCTCCATCAAAAATACAAGGACGCTCACTTTGATAAACTTGTGCAGTCAGCCATGCCCCATCTTCATCTCTACCTAAACCGTTACCAATGACAATACAGTCAAATTGCCGCAAAAAGGATTGAAATGCATCTTTATCATGTTCATCGGGCAACACATGCGTGATTGCCTCTGGTGCACAAACGGCCAACGCATCGCATACGGAATGATTGCTCATAACATGTAATGTCCCTAAACCGCATCGAAGTGCTGCCTTGGCCGCCAAAATGATAGCTCCACTCATTCCCTGTCGACCACCAATCATCAATGCGCTTCCATACGTGCCTTTATGAGAATTCAGTTTCCTTTTTGGTAACATGGAACAAAACAAGGATGCGTTAATGATTCTTGTGCCAGTATAGCTTCGTTCCACCACATATGGCATATGAATATCCGCAATTTGTATTTTGCCACTAACTTCCACGCCTTGTTGAAGATAAAGACCGCACTTCCCTGCCGCAAAAGTAATTGTTTCATCCGCATGCACGCAACATCCCATGATTTGACCGCTGTCCGCATGCAAGCCGCTGGGTATATCGCAGGCAATCACATATGCCTGCTGTGCATTGATCCAGTCAATTAGTTTTTCATCATCACCGCTGATCACACGATTCAATCCAGTACCAAATATGCAGTCGACAATGACGTCAAATGACGGATTTTGTGGAAGTTGATTCTGTATTTTTATGCCCATTTTGTTTAATATGTCCACTTGTGTCTGCACATCTTTAGAAAATGTGTGATTTGCTGGTTTTTGAAATACATATACCTGATGTGACGTGCGTTCTAGCAACCGCGCTAACGCAAGACCATCTCCCCCATTGTTACCATGTCCACACATGATTACAATGGATACGGTATGTCCTTGTGCAATACGCTTGATTGCTTCGTAAAGTGCCAAAGCCGCATGTTCCATTAACAATATTGTTAAAACGCCGCATGCGTTCGCCTGCTCATCCATTTCTCTAATTTCATTGGCCGGATATAGGTACATGACACCACCTTCTTTCTTTCATCTATTATATACCAATCATTCTTATTTGTATCCGTCTATTTGAAAAAGAAAGAGAAAGGCAATGTGTTGTTCAATTTTCGTTATGTTTTAATGGAATTCCACTTTGGTAAAAATTTCACAATGCAGTTGTGTTGCACATCAAAAAGCGTTATAATGATGCTTGATTAAAACAAAGAGGTTAGAAAAATGGAAAACAAAAAAACAATTGTGATGGGCGTTACGGGTGGTATTGCCGCTTTCAAAGCTGCCCAATTAACAAGTAATTTCATAAAAAAGGGGTATGATGTTGAAGTCATCATGACCAAACACGCAACTGAATTCATCGCTCCCCTGACCTTTGAATCACTGACCAAACATAATGTAATGGTCTCCACCTTTGAAAAGGTACATGAGCGTAGCGTCAAACATATTTCCATTGCTCAACGCGCCGATGCTTTTGTAGTGGTGCCTGCAACCGCTAATGTGATTGCGAAAATTGCACATGGATTGGCAGATGATATGTTGACGACAACATTTTTGGCCGCATCCTGTCCCAAAATCATTTGCCCGGCTATGAATACCGGGATGTATGAAAATATCGTTACGCAGCAAAATCTGGACTTGCTTCGCTCATATGGCTATACACTTGTAGAGCCGGAAAGCGGTTTTCTAGCATGCGGCGATATGGGCAAAGGACGTCTGGCAGATATCTCCATTATTGAAGACGCAGTTGAAATGACACTGGTCAAAGAGAAACCGCTGTTAGGCAAACAAGTGCTGATCAGCGCTGGCCCCACACAGGAAGCACTTGATCCGGTACGCTTTCTGACCAATCATTCTTCAGGAAAAATGGGAGTTGCCTTAGCATGGTGGGCCAAAGCCATGGGCGCAGATGTTACGCTGGTACACGGCCCCATTCATGAGCGAATCCCTTATGATATCAAATCCATATCGATAAAGAGCGCTTGTGAAATGTTTTCGGTATTTCAAGAATTTTCACAAGACGCGGATATCATTATCAAAGCTGCGGCTGTTGGCGATTATCGCCCTGCGCAAACTGCCAATGACAAAATCAAAAAGAATGAAGAACAATTCTCTTTGCCACTCATGAAAAACCCTGATATTCTATCTTGGTTAGGTGAACATAAAAAAACAAATCAAGTCTTATGCGGATTTGCGATGGAAACACAAAATCTGCTTCAAAATGCAGAAAAAAAGCGTAAAGAAAAGCATTGTGATCTGCTTGTGGCAAACAATCTTTTAACAAAAGGTGCAGGATTTGGTAATGATACCAATGTTATCACTATATTAAGTAATCAAGAAATAAAAGAATATCCATGTATGAGCAAACTTGAGGCCAGTGATCATATTTGGCAGCACATTCTTGCAATAATGGAACAAAAAGGAGAATCATTATGCTAATGGTCATGGACATTGGTAATACCAATATCACCATCGGAATTTATGATGAAGATCAATTATTGGCAAGCTATCGTCTTACCACCAAAATGAAACGCACCAGCGATGAATACGGGTTTATGATCATGAGCTTTCTCAATGCGACCAATATTGATGCTACACAAATACAAGATGTCATCGTATGCAGTGTTGTTCCAAAAGTGCAGCATTCTTTTAATAACGGCATACGCAAATACTTAAACAAAGAACCAATCATTGTAGGACCAGGCATCCGCACCGGCATTTCTGTACGCGCTGAAAATCCCAAGGCTGTTGGAGCGGATCGCATCGTGGATGCGGCTGGCGCATATCACGTATATGGCGGTCCTATCATGGTCATTGACTTCGGTACGGCGACCACCTATGATTTCATTGACAAAGATGGAATATTTGAATATGGATTGATTACTTTGGGGATCGAAGCTGGCGCACAAGCCCTATGGTCACAAACCGCTAAACTCCCAGAGATTGAAATAAAAAAACCGAAAACCATCTTAAACAAAAGCACGATTACAAGTATGCAGGCAGGACTTGTCTATGGTTATATTGGACAAAGTGAATACATCATTGCGAAAATGAAAGAGGAACTGCACACTGATATGAAAGTCGTTGCGACCGGGGGACTAGGCAAAATTATTTATCAGAACACCAAAATGATTGATATTTATGATCCGGATTTAACCTTCAAAGGTTTGAAGTATATTTATGATAAACATATCAGTGAAAAAAACACACATAATAAGTAAAACAAATGAAAACTCCTGTTCGTAGGAGTTTTTAATATATTCATTATCATGACAGTCATCTTAATGAAATGACCAAAAACGAAAGATTTTATCCTCAGAAGCAGCAACTACACCATAAACTGAAATTTCTACACTAACACGTTTTACCATCTGGAATTTGAGGATGGAAACACCTGTATTTAAAGAGCATCGCCAATATAAACAGCGCAATGATAAAGGCCAAGGCGCAAATAATACATCACTGTATCACCTACAAGAAACAGCTTGTCTTGCATAACGATCCGTTTGTATAAAGGTTATAAAACGCAAACGCTTATAAGCGTTTCTCAAAATTACCACTGATACTCATACCTTCATTAAAAATCACAAATGCTTTTGGATCATCACTGTACACAAGTTTTTTCAATGTCGTTACTTCGTATTTGGAGATTGCCGTAACCAAAATCAATGTTTCCTCATCGGTATAAGCCCCTGCCCCTTTCCAATATGTAACGCCACGATGCATTTGTTCATTGATTTTTTTCTGAATTCCATGATGTTTCGTAAAAATCATTGCGGTCATATTGATATTTTGATAATGTACCTTATCCATCGCCTGTGCCATCACCAGTGAATATAAAATCGAATAAATAGCAATCGGCAGTTCAAACAAAAAAGCGCATAAGCCAAATACGGCGCAGTTGATTAATAGTCCCAATCTGCCTACACTGAAATCTGCCTTTTTCTTTGTAAAATAAACCCCAAGAATATCAACACCGCCTCCGCTCCCACCACTTCTCAGCGTTAAACCGATACCAACACCGCATATAATGCCGCCGATTAAACAAGTGGCCAACACATCGTCCAAAACCGGATGCTTTGGAATCATAATCACGGTTAAAAACAATGTCTGTGCAATCACACTCCATAATGTTTTCATGAAAAATTTCCTTGAAATACTGCGATATGCCAATAAAAACAATGGCACATTCAACAGAAAATTTAAAATACCCGCTATATCAATTCCGGATGGAATTGATAATTCCAACTGTTCCACCAATATCGTTCTTATGATTTGCGCAAAACCAATGATACCACCACTATATAATCCAAGCGGTACGATAAATATATTAACACCAAATGCAAATAAAAAACTTCCTAAAAAAACCATCGCAAAATCTTTCACATTTGACTGCACTTTCATATCCACATAGACCATATCCTTTCCCATCGTCTATGATTATATCATAGATTATCAATCGTCAAAGAAGAATTTAACAAAACAAAAAAACTGATTCATAAAAACTTTTCATTCGTTACCTATTTCATCAAACTTATGATGCATCAATGATCTTTTTTCAAGTAAAACACTGTCCATTGCGATACATTTTTTTCTACCTAATATCAAATTTTATGATATAATATGGAAAGGTGATGGAACAATGATCGGCTATCCTAATAAAAAGCGCACAATGGTGCAAAACAATGTGCGTGACAATTATATGGGAAGAGGAATGTCTTTGGAAGATGACTTGAATAAAAGCAATGCATACTATATGGAAATGAAGCGAGCCTTAATTCACAAAAAACCAATTCCGATTCAAATTGTAAAAGTCGACTATCCGCAGCGCAGTTCTGCCAAAATCGTGGAAGCATATTATAAAACGCCAAGCACTACCGACTACAACGGCATCTATCGTGGAAAGGCTATTGATTTTGAAGCTAAGGAAACAAAATCAAAAACATCGTTTCCTTTCAAAAATTTCCACCCGCATCAAATCAAACATTTGGAACAAGTGTTATATCACGGCGGTATTGGATTTGTTATCATTCGCTTTTCCTATTATGATGAAACGTATTTAATCGATGCAAAATTTATGATTGATGCCTATTACCATTATGAAAAAAAATCCATCCCTTATGAAACTATAAAAAATAATGGTTCTTTCATCCGACAAGGATTAACTCCAAGACTTGCATATCTTGATAATGTGGATGAGTGTTACTTCAAGGAGGACGACAATAATGAAAGCAAAACCGAAAAAATCAAATAATGAACAAAGGCTACTGCCTGCCAGAAGCACTCTGTCGAAAAAGAATACAAAAATGAGCAGAAAGAAAATTCTTAATTCCCTCTTAATCGTATTCTTATCGCTTGTATTCATTGGCGGTGTCTGCGTATTCTTTGTATTGGTAAATATCATGCGTGAAGCACCAAATCTCTCTAAAAACATGTTCAACAGCCAAGACAGTTCTAAAATACTTGCCAGCAATAATGAAACGCTGACAGAGGTTGGTATGGAAGCTAGAGAAAGTATAACTTATGAGCAGCTGCCACAAACAGTCATTGACGCATTTTTGTCCATTGAAGATTCTCGATACTTTACCCACAATGGTTTTGACCTTCCCCGTTTTGTAAAATCCGCTTTTAATAACCTCCGCAATGGCGACTTGGGACAAGGCGGTTCCACGCTGACCATGCAAATGGTGGATAATGTTCGAAAAGACAATCCGGATTATGATGAGACTAGCGCAAGCAGCTGGCAGCGAATCGAATGGAAAATCCAAGAAATCTTTTTGAGTATGCAAGTAGAAAATACCATGAGCAAAGAAGAAATTTTAACCAAATATCTCAATAAAGTAAACTTTGGAAACACAGCCAGAGGTATTCAGAAAGGTAGCCAGTATTATTTCGGAAAAGATGTCTCACAACTGAATTTATCAGAAAGTGCATTTTTGGCCGGCGTTGTCAATGCGCCTAATCTGTTCAATCCTTATAAAGGCACACAATGGAGTGAGTACTCAAAAAAATGGGTCAACTATTATGAATATGCCATAGAGCGAAGAGATGACACCCTCTATCAAATGCTCAATCACGGCTATATCAGTGAAGAAGAATATCAACTAGCAAAAAACACCGAATTGGCATTTCAATTGCAAGGAGAACGTTTTTTCCATAATACAAACAATGACACCATCTTAGATTTGGTTCGTAAAGAAGCCGCTGAAAAATATGGCATCAATATTTATACAGACAGCGTGATCGTTCATACATCTATCGATTTGGACGCACAAAAAAAAGCAGATGAAATAGCCAGTGGTTCCTTGATCAATCTACCGAATAAAGAAAGCTATCAGCTTGGTACAACGATGTTAAATTCACAAACCGGTGAGATCGTTGCGGCAATTGCCGGAAGACATTTCAGCCTTGATGATGAAAAACCAATCAATCAATCTCTGGAAACACATCAAACCGGCTCCACGATCAAACCATTATTGGATTATGCGCCTGGGTTTGATGTCTTGGGATATGCCACTTCCCATACTTTTGCGGATGTTCCAGTCGACATCTACGGAGATGGCCGCCCTGTCAATAACTCCAATGGCCAATATAAAGGTGATGTTGAATTCGTGGAAGCTGTGGGTCAATCCTATAACACGACTGCCAGTCAGTCTTTGAAGGATGTACTGGATACTTGGGGCGAAGACAATATCAAAGAATATATGCTGCGACTTGGTTTTAATAAAGAAGTTGTCGATAAATTCAATCTGCAGTTTGGAATCGGCGGTGCCGATATGGTCGCATCACCACAGCAAATGGCAGCTGCTTATGCAGTATTTGCAAATGAAGGCAAATATATCGAACCGCACATTATCACAAAAATAGAGTTTCCAAATGATCCTGACAAGAAACCAATTGAAGCTGATTTTGACAGCGTACAGACGATATCTTCTCAAGCTGCCTATTTGATGTCAGACATTCTTCAAAAAGCAACCAGCAACAACTTCTTTATGAGCAAGGTTTGGCCACAAGCCGGATATCCTGTATATGGAAAAACCGGTACGAGCGACTGGGGTGATTCCGGCGTTGATTATGGCATTCCAAAAGGTGCGATCCATGATGAATGGATGGCAAACTACACAAACAAATATGTCGTCGTTACATGGGAAGGTCATATCGGATATGACTATATTAACAACGATTTACTCTATCAAAATATTCCCGGTCAAGTCAATCGTGCCCTCATGGATGTATTAGCGGCGAAAGAAACACCGGAAGCTATCAAAAACCCTGGTGACATCAGTACCATTTCTCATATCAAAGGAAAATTCCCATATGCAGCACCAAATGAAAACACGCCGAAAGATATGGTCGTTACCGGTATGGTAAAAAGCGATAAAGCAAAAATGGAAAAGCTGACTGCTGATAAACTATCTGATTTAAGCAAATTCACATTGACGCTTCAAAACGATGCGGCCAACACCATCCATTTGAGTTTTACACCATATCCGGAAGCTGATAAACTGGTTGCCGGCAGTCATACAAAAGAATACAATCTTTTGGGTGTCAAATTCACCGGAAATGTTTATTATACACCTACCCTATTGTTTGGCAGAGTCATTTATAAAGCTGATGTGAAAATTAATAATAGCGTTGTGCAATCCATTAGTGCAAATGATGCCGAAAGTAATCATGTGTTAAATGTTGGAGCCGATCAAACAATCAAAGTCTGTGGTTATTATACATATGAACACGCAGATGTGAAATCAAATGAGATTTGTGTGAATGCGACTACACAATCACCACAAACACCAACAGTTGATACATCTGCACTATCATTAAAAATCGCTGAAATATCACAATATGCGGATACAAGTAAATATAAAATGAGTTATGTTTCATCTATTAATCGTGCATCCAATTCTGCTTATGAGGTACTGATGAATCCGGAAAGTACACAAGAAGAAATTGATGAACAAGTAGCCATCCTACAAGCATTGATTGATGAAAGCAAAAACTATTTGTTGGAATAACCAAAAACCATCAAAAAAAGATGGTTTTTTCTATTGAACCATGTCTAAAGGACGTAGTTTGCTTTTATAAAAGACGACTTTTTATAGCATTTGAAAAATATCCTTGCATGTGACAAACCGCAAGAAGAAACCATAATTTTTTTAAGGAAAACACTATGGTAAAGAATACAGTACCAACCAAATTACAATAAAAAAGCAGCAAACGTTTCTTTTTGATGCATTAGCCGCCTTTTTATAATCCTTCTTCATTTATAGTATTATCATGAAACTTTACGAAGATCAGAGTCCTTTTTTTTCAATAGCTGTTCTTTATATGATGCCAGCTTATCTTTCTTACAGAAAGATGCAAATGCACAATCCTCACATTGCGGATGTCGTGCAAAACAACGATATCGACCAAAAAAGATAAATAAATGATGTGCTTCATTCCATCGATCTCTTTTGATCTTTCGCTTTAATTTCGTTTCTACCATTTCCACACTGTCGCTAACTTTAGCCAAACCCAATCGCTTGGAAATACGCTCTACATGCGTATCTACCGCAAACGATGGTATATCAAACCACACACTGCGTACGACATTCGCTGTTTTCCTACCTACGCCGGCCAATTCCATCAATTCCTTCATAGAACTGGGCACTTCCCCATTATGATGCCTTAACAATGAAATTGCCAGCTGCTGAATGCTTTTGGCTTTGTTTCGATACAAGCCAATATGATGAATCAGCCGTTCAATTTCTTTCACATCTGCCTGCGCCAAATCTTGCGGTGTTGGATATGCCGCAAATAAAGCCGGTGTGACCTTATTAACGGAATCATCTGTAGTCTGTGCCGATAATACGACTGCCACAAGCAATTCAAACGCATTGCGATGATGCAATTCACAGTGCGCAGCAGGAAATTGTTTCTGTAATTCGTCTAAAATTTCATCAGTTGTCATCGTTTACCATCCTCATAATCTTCTGCGCTGAATTTGCGCTTTTTCCATTCCATTAAAATCCGTTCTATATAATCAAAATTGCGCTTCCCATATAAAACTGCTTCTCTTAATGCATATTGAATCAGTTTTTGATCATATTGTGACATCCAATCACTCATACGCTGCAATTCCATTTGAGAAAGCGGTCTGGCAAATTCTCTTTCAAACACATCAAACAGCGACTGATCAAATGCGATTGTTTGATCATGTGCTGTGTCAAAGATCCCATCAATTTTAAACGCGATTTTTTTACCTTCATATGTAATCTTTAAATAGCCTTTCTGTGTCAGATTGGACAACAAATCATCAATTTCTGATCCGTCCATTTTCATTTTATTTGCCAAAACACCATGAGAAATCAAAATCTGATGCTCATTCATATAATCAATCAATAAGACTGCCATGCATTCTTCGCATGACAGCGTTAATTCTTCAAAATGATCCAAAATATATGCCCTGCGATTGATATAGGGCTTGTTCCACCAGTCTTTCATAGAACCTCTCCTTTGATGCGATAAAAAACACGCTTCATCGTATCCATATCCAAGTAGATTTCAAAGTCCTTATTTTCAATGATATATACAGGATTGTCATATCCGTATCCGATTTTCAATTCATAATCTGCTAATTTATATGTATTTTTTGCCTCATAATCTGCTTTGGTGATATCCACTTCATCCATCTTTCTCGTTGTCAGCACTTCCCCTCGCTCATTGAACCAATAATACTGTTCCTCATCATGTCCGCTGTAAATAACATAAGAAAATACATGTCGGGTAATTTCTTGTATGTTTTGATGATTGGCACGAATGGTCATGATTTGCGTTGCGATTTTATCTTCATAGCGAAGATTGGGACCGCTGATGAACAGGCAGATTTCAATCCATATGATGAGAATCAAAATAAACAGAAGTTCAATCGTCAGAAATAATCTTCGCCATGAAAACCATTTACGTTCTTGTTCCATCTCCATTGTTCATCACCTCACATCATCTTTAATTATACATGATTTTTATCACTTTGTCTTGTTTCCAAAAGAAGAAATTAAAGCAAAATTTACTTGCATACAACATTCGTCTTTCTGTATAATCGTATACAGCGAATGTTTTCAAATGTATTTGCATAATATTAGAAGGAAGCTTAATTAGGAGGTCTCAATTATGTTTAAAGAAATCGATGCTTTAAAATGGAACGGTAATGTATTTCATAAGATTGGCAAAGAATGGATGCTTGTATCTGCCGGTGATGAAACGAAAGCCAATGCAATGACTGCTTCTTGGGGTGGCATGGGCGTATTATGGAACAAACAAGTGGTCTTCATCTTTATCCGTCCACAGCGTTACACCAAACAACTGTTGGATACCCATGATCATTTTGCACTCAGTTTCTATGATGAATCGCATCGCAACATGTTACAATACATGGGAAAAGCAAGCGGCAAAGATGAAGATAAAATACAAATTAGCCATCTGCACCTTATAATGGATCATGCTCCTTATTTTGAAGAAGCGAAAGAAGTTATCATTGCCAGAAAGCTATTTGCGCAAGAAATCGATCCAGAATGCATCCTTGATGCACAGGTCGATAAAAACTGTTATCCTGAAAAGGATTACCACATTCTTTATGTTGGTGAAATCGAAAAAATACTCATTCAATCAGCACAATGAAAACCATTGTGCTTTTTATAACCAATGATAGTGTTCACATGCATAGCGAATGCCATCTTCATCACTTCGATGCGTTACAAAATCCGCAATACACTTAAGTTCCTTAACCGCATTTCCCATCGCAATGGATAAGGGAGATTGTTCAAACATACGAATGTCATTATACCCATCCCCAAATACAACGATATCTTCCATAGGCGCATCCAAAATCTTCATCATCTGCAAAATGCCATAAAACTTATCATCCGGCTCCACAATCACATAAACTTCCTGATTAGAAGAACCAACCAATGTACCATGGAAATCTAGCTCTGAAACACGCTTTTTATCGATGAACATCCGTTGAATCTGTTTATCTTCATATGTAAACGATCTATCAACGATCAATTTTCCTAAAAAATGTTTTCCTTCAATCAATTTTTGAAAATCAAAATGATGCGAATAACGAATCAAATCATCTCCGAGAGACACACAAAACGCAATATTCTTCTTCCTGCACTGATCGATCAAAGAATGTACCAGTGATTGATCAAGCGATTCTTTTTGCCTGCATTTGCCATGTATATAAATATCATTACCACCGTTGCATACCAAATGAGCAATCCCTACTTCTTTTGCAATCTCTTTGCACATAAAATACGGACGCCCAGTGGCGATTGCCAATAAATGACCTCGATTCTTCAAGTCTTGCAACGTCTGTTTCGTCTCATCAGGGATATGTGGTTTTATTCCGATCACACCGCTGCTCAAAGTACCGTCTATATCAAAAAACATGTATTTTTTATGCATAAAGATTCCTCAAAATCTTTAAAAGCGTATCGACATCTTCCTTACGTGTTGCCCATGAGGTCACAAAACGTATCGCTGTATGATCTTCATCAATGATCTTCCAATCTTCAAACAGACAATATTTTTCCAATTGTTCCTTTTTTTCATTTGACAAAATCGGAAATAATTGGTTGGTAGATGATGGCGCCAGCATCTGCATCCCCATCTTTATACATCCATTTTGAAGTTCTTGCGCCATTTCATTCGCATGAGATGCCAATCGCTCGTAACAATCGTTTTTGAACAATTCCAAAAACTGAACACCTAACAATCTTCCCTTTGCCAACATGGCACCGCGCTGTTTGATAGAATAGCGAAAATCTGTTTTCAATGCATCGCAAACAATCACAACGGCTTCACCAAACAATGCGCCGCATTTGGTACCGCCAAGATAGAACACATCAAAAATGGAAGTCAAATCTTCAAATATCACATCACTGTCGTTTGACATCAATGCCATAGGAAATCGTGCGCCATCCATATAAAGATACAAATCATATCGATCACATACTTCACGAAGTTCTAATAATTCCTGTTTCGTATATACACTGCCTGTTTCTGTCGCATTGGAAATATAAACCATTTTTGGTTTCACCATATGCTCATCCGTATGCAGTTTCATAACGTCCTCTATGCCAAAAGGCAGAACTTTACCATCCTTGCTTTCGGATATTAAAACCTTGTGCCCGGTGGCTTCTATGGCGCCCGTTTCATGGACGTTGATATGTCCGGTATCTGCTGCAATGACCGCTTCATATGGACGCAGCGCAGAAGAAATCACAATCTGGTTCGTCTGTGTACCGCCAACCAGAAAATGAATGTCACATGCATGATTGTGTAACTTATTTTGAATGGCTGTTTTTGCTTCTTGGCAGATTTCATCACAACCATATCCGATTGTTTGATTCAAGTTGGTCTTCATTAAAGCTTGCATGATTTCCTCGCATGCTCCTTCACTGTAATCATTTTTAAAACTTAACATAACATCGCCTACTTTCTACAGCTCTTATTATAATACGAATATAATCAGATTTCAAAAAAACAGCCGAATGGATCAGCCGTTTTCCTTATACGCTTTTCTTGAGATCTTTGGCCAACGTTCATCATCGCCTCCTTCAGAATTGCGTATAATTCATAGAGTTTACAGTGTCATGAATCTATTCATTTCACTTATCCAAAGTATATACTCTTTATAAACAATGTAAAGTGATGATGCAAAATCCGTTCATGAAACGGCATTTTTGGTTTAATTATCTCGCTGATTCTTTTTATACGCCATTTGAAATAACACAATACCGGCCACGATCCAAAATAACATGGTAGCCAAACATATCAAATTATCCATACAAAAGAAGTCTACGTTATTCTGCACATTTTCAAACATCAATTGAAGCGCATAGGTCGGCATGCATTTGCCGATCATTGCCATGATGTCATTGAATGTGGCAAACATTGCCGGCAAATAAAGAATCAACATAAATGGTGTAGATAATGTGCTTGCGGATGCTTGATCTTTTGCAAGAATGCCAACCATGGAACCAAAAAAGATAATCGCAATTCCAGCCAATAAAGATAAGCCCAAAAATGCAGGAAGCAATTCTGCATTCATTTCACACAGAAAGAAGTTAATGGTTGACATGACCAAGATATAAAGAAAGCTAACCAGTGATTTAGATAATAAAAATTCTAATCCGGAAACATCGGACAACATCAAGGTTCGCATCGTATTTTTTTCTTTTTCTTCCGCAATCATGGAACTTTGAACCGATAATGGTATTGTAGCCAAAATCAGATTTTGACACATATTCAAAATATACAGATGATCTTGAAGCTGATCGAACAGAAGATAGTTGAACAAAACACCAAACAGTATTGGCAAAAGAAGCATTGCCATCACATTTTTGTTTTTTAAAGACAAATTGAAATCTTTTAAAAACAACGCTTTTATTTTATAAAATCGAAGTCTCATTATAACTCCCTCCCCGTAATATTTAAAAAGATTGTTTTTAAATCCGGTTCCACAGAATGGATCGTTAAAATCTCATTGTCCATTTTTGATAAAATGGAAATAAGTTCTTTCTTGTCTTTGGTCGTTTGAATCATATCGCCTTGATTTGTTTGGATGCAAATACAATTATTTGCATATTTAACTTTCAGTTCTTGTGGATTGCCGCATTCCATAATGTGACCTTGATGTAAAAATGCGACACGATCACATAGCTTATCGGCTTCCTCCATATTATGCGTGGTTAAAAATATCGTCGTTCCTTCCTTATTTAAATCCAAAATGATTTTATGGACTGCTTCCGATGTGGCCGGATCAAGTGCGCTGGTAGGTTCATCCAGAAATAATAAGCGCGGCTTATGCAGGATGACAGTCGCAAACATCAAACGCTGACGCATTCCTCTTGACAATTTTTTGACTAGTTTTTTCTCTTGTCCTTCGAGTTTTAATTTCGCCAATACTTCTTTTATATTTGCTTTTTTCAAATGTCGAATATCCGCAAACAGTTTCAAATTTTCATATACACTCAAATTATCATATAGACCACTGTTATCCGATAAAATTCCGATTTGCGCATATAAGTCATGATCGTTGTTTTTCACATTTTTTTGAAAAACCTGTACGATCCCTTCATCCTGACGCAATTGTCCACTCAACAGTTTCATCGTGGTGGTCTTGCCTGCACCACTGGGGCCCAAAAAGCCAAAGATCTCTCCTGCTTGTACCGTGAAATTTAAGTCATCCAAAGCTTTCACCGTTGAAAAAGCCAAAGAGACGTGTTCCATCTTCATGATTTCATTCATCGCTGTTCCTCCTTTAATGCCTCTATTATACTACTTTGACAATCAATGTAAATATTAAATACATCAGATTTTTTCAATGAAAATACAATTTCTTAATCGAAATAAAACAAATCTTCAAATGTTTTGTCCAGTGCGATACATAATACGAGTGCCAATTTAGCGGTAGGCGAAAATTGCCCTGTTTCAATAGAACTAATCGTATTACGTGAAACGCCTACCAATTTCGCAAGCTGATCTTGTGATAATTTCTTTTCTGTTCTTGCTTCTTTCAGATGATTTTTCAATATAAGTTTATCAACCAAGTCGTTACCTCACTTTCATCATATACAAATATCAATGTCCCATCATAAACCGGATCGTGGAAATAACAAAGACCACCAACATCAAAATGCCAATCCATACGTTTAAAGTTTCTTTGCACTTGATAAATTTGTAAATATGGCCGACAGCCACGGAAATGGATACCGTAGCGGTTAAATCCATGATGGGATACCCTTGCATATCTCTTAAAAAAGAAAAGATGGCAGCCGCAATTATCATCGTGCAATAGGTCCACTTTATAGACTTATCACGGATTTGAAGTTCCATTTCATCACTGTTTTCCTTTTGTGCTTTTCTCAATACTTCTTCTTTGTTCATAACATTTCTCCTGTTCTTCATTACCAAGTTTTATTGGCGAATCAATC
The DNA here is from genome assembly GCA_910576345.1 of Erysipelotrichales bacterium. Lineage (GTDB taxonomy): Bacteria > Bacillota_I > Bacilli_A > Erysipelotrichales > Erysipelotrichaceae > C-19. The sequence goes on from CAJTIT010000018.1 coordinate 28,789, forward strand.
ATATCATAGCCAAGTTTTATTGTCAATAAATTTGACAAGTTTTATTTGCAAACATATTGATATAAGAATGTTCATATAAAAAAAACCAAGAGAATCTTTGGTTTATAATGTATCATTTGTTAATAAATCATCTTGTTTTACCATGTTTAGGTTGTATTTCTTTTTTTAATTTTGAATAAATTTTTTCATGTATAAAACACATACGACTGCTCACAATAATGTCAGGAGGTAATAGAAATGAAAAAAGAAAAATCAAGCAAAAAAGAGCGCTTTGTGGCAGCTCGCCGTAACCCTGATGGAACTTTAAGTGAATTCAAAAGTAGCACAGGAAAAGTTTACGATTACGAACAGGCTTTGGAAGCAGTAGAAGCCGGAAAAATCGAAAACGCTTTGCCTTTTACCGGTCGTGATGGCGCTCGTCATATCCGTGGTTTAAATGACGGTAACGAATCCACAAACTTACGTAACCTGAAAGAGTTTTAATGATTCAAAGATACAGTGAAGAAGGAATATTCCTTATATATCACTGTATCTCTTTTTTTGAAATCTAATTCATTTCTGAATCCATCATATCATAAAGTGAAATGTCATGAAAAAATGTATATGTATTGTAAAGAAACATAATTTCGGTAATATCTTCTTCCAATATAATCGATTGTAGCCTATCATAACTCAGCCTTGGATCGATCATAATGATTTTTTGATAATGCGGAAGTAAAAACGGTACAAAACAATTCGCATAACTGTCCTTGATTAATAACAACGTTCGATTGTAATCATTGGCAATATCAATATCCACTCTGGCATGATTGCCGCCCAAAAACACTTCATAAGGATTGGCGCTGTATTGTTTTTCTTTCACATACAGTGAAGATGATTGTTCTTGTTCTTCCACATAACGTATCAAATAAGTAAGTTGTTCATCACTTTGATATATTTCCAGACGATCCTTCAAAAAAAAGCCGGATCGGTTGCTCAAAGTGCCATAAAATGCATCATTGACGGTCAGTGTTTCATAGGATAATTGTGAATTTAACTTGCGCTGTCTGCGCCATGCATCATATACAACATAGGCTCCATGCGTTGTCCAATGATGGTCTCCGCGATAATATAAATCGTTTCGCTGACTTTCTAACAACGCTTTTTTTGCATCAAAAATATAAAAATCATCCGACAATTGATTTAAAAACCAGCTTTGATTATAAGTCTCCTGCTTCAACATTGCTTTCAGATGATCAGGAACGATTACTCCAGATTTGCTTGGCACCAAAAGAAAGTCAAAACGAATTCCATGATTTTTCTTCGCAAATGCATTCAGATTTTCAGCCAACGCTTTCCATTTGATTTCATCTACGACTTCACTTTTTTGATACAGTTGCTGGTTCCCGATCAAAACGCCATTGACCTCTCTTACTCCTAAAACATACTGACTGAGCGCATGCAGATGCTGGAAACCGTCACGCTTTGGCATGTGATCATTCAGCGCCTGTTCCATCTTTTCACTATAAGATCCTGACAAAAACGATGAGATGGAAAAAGAAGGATACGATGAAAGATCACGATTTTCCCATGCATTATGTGTTTCCTTGGAACAAATCGCATGTATCAACGATAAAATGAGAAACAAAATCAATATAGGCAAAAAACGAATCGTCTTCATCAGCACCTCTCCTTTCCATATCATCAAAACTGTGTATATAAAAACGTCTGATAACCATTCGCAATCAAATACGAAAAGCATAATATTAAAAGCAGTGAAAACAAAATCACATCAATCAATTCATGATAGCGAAACCGACGATAAATCTGCGTGATAAATAATTTACCATAAGGTACGCCAATTAACAGCACCAACAGGAAAAAACTTCCATATGTTTGTAAATAATAAAGACTGTCAGAAGAAAACAGTGGTGCCGATGCTAGAAAAAACATATGACTTAATTGATATAAAAGATCGCTGAAATCGGTATTTGCAAATAACACCCATCCCAAATTGACAAGAAAAAACGTATAGCACCAGCACATGAATTTTGGCAGTAAACGTAAGAAATGCTTTAAAAATAAACTCTCAATCAATAAAATCACCGCATAATAGAAGCCCCATAAAAGGAAATTCCATGAAGTGCCATGCCAAAGACCGGTCAATAACCAAACAATGAGTAAATTACGCACATATTTCATACGACCTAAGCGGCTGCCACCAAGCGGTATATACACATAGTCACGAAACCATTGTGATAATGAAATATGCCAACGATGCCAAAAATCACGGATAGACAGCGCATGATATGGATGATGGAAATTCTCCATCAGCCGATAACCAAACATATTCGCAATTCCGTTGGCCATCATAGAATAGCCGGCAAAGTCAAAATACAGCTGTAACGTAAATGCGATGGATGCCAGCCATACCCCTAGCACACTGTTGTCCAGTCTTATCTGCGTCGCAACAACCGCAAAATGATCTGCCAAAAGCAGTTTTTGCGCCATTCCGATCACAAAAAGACGCGCTCCATGCTCCATCAATGTCATGGTCAACTTTACCGTTTGATTTTCTTTAACAAAGCGATGATAAGGCATAATAGGACCCATCAATAGCTTTGGAAAAAACGTAAGATAGGTAAACGTCATCAGCCATCCGCAGTCGCTCACCCGTCTTCGATAAATATCACTCAAATACGAAATGGCAGAAAACAAGACAAAGGAACACCCCAAAGGCATGATCCACTGCTCCATGTCTGCTTGTCCATTAGACAAATGCCAAATCCATTTAAACAATACATCATCAAATTTAAAGTAAAACAACAGAAACACACAGGCGATGCACCCAAGCCAAAGCAGCTGTTTACGCGATCGTTCATCTTGTTCATATGTAATCCATTTACCTAATCCATAAGTCAATGCACAAAGCGCGATGAGTCCAAAAACATACAGCGGTTCCCCCCATGCGTAGAACATCAGACTGGAAACGATCATCAAAAGATGCTTTCCTTTGGAAGGAAGAACAAATTGTAAACAGAATGTAATGGGTAAAAACAAACATAGAAAGGAAAATGACAGATAACTCATGATTCAATCCCCTTTCCTTGTTCGATTTCTTCTTGCAGTTCATCCGCATATTTGGAGACGATGCACAAGACATGTTCTCCATAAGGAACGATCACTGCTTGTTTTAACAGAGCCACTTGGTCGTCTCCATATCCTTCAAACGATATAATTTGATTCCGGATATGCGCCTTGCATGCGGCAATGATCTCCTCTTGCTGTTTCTTATTTTTTGCAGTAAACAAAGCCGCTTCTTCCACATCCATCACACTTTCCTTTCTCCATACATGTGCAGATTCATACTGATTGGAATCTAAATGATAAAAGCGGCGAATCATTCTGGCATCAGCTTCGATCATATCTTTGGTTAACGGATGTTGTTTCATCACATGTTCGATTTGCTCACGTGTCATTGTTTCTTTTTTATGCATGGCGGGCATGGCGATCAAGATTAAACACATGATACATAAGCATATATAGGCAGCCAATATACTTTTTTTCACCATCCCACCTCCTTCAGCATATGTTCCAACCAAAGCGGATAAAAACTGCTTTTGGGATGTACACCGTCGCTCTCATAATCCGCAGAATTTTTTAACAGCTTCGTATTATCAATAAACATCAGATTTTCTTTTTCACAATATGTTTGCAAAGCTTGATTGAAAGCATCCACATAGGCAAAAGAAGGTGTGCTGGCAATCGCATGCGCATCAATCGGCAAAATCGAATTGACATAGATGCTGGTATGTGGGAGCTTTCTTCGGATATGGTTCACCGTTTCTTCATAGGCAGCGATAAAAAGTTGTGCATCCCCACGAAAATAAATAAGATCATTCATACCGTAATTTAAAAATAATGCTTCCGGAGATAATTGAACTGCTTTGTTGATTTCTTCATCGCAATTATTAATGCGTCTGCCACGTTTATAGATCGCCTGATTGGCATCCAACAGCTGATAAGCATATAGACCCTCCACAATAGAATCCCCCAATATAACAGCATTTCCAAAACGGATCTTCATTCGCTCCTCTTTGGTATGCGCACCTTTAAGAAGACGACTTTTTTCAAAGTGTTTCAACTGTTCTTTGATTTTGTTTAAATCTCTTGATTCCAATTTGGACAAATAAGTTTCTCCTTCATCCAAACGTGAAGAGGAAGAACGCTCTCCCATTATATGCAACAAGAAAAAAGACGACAGAAAAACAAATAGAAGGATTCCGATTTGTTTCAAATCATTATGACGTTTTTCTTTTTTCCACATATCTATCGTCCTTTACTCATCTTCTTTTACTTCCACAACATGATATTGCAATGCCTTTCCATACTTTGGAAAATAATAACCCACCAGCATAACAATCATTCCTATCAACATAAAAACCGACACCGCTCCCATACCAATCGCAACCATATGCAATACAGCGATGAGTTCATATACGCTGAAAGAATGCATGCCGGTATAAAATGCGGCGATCCCTAGTGGTATACATGCGATCATGAACACAATGATCATTCGCTTGATCCACTTCATCTCTTCCCTTGTCAACAAAACGATCCAAGCCGCAAGTGTGATCATTTCAAAAACAGATATCGACTGCACAATTACCAGAAAAATAGATTTTAAATTTGCGGTTGTGAGGGATTGGATGGATACGATCATTCTGGACACAAACGTATAAGGCATGAACCACGAATCATAAATGAGCGCAAACAGATCTTCATATTGATGTACATTTAAAATGGATATGGCCAAAATCAAATACGGAAGTAAAAGGATACAACCTACAATCAATGTGATGATACAAAACAAAGCATATCGCTTTTCTTTCGTATCTACCCAATGATCCATCCGTGCAATTATTGACACAGCCAATCCTCTCCTTTGATCACTTCCACTTTGGAAAGTCCAGGATATTGTAACTGCCGTTCGACTTCGTATACGATAATCGCCGCACAATTGGAAAGATTGAGCGATCGTGCGTTTTCTACCATTGGCAAACGCATACAGTGATCCAAATGCTTGGATAAAATATGCGCAGGAATACCTGTGCTTTCTTTTCCCAAAATCAAATAAATATCGCCTTGACATGCATCGAAATGAATATCGGAAGGTGCTTGTTTTGCATAGCGTGTCATAAAATAATAATTTTCACTTGGATGCCGAGTTATGAAATCTTCCCAGTCTTCATAAAGTTGATAAGAAACATCTTTGATATAATCCATGGCGCTGCGGCGCAGATGCTTTTCATCCAGTTGAAAACCCAATGGCTTGATCAAGTGCAAAGCTGTATTTGTGGCCATACAAGTACGCATGATGTTACCGGTATTTTGTGGTATTTCCGGTTCGTACAATACAATATGGATCATATTATTGATCCTCCAAATAAGCAATCAGTTTTGCGCATGCCCTACTTCGATGCGATACCTCATTTTTTAATGACTCTGAAACATTGGCCAATGTTGTGTGAAACGGCGGATAATAAAAAATCGGATCATAGCCAAATCCATGTTCTCCCAAAATCTGATCATGGATTTTCCCTTCCACAACGCCTGTAAACACATGTTGTAATGTTTCTGATTCCACATACGCAATGGCACATACAAATTGGGCGCCTTTATCTTCTGAATTTTGTACTTGCGCTAATATTTCTCTATTTTTGATATCGTAATCTGTATCATATCCCATAAAACGCGCGCTGTAAATACCCGGAGCGCCATCCATCGCATTGACACATAGACCGGAATCATCCGCAATGACCGGCATTTTGACAATCTTGTGAACTGCGCTTGCCTTTATCAGCGCATTTTCTTCAAATGTGCTACCGTTTTCTTCAATTTCAAGCGGTTCTGCAAGATCCAAAAGACTTTTCACTTCATATCCCAGTGGCTTTAGCAATGCCTCAAATTCATTTACTTTATGTGCGTTGCTTGTCGCAATCATCAGTTGTTTCATTCCTTCCACTCCTTTATTTCTGTAATCGATTCATTGACGAACCATCTTTTTCCTATCTGTTCGTGATGCGGATAGATGATAAGCAAAAATCCGTATTGATGGGAATCATAACCATAAACCATATCCGCATAATGATCCAAATCAAAAGAAGCAATGCCAAATGCTTTTGCCAATTCTTTTATTTTTGTACGCTCTTTCTTGGTGCATTTATCCTCATGAAAATGCGGTGGTCGCTGTTTCTTATTGCGATAATAATCCATATTCAAACAAGAAATCAAATGATGTGCATCCAATTCTTTAAAAACTGTGACAAACGCTTGATAAAAATGTTGTGGAGCATACGGTCGTGGTAATTTTGCATATGCCTCACCCAATCGTTCAAATAAAACAAACGCACTGTCACACCAGCCTTTCGCAAGCATTGTTTGAATCGTAAAGCGACAAGCATCTTTATTCCAATATTTTTCAACCGCCGTTGCACATTGTTCTATGGATGATAGTTCAAGGGTATCCAGCCAGTTTGTTTTGCGTATTGCATAAGGTGCATGTTCATCATAAACAAAACCAAAATCTTCCTGTTTCTTTTTTAAAGCCGTTCCCTTCAAGACTTTTAGAATACCAAGCTGTAATTCACTGGCGCCTAAGGCAAACAATGTGTCAAAAGAATGCTGAAACGTCCTTTTGTCTTCATAAGGCAAACCGGCAATCAAATCTACATGCAGTACGACATTGGCGTTTGAAAGCCGTGTGATCACTTCTTGTAAACGCGCATTGTTTTGTATTCTTCCAACCGCTTTTAATGTCGGTTCATGAAAGGACTGCACACCGATTTCAAAACGAAATCGTTTTGGATCTGCTTCTGTTTCGAAAAATACAAGCAATTCTTCTGATAAAGTCTCTGCGACAACTTCAAACTGAAAAATCTGCTTTTTACAATGTTCATTCATAAAACGAGCAATTTGAAGCGCACGATTGGGATCTGCGTTGAAGGTACGATCCAATAGCTTTACTTGCTTTACCTCACTTTTGGACAGTTTTTCTAACAATATCAGCACATAAGGCAATGAAAACATACGCAGCGATCGATCCGTTGACGACAAACAGTATTCACAGCCATAAGGACATCCCCTGCTTGTTTCCAAATACAAATAACGCTGCCCCATATCCTCTTTGTCCATGTCCATAAAATACGGATCGTCCAACGTTTCCAAAAAAGCCAGTGATGTTTTTCTTAACGTCTGATTGGGGTGTTCTTTGGTCATCACACCACTGATTTCATACGATTGTTTCTTTATTAGCATGTGCGCATATTCCCATACGCTCTCTTCCCCTTCTCCCAAAGACAACGCATCAAATCCTCTTTCCAAAAGATCTGACGATTCATAGCTGACCTCCGGTCCTCCAGCCAATATCTTGCATGTCAGTCCACATGATCGGCATTTGGCTACAATCGATAAAATCGGATCAATATTCCAAATATAGACGCTGAAACAAATCAGGTCATAATCACCTTCTACCAATTCCAAAACAATTCGATTTTCATCATCTTTTAATGTATATTCATGAAGTTGAACATGACAATCATTTGGACGCGCTTGAAAGATCCAGCGCAAAGCCAAGTTTTTATGAATATATTTCGCATTCAGCGTTGTCAGCAAGACCTTCATGTTCATCCTTCTTCCCTATTTTCCTTTCAAATCCTCCATCGTCGTAACTTTGATATTCGCATAGCTTCCATTCACTGCACGCACCGCAATATCACTGCATTCTTCTACGATCTGTGCATCATCCGTTGCCTGAATACCCAAACGCATTGCTTTTTCATAACAATGAATGATGAAATTGGTATCAAACCCCTGTGGTGTCTGTGCTTGTTTAAGCGTATCACGACGATACGTTGAAACCACATATCCATCCTTAACTTCTTTGATCGTGTCCTTTACCGGCACACATAACAGACATGCCGGATGTTCTTTTAAATTTTCCAAAAGCTCATCGATGCATGCTTTGGGAAGCCATGGTCTGGCGCCGTCATGAATCAAAACAACATCTTCTTTGACTGCTTTTAAGCCATTGTAAACCGATTGTTGGCGCGTTTCACCACCATAAGCAAAAACGACTTTTCCACATCCGCACAATTTGATAAACGTTTCTTTGTCATCGCTGTTGGCTACCACAACAATCTGTCGACATTGTGCATCTTCCATAAACACACGCAGTGTTTCTTCCAGAATCGTTTTTCCGTTTTCAAATGTATAGAGCAGTTTATTATAGCCAAGATTCACTCTTGAACCACTCCCTGCCGCAACGACGAGCGCTGTATAATCCATGTTACCCCTCCTGTTTGACGTTGCTTATATTGTAGCATAATTTTGTATTTTTACCATTATTTTTGATTAACTTATCATATCTGATTACAAATGGAAATGAAATTCTTAAAAACACTTACAGCACATCCATATGAAAATTACAAAACCGGTACTTGTCTATGGAAAATCCAAGAAAACATGTTAAAATACAGAAGTTGAAGACGTAAACAATGTAAAGAGGGATACATATGAAAATCGTCATCGTCGGAGATGGAAAAGTCGGATTTGCGCTAGCCATGCAGCTGGACAAAGAAGGACATGATGTGACCATCATAGAAGAAAAACAAAAAGTGCTGAACAACACCTTAAATCTTTTGGATGTGGTTGGCATTCAAGGCAATGGCGCCAATTATGACATACAGATGGCTGCCGGAGTAAATCAGGCAGATCTTTTGATTGCGGCAACCAGTGCGGATGAAATGAATCTGTTGTGCTGCATGATTGCGAAAAAAATGGGCGCACAGCGAACGATCGCCCGTATCCGCAATCCAGAATATATCCAAAGTCTTGCATTTTAAAAGAAGACTTGGGATTAAGTATGCATATCAATCCTGAAATGGCAGCGGCCCGTGAGATATCACGCGCACTTCGTTTTCCAAGCGATTTACGATTGCGTTCCTTTGCCAAAAGCAGAGTGGAACTTGTAGATATAAAAATCAAAGAGGGCAATCCGTTGATTGGAAAACCGATGTTTACTTTATATTACAAGCGCAAGCGTTTGAACGTACTGTTTTGTGTCGTTCAACGTGGTGATGATGTATTCATCCCGATCGGACAGACGGTGATTTTAGAAGGCGATCGTGTTTCTTTAACTGGTTCACCGAAAGATATCCGCAAATTTTTATCTTCCATTGGCATCATTACCCAAAAAGTAAAAGACGTCATGATTGTGGGAGGCGGTCGTATTGCTTTTTATTTAACACTCTCTTTATTGGATATGGGCATGCATATTAAAATCATTGAAAAAAATCGTGAAAAATGTTTACAGTTGAGTGAGAAATTTCCGGATGCTTGCATTATCGAAGGTGATGGAACCGATCATGAATTATTGCTGAGCGAATCTTTGGAAGAACAGGATGCCTTTATTGCTTTAACCGACAATGATGAAGAAAATATCATCATCAGTATGTTTGCCGGAAGTCATGGCGTAAAAACGACCATTCCGAAAGTCAACCGTATCTCTCTTGGATATCTGTTGGAAAAACTTGGTCTTAACAATATCATCACGCCAAAAAATATCACAGCAGATCAAATCGTACAGTATGTACGTGCCCGTCAAAATTCGCTTGGCAGCAATGTAGAGTCTTTGATGCGCATATACGAGGGAAAGATTGAAATACTGGAATTCCGTGTCAAAGGAAATTGTAAATTCTTGCAGACCGCTTTAAAAGATATTCGATTCAAACATGGCATATTGATCGCATGCATTACACATAAGGGAATGCCCAAAGTCGCAAACGGCGATTCTGTTGTAAACAGTGGTGATACAGTTATCGTTATTAGCAGTATTGCAGGATTGGGAGATATTAACGATGTCTTGGCATAAATTGATGCGGCGCATGAATTGGCGCATCATTCTCAATTTGGTTGGCTATGTGTTGTTTACGATGGCGGCATTGATGTTATTACCACTTGGCGTCTCTTTGCTTTATCGTGAAACTTGTTGAATGTCGTTTTTTGTCACGATCATACTGTGTCTTGTGTTAAGTATCCCATTGATGAATATCCATGCGAAACAGCATTCCTATTTTGCAAAAGATGGATTGATCGCTGTTGGTTTGTCATGGCTGTTGGTTTCTATGATCGGTGCCCTGCCCTTTTACTTTTCTCAAGAGATTCCCAATTATATCGATTGTTTCTTTGAAACGGTTTCCGGTTTTACAACAACCGGCTCTTCCATTTTAAATGATGTAGAGTCTTTGTCTTATGGCTTGTTGTTTTGGCGCAGTTTTACCCATTGGATCGGTGATATGGGCGTGCTGGTGTTCATCCTTGCCCTACTTCCTAAAAGCAACGAGCGTACCATGCATGTGATGCGCGCAGAAGTCCCCGGTCCTACGATTGGCAAATTGGTGCCGCGTCTGAAAAAAAGCGCCATGATTTTATATTCTTTGTATATGGCATTATCCATCATCGAAGTGGTGTTTCTGTTGTTTGGCGGCATGCCTTTGTTTGATGCGTTGGTCAATACGTTTGGTACGGCAGGAACCGGTGGATTTGCGATTAAAAATCTAAGCATTGGTTTTTATGACAATGCATATTTTGAAGCCGTGATTACTGTATTTATGTTGTTATTCGGCATCAATTTCAATCTATATTATTTTTTGTTGATCAAAGATTTTAAACAAGTCTATAAAGATGAAGAAATGCGTGTATATCTTGGCATTGTATTCATTTCCATTCTCTGTATAATGATCAATATTTATCCTATGTATACATCGATCGGTGAAAGCCTTCGATATGGATCGTTTCAAGTTGCGTCCATCATTACCACAACGGGCTATTCCAGTGCCGATTTTAATCTATGGCCTACTTTTTCCAAAGCCATTTTATTATCGTTGATGGTAATTGGAGCCAGTGCAGGTTCGACCGGTGGCGGTGTAAAAGTATCGCGCATTCTCATCGTGTTTAAAAAAATCAAGCTGGATATTCAGCGATTGTTACATCCTCAGCAAGTCAGTGCGATTACATTAAACCATCGATTGGTGGAAGAAGAAACCGTCAATCAGATTATGAGTTTCTTTTGTTGCTACATTATGATTTTCTGCGTCTGTGTTTTAATTGTCGCAATGGATAATTTTGATGTAGAAACTACCATCACATCTGTATTGGCATGTTTAAGCAATATTGGCCCGGGTCTGGGATTATGTGGTCCTATGGGGAATTTTTCAATGTTTTCCGATATTTCAAAACTTGTTTTATCTGCCGCAATGCTGATTGGTCGTTTGGAAATTTATCCAATCATTATCTTTCTAACACCATTATTACAGAAGCCAAAATTTAGAAAAAAACAAGTGGCAGATTAAAAAACTTTCAATCATATGTTTACAAAACAGAAAAGGAAGATGCGCCAACATCTTCCTTTTTTTACGCATTCTTTCAGCGTATCATTTTGTTACTTCATCAATATGACATACGTAGTTTTTTGCATTATATCCCTTTCAATTCTTGATAGAGCCGTTTGGCGTAACTGTCTGTCATACCGGATATGAAATCACAGCCCAACAGTAATCGATCATACAATTTTTCCTCTTCCTCTTTGTTCATTGCTGCACGATGATATGCATCCAAATAGTTTCTCGACAACAGATCGATATATTTTTTCTGAATATCGCTCATTTGTTCTTCACTGTCATAGACAATTAACGCATCCATAAAACGATCCAATAAAAACGTAAGAATTTCATTCCCCATCAATTCCAGTTTTAGAATTGGCGCAATCGTATAAATGCGTGTGAATGCAAATCGTTTCAATGATTGAATCAGTCTTGCTTCTTCACTTACCGCAATCAATTCTTGTTCAAACCGTCCTTGCATGATTGCATCATAATGATCGATAAATGCTTGTGCAACTTTTGAAATACAATACAATTGTTTACTGCTCAGCCAATGAAATACAGCCTGTTTTTTAGGATCAAAGCCTTTTTCCTTGTTTCCTTTTATCGCACAGGCATTTTCATATGCCTTTTTCAAATATGTTTCGCCATTTTCATCTTCTGCTTGATGGATTATTTCCAATAAGTCCTCCATGCAATACAGTCCTTTGTTATAGCCGTCTTCCAGGTCGGCAAACGTATAGGCAAGATCATCGGCAGCTTCTAAAATAAATGCCAACGGATTGCGACAATTCTCACATCCGGTATGATGTTTGATTTCCATGAATAGTTCACGTTCACTTTGAAAATAACCGATTTTCTTTTTCAGTAAACTTCGCTGTTTTTTTTCTTTTTCATCTTCTTTTCGTTTTGTTAAAGAATCCGTTGGATATTTGATGATAGAGTCTAAGACACAGGCAGTTAAATGCATGCCGTTATCACCGACATGACGATGCAGACGCGTGATGATGCGCAGCGCCTGTGCATTACCTTCATAATAGAGGAAATCCAGTTTTTGTGCTTCGTTTAGATATGCGGACAATGGTTTTTGTTTCCAAGTCTTGGTATCCAAATGTTGTTTGAACCAGTTGCGTATTGCTGTCTCACCAAAATGACCAAACGGTGGATTTCCCAAATCATGTAATAATCCTGCACAGTTCAACGTCTCCACGACTTTTAACGTATCAGGCAACGCATCTTCCCTCTCCAGTTTTTGTGTGTGAATACTACGGCATATCTGTTTTCCGATTACTTTGGCAATCGAAGATACTTCCATAGAATGGGTCAAACGCGTTCTTACAAAATCGCTTTGATCTAGTGGAAATACTTGTGTCTTATCTTGTAAACGACGAAATGAGGCGCTGGAAATGATGCGCAGATAATCACTTTCAATTTCACTTCGATAATTGCGATAATCATTCATCTTGATTTGATAAGGGATGCGATTTTCATTGGTAATGTTTTTCCACTTTAATGTATGCATAATTCAATTCCTCTTTTCTTTGATATAAGTATACCATAGGATATAAAGGAAAGCCTATGTTTCTATACCAAAATATTGCTTCTGCGGTTGTGATAATCGCTTTGCGTATGTTAAAATAAAGTGAACGTAGGAATGAGAGGATAATTGGATGAAACGAAAAAAGACAGGCGTAAAAATCTTTGGTTTCTTTTTGATTCTTGGTCTTTTTGTCGCACTGTTTTTTGTGGTCAAAGCTTCCCTGCTGTATATTGATCCTGATTTTTCCTTCTCTTTTTTATCGAAATATTATGATATTGATTCGATACAGGCAAGAGAGGTTGTCGATGCATTTCAAAAAGAAGGGCTGCCGATTGGCAATATCATTGAATATCAAGCAGAAAATGATCCAAACGGACTGCTTGGAAAAGAACATGAATACACCCAAAAAGTCGATTTTGAAGATACATTAATTGAACATAAAGACAATCAAATTGGTTTGGTTGGTGGTACGATTGAAATCTTTACAGATATCCATGATGCCAATATCCGCTATACGTATCTTGATACCATTATTCATTCTTCAAATTCAAACGATTATTTGTTTTTATACAATCATATATTGGTACGATTGGATGGCGCAATGACACAAGAACATGCGCATCAATATGAATCGGTTTTAATTCGCTTAAAAAGCAAAGAATTACAGCGATAAACCAAACCACAAATGCATGTCAACTTAAATTTTTTATCATTCAAACTCTTGTAAAAACTGCGACAACAGTAATGATATCCTCATCGATCTGCACATAAATATCGCCATTCATCTTATGCGTTAGCTGTTTACAAATATATAGACCAAGTCCGCTGCCGCGAATGTTTTTCACGTTTGTCCCACGCCAAAAGCTATCAAAAATATGTGATAAATCATCTTTATTCAGTGTACATCCGCTGTTTTTGATCGCTATTTGAACACATTCATCGTCTTCAGGGAAAAACAACTCTATATATTGTCCATCGCCGTATTTGAGTGCATTTTCCATCATGTTTTGTAGCACTTCAATGCTTCTGTTCAAATCTCCCAAAAGCAGACAATTTTTATATTCTTTCACAATAAAATTTATTTTAATCAGTGCCAGTTTTTCCGTATAATACTCTTTGATATTCTCGATCAGATCCGATAAATAAAACTCACCCATCTGCACTTCCAAACTAAGGAAATCTTCACGTGAAGCCGTGATAATCTGTGAAACATATTCTTCAATTTCATTTGTTTTCTCGTTGATATTTTCAGTGATTTCATGTTGCTTGTTCACATCAGTATACAAATTTTTCGATAATGCCTGTGCATACAATTTGATTGCGGATAGCGGCATTTTTATATCATGCGAAAGTGATAACAAAAGCGTTTTCTTTTCTTTCTGCAATTCCAATTCACGCTGTCTTTGTAATTCCATATTTTCTCGTAGTACGTCGATTCCCCAAAGAAACTTACCAAAATAGCGGTTCTTGGTTTCTTCTATTGGCGCAATGAGATTGCCCTTTGAAAGTTCATAAGGAACATCAATCAATCGTTCAAATGGTTTCAAAATTGCATATTTGATATAAAACATCACTGAAAAAAATAAAATTGCCATCATACTAAGAATGGCATTTACCATTCCGGTTTGATTGTTGGAATTGTTGTCAGTTTTATAATCAAAGCGATAAAGTTCTTTGTTGATCTCATAAATAACATAATCACTGTCTGTGCTGTAAAAATGTTCGTTGTATCGTTCGATGTTGGTTACGTACACACAATCGGAAATATCTACAGCACCGTTTGTTTCCATTTCACGAACAAGTCGTTGAATTTCTACACGATAGGGTCTTCCCTGATCATTTTGATCGAAAGTAAAAACCATATTTACAAAGACAAACAATATCATGAAAACAGCTATGACTAGCAACAAAATTTTGTTAAACGCCTTCATATTGATAACCCACGCCCCATACGGTCACGATTTTTTTAGGATGTTTGGGAACGTCCTCAATTTTTTGACGCAGCCATTTGATATGTACCGTTAATGTCTGTTGTTCCGAAAAGCTGTCGCTACCCCAGACTTGTTTGAAAATGTATTCCTTGCTTAACGTCCTACCCTTATTTTCCATCAAAAGAGAAAGTAATTCAAATTCTTTCGTTGTCATTTCAAGTTCTTTTTCATTTTTGTAAACAGTGTGATTTGCCTTGTTGATGCGTATATTACCATCAATTATTTCATCGACGGCATATCGCCGCTTAAAAATACCGCTTATTTTTGCAAGCATAATGTCAATATCATATGGCTTTTCAATATAGTCGTCTGCGCCAAGATGCAAACCATTCAGCTTGTCTTCCTTATTCGTTTTTGCACTCACAATGAGTATAGGCGTATTGCTTTCTTTGCGAATGTGTTCAAGCACATAAAAACCATCCCTATTAGGTAGCATAATATCCAACACAACAAGCCTTGCACCGTATGTTTCATACAGCAGCAAGGCTTTTTCAGCAGTTTGAACTGCAGATACCGTATAAGTATTTGCACGAAGAAAATCACAAAGCAAATCAGCAAGCTCCTTGTTGTCCTCAACAATCAATATATCCATATTACCATCCTAACTCTAACAGCCAGTTATTTAATGCACGCTCTCGATCTCTTATCTGTGTGGAACATTCACCTAAATCATACTCTCCCTTGATGTTTCCGTCAACAATATACATGACTCTTGTGCATTTTGCCGCAACCTTAACATCATGCGTAACAAGCATGATGGTCGTTCCCTCCGCATTTAATTTTGTGAGTTCTTCCATTACTTCATCAGAAGCCGTTTTATTCAATGCCCCTGTCGGTTCATCCGCAAAAATCATTTTCGGATTGTTGATCATACTGCGACAGATGCATGCGCGCTGAAGCTGTCCTCCCGAAACTTCATTGATGTCATTGTCCGCAATATCGATAATGCCAAGTTTACGCATCAAGTCTTGACAACGCCGCACCGTTTCCATACGTGATACACGATGCTTTTTGGATTGCGTTGCGGGAAGGATGATATTATCCATGATGGTAAGATTTTTTAACATGTACATTTGTTGAAAGATAAAACCCATTTGATCAAGACGCAAATCAGCCAGTTTTTTTTCATTCATTTTGGCAATATTTCTTCCACAGAAGATGACCTCTCCTGCGGTAAGATCATCCATACCGGATACCGCATAAAGCAGTGTTGATTTTCCAGAGCCTGATGGTCCCATCACAGCGACCATTTCTCCTGCATGAATGGAAAAATTCACATTTTTAAGTACATTGTTTTGACGCTTGTTTACAATATAAGTTTTGCAAAGATCGTTTACTTCAAGAATATTCATATCCGTTTTCCTTCTTTCTTATTCTATATTTGCCGTATCCATAGACTTGATTCTTTTTGTATACAGTGATGTAAGAAATGCGCTGATCGTTGTCGCCGCAAGTATCACAAGCGGATAAACAAGAAACATTTCAAATGGATTCATCACATAATCAACCGCAAGTTCCAATCCCATCATCTTGAAAATTGGATCAATAAACAAATGCGTGAACGGTAATGCAAGAAGTTCCGCTATGATGATGGCAATGATTCCAACAAAGACAAAGCGCAGTATATGGTAGGAATAAATTTTAGCGTTGCGCATGCCAAATGCTTTCATGAGCGCAATTTCTCCTTTCTCTTTTGCAATAAAGGAACGTTCCATGAGCACAGTGATCATCGCCGCTAAAATGATCGTAAAAATCGCAACCATGTTTTTAATTGCATCCAATGTATCTGTAACACCAAGCAAACTCGCCAAATATTCTGAACAAGTCTTTATTCCTTTGAATTCGGGATATCGCTCTTTGATTTTTTCTATTCTGCGTTCTATTTCTTTGTCATCGGGATTATCGGTAAACTGAATCTGTGTGTAGGTAATGCCTATCGCCTGTATATAATTTATAGTTTCATCCTCGTGAAATTGCAAACCTTCACCCATATTGTACAAGGATTGATAAATCGCCGTGATGATATATTTCTTATCGCCGTCAATGGTTTTTATTGTGATCGTATCTCCAATATTCGCTTTCAGCTTATCCGCAGAAATACGTGTCAGCGCAACTTCTTTGGCAGATTGTGGCGGTGTTCCCTCCATATACGTAATACATATCCGCAGTCGTTCCGCTACCCTGCTGCGTAAACATATTGACCATATTATCGCCATGCGACACCGGCAACTTAAGCATGACTTCCTGCATCCAACGCGATGGCATACCATCCTGTTTGAATTTTTCTTCCATTTCTTCAAGAAAATTCTCCAAATTTTCATGTCCTTCTTTTGTAAAAAAATCCTTGGTATTTACATTGATCACAATATCACATTCCGCAAGATGGAATGCATTGATAAGCGTTCCACTTTTCATGGTAGAAACCGTCGATGAAAGAATCAACAAACACAATAAGCAAAGGACAAACGTTAAGGCGATGATTCCAAAACGCTTGGGACTGCTCGCAATATCATTGAGCGCAAGAAATGAAACATCCGAAAGTCTTGATTTTTCAAGCCGCATCACGCTCCTTTTACGGAAACGCTCACCACTTTGACCATTTCGCACAGCGTCAATCGGCGTCATTTTTTTGACTTTACTTGTACAATTGAAACAGAACAACAGAATAATGCCAATCACAAACATCACACAAATAATATTGACAAAAATCGTGTTTTGACTACCAATAATGATCGATTTGCTTGAAATCTCCATCAACATGTTTCCAAAAGGAAAACTGAATACAAGACCGATCATAGCGCCAATCACAGCCAGTGCCACGTATTTTGTAAGATAAAGACCTCTGATTTTCAGATTACGAATACCGATCGTCTTCATCACACCAATCTCACGGAATTCTTCAGAAAGCGTAAAGGATATGGTAAATCGAAGAACAACAAAGGCAACCGCAATCAAAACAAGGCTTACCACAAGGAGTATTCCTGTCACAAGCATATCAATAACATAAGTAAATTTGATGGCGGATCGATCCATCGTCAAAATAGCATTTTCCGTAAGCGGTGTTATTTGCGATAACAATTTCTCCGTATCCATAGAGTGAATGTAGATGAACTCGCCGCCATAAAATTTTTCAATATTTTCAGCTGATATGAATTTTTCATAGTCTTCTTCTCCAATGATAAAACGTTGGATGCTACTGGCGTTTGCGCCAAGAACCGCATCCATGAATTTTCCCGCTAATGTAAAATCTTGACTGATATCACCAATTTTTATCGTTATCTTATCTCCGATTTCAAGACCAAGCGCATCCGCTTTGTTGGCTGTCATATAGAATTCTTTGCTTTTTACCGTTTTCAGAATTTCTTTGTTGTCAAGAACATAATGCATGGACAAATCTTTGTCACTTTGAAGGATATTCATACCGCCATGAGCAATGACGCCTTCCTTTTCAAAGGTGATTTGATCATCTTCCATAAACAAAATTTTTTCTTTGCTGAAACGATCAATAGAATCGGCAGAATTTAAAATTTCATCCGCATCTACCTCACTTGATTTATTCATTGTCGCCACAAAATAATCGGGAGCATTCTCCATTTCAAGATAATCGTCTAATGCTGTAGTCACACTGATGATGTTATTCACACTCGATGAAACGAACATGGACGCAAGGATGATGAACACAAGCAAAATCACATTCATTGCCTTATTGCGTTTCAAATCCTTTTTCAGTATTTGTAAATACATATTTGACACTCCTTTCACTTTGTGATGGTATTGTAGCATAGAAATTATTAAACAATCCTTAAATCAAATGCAACCCTATAATTTAGCTCACTACAGTTGTTAGTAAATCCTAAATGAATTTAAGTGATGGTTATCATATTAAAAAAATACACCGATTCCTAATAAAGATTCGATGTATTCTTATAAATGTCAACGCCTAAAGAAAATAGTATAATACCAATATATGCAAATTATATTTTTTTCACTTACAAAAATTGTAAAATTACTTTTTCTTTTCTTCAGCGCTAATGAATAAGTAATTTGTCATCATGATATAATGATTCTGATTCTATGCCGGTTGTGTGGAAAAATCAAAGCCAATCGCTCTTCGAGCAATTCCTGATCCCTTTTTTTTACCGTTGTAATATACTGTATAATTATAAACTTCATCAACAGGTTTTGCGATAAGTTTAGTTCTTACCCCAACAGATGGAACAGTATAACTACCTTTTATTTCTATACTACGTGTCCCTGTAACATTAAAACCTACAGCTGTCGAAATCAAGGAAATATTTGCCCCAAAAGAAGCACTATAAGTACTGCTTACTGCTTTTGTTTCGGATATAGAGATCGTCACTCCTGGAGATCCAATCGCCATTGCAATTACTGTGTTTCTTACTTGATGAAATGGGGCAGCACATGTAACAGCACCCACACGATAACCCATAGCATAAGTCTGGTTTCCATTAAAAGTATTATGTTTAGTATCCATCACATAATTTGCATCTATTACTTGAACATGTGCTTCCGGATGATTTGTTAAGATTGTATTTACTTCTTCCATGATTTTTTCATCATCCTGCAAATCTCTATAAATCATAATTGTTTCTTGCTCTTCTGCATGAGATGGCAACACAAACATACCAAATAATAGCATTATCGAGCAAAACATTTTGATAAACTGTTTCATAATCTTTCCCTTCCTCTCAATATAGGAAACGTTTCCTCATTTATATTTTATTAAGAGAGATCAATATTGTCAAACACGAAAAACATGAATTTTTCAATATATTTCTATAAGCAATGAAAAGAATCCTTATTTTTATCAACATCCTTTGATTGTAATATTTATTTTTCCTTTTATTTGAATACAATAGGCAAGTATAAATGTAAATAATATAATAAATGTAATTTTATAAATATCATTTTTATTAATATATAAATAAATGACTGTTTTCTTTGTTTTTGACCATAAAATTGATTAGAAAATCTAGAAATATTTAGCTCTTAATCAAACAAAACCATCGATGATCATCGATGGTTTACCTCAATTTATTCCAAATCAAAATTCAATTCTTCAAACTCCGCTTGTTTTTCTTCCATCTTTGGCATTTCTACCGTTTCTACCTTTTTCATTTTAGAAATGAAGAAGAAATCTTTTGCGGATGGCACAGGTGTTGAGAATGTCGCTTCTTTGCTCATCAAGGTCACATCTTTCATTAACAGTTTTTGTATATCCTGTGCACAAATAACAATCTCTTCATGCATGTCCAATGTCATAATCGTATGGATATGATAAGGTTTTGATTTGACCTTCTTACAAATCATGTTTCCTTTGACCGGTCTTCCCGTTAAATCT
Source organism: Erysipelotrichales bacterium (assembly GCA_910576345.1). GTDB lineage: Bacteria > Bacillota_I > Bacilli_A > Erysipelotrichales > Erysipelotrichaceae > C-19. The sequence continues at coordinate 49,102 of CAJTIT010000018.1, forward strand.
ATATCTGACATCTTGATGCGTTTCATCGCACACTGATCACTGACAACGAGTAATTGTGCACTGTCATTTTGATAGATGCAGGCACTTACGATTTCATCTTCCACAAGATTCATTGCCTTTACGCCCTTGGATTTTGGCGCAGTGGATGGAATAAGTGAAATCGGATATCGACTCATATATCCATTTTTTGAACAAAGCAATACTTCATCGCCATCATATGCAAGATACGTACCGATTACTTCATCATTCTGCGACAATTTCATATTCATCATCGTCTTACTGTTTCTGGAAACTTCATATTCACGGATCAACGTTTTTTTAATCATTCCAAGTTTCGAAACACTGATCATATAGGCATGTGTTTGAAAGGTGGATAAAACAAACGCATTTGTAATTTTTTCTTCACCGCTGATGCGAATCACGCGATTGATATGCGTTCCGATATCTTTCCATTTTCCTTCATCCACTTCATAAACCGGCGTATAGCCATACGTTCCTTTGGAAGTAAAAAACAGCACCTGATCAAGTGTATTCAATTCACATGCGCCCACCAGATGATCGCCTTCTTTTAAACCGGTCATGACATCACTGCTCGCAGAAAAAGAACGAAGTGAAACTTTTTTCGCATATCCATCTCGTGAAATTGTAAACATGACACGCTCATTGGCAATCATTTGTACTTTATCAATCACAATTTCTTCAATTTCATCTTCAATTTTTGTTAATCGATTGATCGGAAATGCCTTTTTCACTTCTTTCAGTTCAGAAATGATCACACGTTTTAACAGTTTTTCACTGCTTAAAATGTTTTGAAGCTGTTCGATTTCTTTTAACAACGTTTCGTGTTCTTCCATCAATAAAGTCACATCGGTATTGGACAAACGATACAAACGCATCGACACAATCGCTTCTGCCTGCGCTTCACTAAACGCAAAACGCTCCATAATTTTTTTCTTTGAATCTGCTTTGTCTTTTGCGCTGCGTATCAAGGCGATAATTTCATCCAAAACAGAAATCGCTTTGATGAGTCCATCCAAAATATGACAGCGTGCAGTTTTTTTATCCAAATCATATTGAGAACGTCTTTGAACGACTTCGATGCGGTGTTGAATAAATGCGTCCAACATGGCGGCTAATCCCAACTGTTTCGGCCGTTTGTTCACAATCGCAATTACATTGTAATTATAAGAAACCTGCAAATCGGTATTTTTATACAAGTAATTCAAAATCAATTTTGCATCCGCATCTTTTTTGATGTCGATCACAACACGCAAACCATTGCGATCCGATTCATCGCGCACATCCAAAATACCATCAATTTTTTTATTCAAGCGCACATCATCAATTTTCTTGACCATATTGCTTTTTACAACTTCATACGGTATTTCATGAACAATGATCTGTTGTACTGTTTTCGTCTGTGTCACTTCCACCTTAGAGCGAATCATGATTTTGCCTTTGCCGGTTGTAAAAGCATCGACAATGCCTTGTTTTCCTTGTACAATACCACCCGTAGGAAAATCCGGTCCCTGCATATATTCCATCAGTTCCGATAATGAACAATCCGGATATTGGATGCGATAGATCGCAGCGTCCAACACTTCATTCAGATTGTGCGGTGGAATATTGGTCGCATATCCGGCAGCGATTCCGGTAATGCCATTCACCAACAGATTGGGATATCTGGCCGGTAAAACGGTAGGTTCATTCTCTGTATCATCAAAATTCGGCGCCCATAAGACGGTATCTTTTTCAATATCCATAATCAAATATTCACTGATTTTGGACAATCTTGCTTCGGTATAACGCATAGCGGCAGCCGGATCATCATCAATCGAACCATTGTTTCCCTGCATGTCGATCTGCGGTGTGCGAATTTTCCATTCTTGACTCATGCGCACCATGGCATCATATACGGATGTATCTCCATGAGGATGATAGTTACCAATCACAAGACCAACCGTTTTGGCGGATTTACGATACGGCTTATCATAGCGATTGCCATCTGTATACATCGCATAAAGAATACGCCTTTGAACCGGTTTTAAACCGTCTCTGGCATCCGGAAGCGCACGATCTTGAATGATATATTTGGAATAGCGACCAAAACGATCCCCCATGATTTCTTCCAAAGGCGTGGATAAAATCTGGTCATGATGTGTTTCCTGTGCTTGCTTTTTCATCGCTTATCCCTCCAGTTCATAATCATCTTCCAATGTGAAAGATACATTGTCTTCGATCCAATCTCGGCGCAAATCTGCCTTATCTCCCATCAATACCGATACACGCTTTTCCGCAACGACCGCATCTTCAATCGTTACTTGAATCAGTGTTCTTGTTTCAGGATTCATGGTCGTATCCCACAGCTGATCGGCATTCATTTCACCAAGACCTTTATAGCGCTGTAGAGTAAATCCTTTTGGAAATGTTTTACGCATTTCCTCTAATTGTATCTCATCCCATGCATATGCGACTTCTTTACCTTTTTGTAGTTTATATAATGGTGGCAAAGCAATATAAACCATGCCTTTTTCAATTAATTCCCGCATATAGCGATAGAAAAACGTCAACAGTAAAATTTGAATATGCGCACCATCGTTATCCGCATCGGTCATGATGATAACTTTATGATAATTGGCGTCCTCCGCATGAAAATTCGCACCGACACCGGCTCCCAACGCATGAATGAGCGTATTCAATTCCTCGTTTTTTTCAATACTGGCAATACTTGCTTTCTCCGTATTCAATACTTTACCACGAAGCGGCAAGATTGCTTGATATTTGGAATCGCGTCCTTGTTTTGCGGAACCACCGGCAGAATCACCTTCGACCAAATACAATTCTTTTTTTCGTGCATCTTTTGATTGTGCACTGGCCAATTTTCCGGACAGGATTTTTTCACTTTTTCCTTTGGTCTTCCCTTTTCTGGCATCATCTCTTGCTTTTCTGGCAGCTTCTCTTGCCAAAGATGCTCTGGCCATTTTCTTTGCCAATGTCATCGCCAACTCTTTGTTTTCTTCCAGAAAAAAGCTTAATTTTTCACTGACCAGTGTTTCCACTGCGTTTTTCGCTTCACTGGTTCCCAATTTGCTTTTGGTCTGACCTTCAAATTGAAGCAGATGTTCCGGCACGCTGACAGATAAAATTACCGTTAGTCCTTCACGTATATCACTTCCTTCAAAATTCTTGTCTTTTTCTTTTAATATCCCGTTTTTCCGGGCAAATTCATTAAAACATTTGGTAAATGCGGAGCGTACACCGGTTTCATGGGTTCCACCATCTTTGGTACGTACCATATTCACAAAGGAAAACATATTTTCCTGGTACTCGTCGGTATATTGGAATGCACAATCCACCTTAATTTCATTGACTTCTCCATGAAATGCGATCGGTTTGTGAAACACTTGCTTGTCTTCGTGAAGATAAGTAATAAAGGCTTCCAATCCATTCTCATAATAAAAATCGCCTTCTTTTTTCTGATCGCTTCGCTGATCTTTTACGATCATATGAAGGCCTTCCATTAAGAACGCTTCTTCTTGTGCACGTTCTGTGATTTGAGAAAACGAAAATTTGGTTGTTGAAAATATGCGCTCATCCGGTAAAAAACGCACCTTACTGCCGGTTTTATTCGTTTTGCCGATGATTAACAACTTGCCGATTTTTCTGCCGCCGTCTTCAAAGCGCATCTGATATATTTTTCCATCACGACATACGGTAACTTCACACCATCTGGACAATGCGTTCACGACACTGGCGCCAACGCCATGCAACCCACCGGAAGTTTTATATCCACCTTCGCTTGTAAATTTACCTCCGGCATGAAGAACAGTGAAAATAACCTGCAAGGTCGGTACGCCGGAGGCATGCATATCAACGGGCATTCCTCTTCCTTCATCTTCCACACAGATCACATTGTCCTTTTCTAATGTAATCTTGATCGTATCACCATGACCGTTTAATGCTTCATCAATGGAATTATCCACAATTTCCCATACAAGATGATGGAGTCCACGGCTATCAGTGGATCCAATATACATGCCGGGTCGCTTTCTAACCGCATCCAATCCGTCTAATATTTGAATACTACTGGCATCATACGCTTTTTCTGCCATGTCTTCACCTTCCTTATGGTCTTCTTTTATTTCTAGCACAAAACCTTAGTTATCTTATCAAATTTCCTTTGTTTTCGCAAGAATTGTTTTCCAATAAAAATAAGATTCGCTCTTTTTTTCAATACAAAAGCATGTTAAAATAAACTATAAGAGGTGAAAATTATGGATATGATGATAATCTTATATATATTGATTGGATACGTGCTTGGTTCGATTCCCTTTGCCCTTGTGATCGGCAAGCTGTTCTATCATACAGATATACGAAAGCATGGATCCGGTAATCTTGGCGGCACCAATGCAGGACGCGTTCTAGGAAAGAAAGCTGGCATTGCAACCATCGTTTTGGATGTTGTCAAAGTGATTTTGGCAGTTGGAATAGTGTCAATCGGATTTCAGGATGCGCCAAACAGTATATGGGCCGGAGTCGCTGCGGCTTTTGGGCATTGTTATCCTTTATTTGCACATTTCAAAGGTGGAAAAGCTGCCGCAACACTGGTTGGTTTTCTGTTTTCCACTGCTTGGTTTACCTTTCATGACGCTTGGTTTGTGATTTTACCTTTGGTCGTATTTTTTATTGTCTTATATTTGTTTAAAATGGTTTCTCTATCCAGTATGTGTATGGCGCTTGTGTCCAGTTTATATATTTCATTTATGCAGGAAGATGTTTCCATTACCTTGGCCAGCTGGCTGTTAACGTTTCTAGTCGTTTACCGTCATCGTACAAATATTGGAAAAATCATCAATAAAAGTGAAAGTAAGATTACATGGATGTAACAGAATGATCGATTCATTCTGTTTTCTTTTATCAAATATGATGTTGAATATTAAGAAATTGTAAGGACGAAATGTGCAAAAACTTGTTATAATATAGGCAGTTAAATGAGGAAGTGATCGCATGCAGGACAATAAACGATTTACGCCTGATTACCGTATGGGTTTAAATGAGCGACAAGTAAAAGAAAGGATGGACGCAGGCTTACATAATATACAAATGGATCGTATTACAAAATCGTATCGTGAAATTTTCCGTGACAATATCTGTTCTTTATTCAATCTAATCAATGCCATTTTGGCTGGTTTGATCATTTATGTCGGTTCCTATCGCAATCTGATGTTTCTAGGTGTTGCCATCAGTAATCTTGTGATTGGCATCTTCCAGGAAATTCGCGCCAAACGAACCTTGGATCGATTGTCCATTTTAAATGAATCTTCCATCATGGTAATGCGGGAAGGACATGTGCATGAAGTCCGATTGGAAGAAGTAGTGCTGGATGATGTTATGGTATTGGACAGCGGCTCGCAAATCTGTAGTGACGCGATTATGCTGAAAGGCAGATTAGAAGTGAATGAAAGCAATGTCAATGGAGAATCTGATGTCATTATCAAACAAAGCGGCGATTTTCTATATTCAGGCAGTTATATCTTATCCGGTCAGGCGTATGCCAAAGTCGAGCATGTGGGAGAAGATAATTATGCGACCGGTATTATGAAGGATGCAAAAGTGTTGCGTAAGCATAAAAGTGAACTGCGAGATTCCATCAATTTCATTATCAAATTAATTGGTATAGCGATTATTCCTATCGGTATTCTTTTATTTTTAAAACAATACGTTTGGCTGGAAGTAGATTTTGAACAATCAATCGTTTCTACCGTTGCGGCGTTGATTGGTATGATACCGGAAGGATTGGTGCTGCTTACAAGCGTAGCTTTGGCAGTTGGATCCATCCATCTGGCAAAACAAAAAACGCTGGTACAAGAACTTTACTGTATTGAAACACTGGCACGGGTCGATACGCTTTGTCTGGATAAAACCGGCACCATTACCGTTGGCTCGATGCAAGTAGAAAGCATCATTCATTTCAGCGAACAAGATATCGATGCATGTTTATCTAAATTGATGACAGCACTTAATGATGAAAATTCCACAGTGCAAGCCATACGCGCTTTTGTAAAAGAATGCAAAGATGTGAACGCTCTCGCCACAGTCCCTTTCTCCAGTGAGCGCAAATACAGTGCGGCATCCTTTACAGAAGGCACTTATATTTTAGGCGCCAGTGAGTTCATTCATCCTCTTCATGACCCTATTGTAGAAAATCAAATCGTGAAATATGCGAATAAAGGCTATCGTGTTTTATCCTTATGTTTCAGTGAACAGATGGTTCACAATGAACAGATCCCTTCTGATGCCAAAGTAATCGCATTGATTTTATTAAGTGACCCCATTCGTGAAGAAGCACCGAAAACGCTTCAATATTTCGCTTCACAAGGTGTTGATATTAAAATTATCAGCGGTGACAATCCATTGACCGTACATGAAATTGCACGTCGCGCCGGTCTTCAGCGTGCGGATGCATACGTGGATGCCTCCACCCTGCAGGATGAAGATTTAAGCGATGCGGTAGAGCGATACAGTGTCTTTGGCCGTGTATCTCCGCAACAGAAAAAGCGACTCATTCAAGAATTAAAAGCAAAAAAGCATACCACTGCCATGATTGGAGACGGTGTAAATGATGTCATGGCTTTGAAAGAAGCAGATTGTTCCATTGCGGTCGCACAAGGAAGTGACGCTGCTAAGAATATTGCCAATTTGGTTTTGCTTGATAATAATTTTTCTTCTATGCCCCATATCGTAAATGAAGGACGACGCGTCATTAACAATATTCAACGTGCAGCATCACTGTTTTTGGTGAAAACAATCTTTTCCTTCTTATTATCCATTTTAACATTATTTTTAAACCATCCTTATCCATTTGCGCCAATCCAGCTGACGTTGATTTCTTCTCTGATGATTGGCATACCATCGTTTTTTCTGGCACTAGAACCCAATCACAGCCGCGTCAAAGGCAATTTTGTCATCAATGTATTGTCCTATGCGGCGCCTGGCGCCATTATGGTCGTTCTTTGTACGATAGCAATTTCATTATATACCACAATCTTTGGATACAGCGATGAAATTCGCTCTACCATGTGTGTGATGTTAACAGGTATCTGTTCCTTAACCGTTCTTCTGCGTGTGAGTTCACCGTTTACAAAACAGCGAAGAATCATTTTCTTCTCTATGGGTGCCATATTTGCGCTCTGTTTGATATTTTTAAAAGATCTGTTTATGATCGTCGCATTGGACCTATTCTCTTTTGGCATTGTTTGTGCATCCATAGTGGTCATACCTATTTTGATGACCAGTTTGTATTTTGTATTGAAACGTTTCCAGAATATCAATCAGCGCATTCGTGAAGCAACTGAAAAAAAGTAAGGTGTATATATAAAAGAAAGATTCTAATGATCATCCATGGATGATCATATCATTCAACACTTTGAAACGCATATGAAATCTGAATATGTGTATCAGATTTCAACAGTGAACAAATTCATGAAAGAATAAGTGGATATGATGGAAGTTAACCGATACAGGAAAATTGGCCAAACCAGATCATATCATTGCGAATTTATTTTTGAAATATATTGATCAAAGCGTTTGGGAAGAAATTCTTATATATACAAAACCAGAAATGTTTCTTATGTGATACGAATCAATCCAACGGATTCATTTGTTTTTGATTCTCTATATTGTGCCGTTTTTGATAGATTAAAAACCGCCGTGTATTCCATGGATGAAAAAGATCTGTGTAGATGCAAGTCAAATAGAAACTATGCCATATGTAATAAAAAAGCAGTATGCTTTACCTAACGGAAATATCCGTATAAATTGAGCATAAGAAAACAGGAAGTATACAATTTCCTGTTTTTTCATACCTATGCTTTAATATCCAAAAATTTCTTCAGGACGTTCTCGACACGGTGCACTTCGAAGTGAACATGCGAATGCGCTCGTCCATCCTGCACCCCATGCGAAATCCACAGTTGTCGCAAATCGTGATTGTGCCTATGTGATGCTCATGGATCCTAAGTTGATTACTTCGACATGTAAATATGGCCCTTCACATTCCCACTAGATCCAGAATATGCCACAGTTTGACCCTGTTCTACAAGATCACCGGCAGAAACCAGCAATTCCTTTGATAAATGAAAGAATGAAATTCCATATGTAAAACCATTGACCTGTGTCAGTAAATGCATCGTATTACCGCCGCCATATGGCCATCCCAGTATAGAATCGACTTGATTGCTTGGATATGGATCGTTTGCATATAAAACAATAGCTACAATGGGCGCACCGATCAATCCGGAATAATCGGTGCCAAGATGCGGATACAAACCCCCACCATCATAAGACCATGTTCCACTATACCAAGCATAAAAAATCGGTTTGATCCACCCATCATTGCCCGGTGACGGTATCTCTTCAGCTTGGGAATCATCCAGATCTGGTTGCACAAAAATATCATCACGCACATTGGTATTGATTTGTGCGATCGCACCCTGCATACCGGATATATCAGCCTGTGCATGTTCCATTTGCGACATAATATCCTGTTGCTTCTTATAATAGGATTCATAGAGTTTTTCCTGTTCTTCTTTTCCGGTTGTCAAAACCGATTTTAAATCTTCACTTTCCTGTTTCTGCGCAACCAAATTATCTTGAAGACGCTTTTGTTCCTCTTGTTGGAGTTTTAATTCCTCACGTGCTTTTTTGGCAGATTCAATTTGATCTTGATCATTTTGCGGCACTAAATTTAAACCGTTGATCAAAGCGATCATATCCATAAAATCATGCGCCCCCATAATAATATCAATATAGCGATTGGTACCGATCGTCGGTTGTTCATGCCGCATGCGTTGTTTGACTTGTTTATTCAGATGATGGATGATTTTCTTTTTTTCTTCCATCTGTATATGCAAGTGATCAATATTATGTTGTATTTCGTTCATGCGACTTTGTACGCTGGCGATCTGTTCATTTATCGCTGTAATTTGCGTATCCAATTCTTTGATTTTTTCATGTATATTGGATAAGTCTTCATTGAGTTCGTCACGCACGGATTTCAAATCTGCGACTTGCTGTTTCAAATCTGATGTTTGATTATTGTAATGTGTTTTGAATTCACGACATTGTTTTGCTTCAGCTTCACCGGATTGTACCATACTACATTTTTCCAGCCATTCGTCTTCATTGCCTTCATAAGGATTTTTTGCATACATTGTATCCTAAGGTAAGAATACACATAGAAAAAACGCAAAGATCATGATCCCATATCGTTTCACTCTATCGCCTCGATTTGCTTCATTACATTTATAATGTTACCACAGTTATCTTCATTGTGCAATGTCTCCTATTCCTTGTAGAAATTACTACAAAAAAAGTGACTTTCGCCACTTTTTATTGATGAGACACCACACAGAACAAGAGAAGATTTTCTGCATCATTGTTTGCGATGGAATGCGAACTCTCTTTTGGACAATAATGACATTCTCCCGCATGTACAATTTCTACCTCATCATTCATTGTGCATGTCGCTGTTCCCTGTATCACATAGACCATCTCGCTGTTGGTCGTATGCGTATGCATGCCAATAGAAGTACCCTTCGCTAATTCCAAACGCATGATCTTTCCTAAATCATCACTTACCATACGTCCTTTTACAATGCCCTTTCCGCCTTTAAATTCTCTTAAAAGCTGTTCTTTTAATTCTTCAAATTTTATTTTCATATCATTGCCCTTTCATCTTATGAAAAAAGCCATTACTGGCTTTCATTCTTATGAATATCCGCGATAATCTTCTCAATCTTGTATCCCTGTTCCAAAGCATTGTCTTGCAAGAAAACCAACTGCGGTACTTTTCTGATAGAAAGTTTCGCCGCCAATTGGGTACGTAAGAATCCTTTGGATCGCTCCAACGCTTTCATACCAGCTTCTTTCCTTGCATTTTGTCCTAGAAAAGAAACATAAATCTTTGCTTGAGAAAGATCAGCGCTGACTTCCACATCAGTAATGGTTATGAATCCGATTTTTGGGTCCTTTAATTCAAACTGAATGATTTCAGATATTTCCTTTTGAATAATTCCGGCAATTTTGTCTTTCTTCAATTTCATACTTATCTCCTGACCTTATTCGGTTTCGATTTGTTGATCTTCGTATGCTTCAATGACATCATCCATTTTGATATCATTATAGTTTTCAATCGTCAAACCGCAGTCAAATCCACTTTGTACTTCTTTGACATCATTCTGAAAACGGCGCAGTGATCCTAATTTTCCACTGTAAATTACAACACCTTCACGAATCAGGCGAACGTTACATTCTTTTTTCAGACAACCATCGGTAACCATACAGCCTGCGATAGTGCCAATTTTTGAAACTTTAAACAATTGTCGCACCTCTGCCTGTCCAATGACGACTTCCTCATAAACCGGTGCCAACATGCCTTTCATCGCATTTTCCATTTCTTCCAATGCCTTATAAATAATATTATGCAGATGGATTTCAATACCTTCTTCTTCCGCTTTTTTGCGCACATTGGCATTTGGACGCACGTTGAATCCGTAAATCATCGCATTGGATGCACTCGCCAGCATGATGTCAGATTCTGTTATGGCACCGGCAGAAGATCGAATCACATTGACTTTAACACCTTCAATGTCGATTTTCTCCATACTCGCCTTCACGGCTTCTGCACTTCCCTGTACATCCGCTTTGATAATAATATTGATGGTCTGTAGATCCCCTTCTTCAATTTGACGTGCTAAATCATCCAAAGACATAGCACTGGTCGCATTACGCTCATGATCAATACGCTTTTGTAAACGCGTTTCGGCGATTTGACGCGCCTTTTTTTCACTGTCGAATGCTTTAAAAATATCTCCGGCAATCGGTACATCGTTTAATCCGATGATTTCTACTGGTGTTGATGGAAGCGCTTGTTTTATTTCACGTCCCAAATCATCTACCATTTTGCGCACACGTCCAAAAGCAGTGCCGACGACAAGTGAATCGCCAAAATGCAACGTACCACTTTGAATCAATAACGTCGCAACCGGACCTCTGCCTTTATCCAATTTCGCTTCAATAACGGTTCCAACAGCCAGTCGATTGGGATTTGCTTTAAAGTCTTCTACTTCAGAAAGCACAAGAATGGTTTCCAACAGTTCTTTGACGCCTTCTCCGGTTTTTGCCGAAATTTTATTGAAGATGGTGGTGCCTCCCCATTCTTCCGGCATCAGGCCCAGTTCCGCCATTTCAGACATGATACGATCAGGATTCACACCCGGTTTATCCATCTTATTTACGGCCACAATAACAGGAACACCGGCAGCCTTTGCATGATCCACGGCTTCTTTGGTCTGTGGCATCACACCATCATCTGCTGCAACAACGATAATAACAATATCTGTTACTTTCGCACCACGGGCACGCATAGCAGTAAATGCTTCATGTCCGGGGGTATCCAAAAACGTCACTTTTTTTCCTTTGACATTTACTTGATATGCGCCGATATGTTGAGTGATTCCACCAAATTCACCTTCTGTGACATGAGTTTTTCGAATCGTATCCAATAAAGTCGTTTTACCATGATCGACATGTCCCATGATCGTAACCACTGGTGGACGCGAAATCTTATCTTCATCCACATCTTCCATGTTCATCTGTTCCTCGAAATCACTTTCTTCAATAATGATTTCTTTATGTGTTTCTACATTGAATTCCATACAGACAAGTTCAATATTTTCCTCATCCAATGTGGAATTGATCGTTACCATTGTTCCCATCATAAACAACAGTTTAATGATTTCACTTGCATTGCGGTTTAGCTGATCTGCCAACTCACCAACGCTCATAGGTCCACTGTAGGTCAATTCCTTTACTTCTTCGCGTTTTTTCTGCATTGATGGCGCTGCCCCTTTGCGGTTGTTGGCTTTTTTGTTTTTGTTGTTTCCTTTTCTTTGTGGTTGTCTTGCCATAATATCACCTAACCTTTCAAGCAAGCATGAAGTTTATTAGCGAATCCTTCATCTTGGATCGCTATGGATTTTCGATTCCATGTACCGATTGCTTCATTTAATTCTGTTTCACTCATAAATACATAAGGAATGTCATAGTATGCACATTTATCCAAAAGTTTCTTTTTTGCATTTTCACCGCATTCATTTGTGATAATCACCAGTTTTGCACTTTTCCGCTGAATGCTCTTGATGACTTCATCACCCGTAACGCATTTTCTGGATCGCATTGCCAATCCCAAAAGACCGCTTGTTTTACTCATCTTGAAACATTGCGATCAACTGTTCATAAACTGCTTCCGGAATTTCACATTCCAAAGCTCTGGACAGCGCTTTCTTCTTTTTGGCAATCGTAACTGCTTCTTGACTGCGCTTTAAATACGCACCGCGTCCGTTTTGACGTCCGCTCTCATCCACGATGATTTCTCCCTGCGGTGTTCTGACAATGCGAATCAATTCTTTTTTGGGGAGTCTTTCATCCGTTGCGATACATTTTCGCATCGGTATTTTTTTCATATGCATACCCCTCTCTCTAATTATTCATCGTAATACTGATCATATTCATCAAAGTCAATATCATCATTGATCCAATCGTTTTCTTCTTCCAATGCTTCCTGACGTGCAATTTCTTCCAATTCTTCTTCTGTGTAAATTGGTTTTAATTCATAATTTTTCTTGCTGAGATCGAATGTTGCCTTGCGTTTTGGTTCATCGTCATTACGTTTATATTTTGGCTTATAGGAATGTTGTTCTTCATTTTTCGGCGTCTTTGTGTCAAGGATTTTTTCAAATTTGGATACATACTCTTGTTTTTCTTTGATATTGATGCCTTGTGCGCGCTGTTTTTCTTTTGCTAGTCTTGCGGCTTCCTCTAAATCGTTCAGCGGTTTTTTCTCTGTTTTTACCTCTTCCGATTCCAATTTTTCTTCTTTGATTGTTTTTTGCGATTCTACCATTTTTGTTTCTTCATGTGGCGCTTCTTCTTGCTCAAATACTTCATCCACATGCGTTACTTCAATCGCATCATCATATTCAAATTTCGGCGTTTCTAACGGTGCTTCTTCTTCTGCATCTTTTGCCTCAAACATCATTGCTTGCGCTTTTTCCTTTTCTTCTTCCTGTTTGCGCAAGAATTCCTCACGCTGCTGCTGAGCAATCGCTTTCCAGTCAATACCGGATTTGGTCAATTCACTTTCCGGTTTGATATCAATTTTTGATCCTGTAAGTTTTACAGCCAAGCGTGCATTTTTACCGCGTTTTCCAATAGCCAGTGATAACTGATTGTCATTTACAACGACCACAAGACCATTTTTACGTTCCGGATTAGGAATAACAGCCAATACTTCCGCTGGCGATAATGCATTCTTGATGAGTTCAGTAACATCCTCGCTCCATTCGAAGATATCAATCTTTTCACCGCGCAGTTCGTTGATGACCACCTGTACACGTTGTCCGCGTGGTCCTATACATGCGCCGATTGGATCGACGTTTTCATTATGGGAATATACAGCCATTTTGGTACGCTCTCCTGCTTCACGAGCAATGGCTTTGATTTCAATAATGCCTTGATAAATTTCCGGTACTTCTTTTTCAAATAAACGTTTTACAAGTGTTGCGTCACCGCGTGAAACCAAAACTTGTGCACCCTTTGTCTCTTTGTTTACTTCCACAATGACTACACGAATATGTTGACCTTCATGATACGTTTCTTGCGGAATTTGTTGATTCTTTGGCATCAGCGCCAATGTCTTTCCGATATTAACAATGGCAAATTTCTCTTCTACAGTTTCCACTGTACCCAACACCATTTCTTCTACCTTATCACAGTATTCATCATAAACTGCTTGTTTTTCTGCCTCTCTTATTTTTTGCTTCATGACGTTTTTCGCTAAAACGACAGCAGCACGTCCCATATCGGCAATACTGACTTCATTTTCTACCAAATCATCCAACTGAAAATCCTGATTGATGGCTTTTGCGTCTTTTAAAGAGATTTCCAATTCATCGTCTTCTACGGTTTCTACAACTTTACGCTGTTGATATACTCTGATATCCCCACTTTTATCATTCACATCCACACGTACCATTGCATCTGCAATATCAATGTGCTTGCGATATGCTTTCGCCAGTGCTTCTTCCAGCGCTTCGACAACAATTTCTTTCGATAATTTGCGATCGCTTTCAATGGCCTGCATGGCGGCCATAAACTCTTTCAATTTCATTTTCCGTTTTTCCTTTCCTGTTAGATTTTCACTGCCAGTCTGATCAGGGCAATGTTTTCCTTGTCAACGTCTATTTTCCGTTTTACAGCTTTGTCCATGTATGTAAGTTTTAATACGGCTTCATGGACTTCTTCCAGCGTGCCATATATCTCGTTTCTGCCTGCTTTTGGGTTTAGAAATTTAATATATACATATTCACCCAATGCGTGTATAATATCCTCTTCACAGCGTAGTTCCCGCTCTGCGCCTGGTGAAGATATTTCTAAAAAATACTCATGTTGGATTACATTTTTTTCATCCAGCAATGCGGAAATTTTTTCACTGACCACAGCACAAGTATCAATGTCCATACTGCCATCTCTTCGCATAATCGCTATCTGCAAAATTTTCATTGACCCTTCCTGCCGCCATTTCATCTCATATAAAGCAAGATCCATGCTTTCCAGCACAGGTAAGATCCACGTTTGAATCATATTTGTATTTTCCACACGTCTACTCCTTTTTAAACATAATAATAGAGTGGGCATGACCCACTCCGCTTGAAGTTCATTTATAATATACCACGATTTCCCTTGAATTACAATATTTTTTTTCAATTTTTCCATTCTATTCCTAACATCCCCATAATGGTCGTACTCAAAAGATTGAAAGTAAGAATGAGCAAAATGATAAAACCGATCCGCTTATTTTTTCGACTTCGCTGCATTTTGGTGCGAAACTCTTCAATGATACAACAAGCAGGCTCTCCGGGTACATAACAAATCTGATAGCTTTCTCCCAACGCATAAGTACCCTTACTTTTTTCTGCATATTTTGCTTCTATGCATACATCAATTCCTTCTGCATGAAATGTGATTGTCGGGTATTCATTGCGCCAGCGAAAAGACTGATTTCTACGATATACCGTAGTCACTGAACTAATCACACCGGTAGCGGTTGCGGTCATTTCGTGTGCACGATTTAATATTTTATTTAATCTGGAATAGCTAATAAAAACAATCACGGTACAAATTGCAAATGGCATTGCGATTATAATAAAAATTAAATAAAAGATAAAATCCACTCTCTGTTCCTCCTTGTAATAGTAAACGTATATTCTTCTAACTACATATAAAAAAAGGCTAAATAAGCCTTTTATGCGTTCTCTACAATTTTCTTGCCGTTGTAAACGCCGCATTCACACATTTTGTGTGGCATCTTGTATTCACCACAAGCCGGGCATTTTACCAAAGTAGGTGTAGCCAATTTATAGTGTGTTCTTCTTTTTGCTTTTCTTGTTTTTGAATTACGTCTTTGCTGTACTGCCATTGTTCGCACCTCCTGCTTTAATCTTCTGTTTTGAATTCCTTCAATTTTGCTAAACGAGGATCAATTTCATCCTTTTTGGATTTTTGATAGTCTTCTTCTTTCATGACCTCCCATCCCTTTCCACGTGGATACTGTACATTTTCTTTTACCACCTTCAAAGGGATTTCCATCAAGATCAGTTGAAAGATAACCGGCATGAGTTCAACAACATCGCCTTTGGAAATATGTACATCTTCATCAGTTAATTTTTCAAATGCAAATTCTTCCAAGGACTGTGTATGGAACGCATAGTCCACATCCTCATTTGTTACGGAACACGGTAAGATCATAACTCCGGCAATATCCAAATCCGCATATGCCCGATCTCTTTGTTCATCATATTGAATATGTCCTGAAACCGTAACATTCTGTAATCCTCTGATCTGGTTCATTTTTGAAAACGCTGCCTGATCAAATGTAATGCTTTCGTTAAATTGTATCATTCCATTTGGTGCATGCAAGAGTTCCATTTTGGACCATTTCAAAAGAATCACCTCTGTCTAAGACGCATTTTATTATACGCTTATCCATGACAAACGTCAATATGAAGCATTACAATTATGCGTACTATATTATTAAACCATAAAAATCAAAGAAAGAAAAGTATTTTTTCTATCTTTTGAGGATTTTTGCTCAAGATCCGTTATAACGGCGAAAATGGACAAAGCATGATAATCCGGCAATACTCAGTATTACTGCGATTACATAATACATCATAACATCTGCATCTCCGGTATTGGGCGTACTTTCCTGTATAACACCAGAGGATGGCACTTTTTCTTTTACTGCCACAAATAATTTGATTTCATCAGTTTCAAATTCCATATAGCCATCTTTATTGAGCGCATCGATCACTTCATGATTGCCACTCTCATCAATCGCAACCAACTTTATCGTATCATCCATCTTTCGGACATGAAGTCGTACTGTTACACGCTCATTTAAATCATACGTTGCCTGATCTTTTTGTAAATCGAAATCAAACACTTCTTGAAGTTCATAAGAATACAAAAATTCTTCACTCACTTGCGATTTCACCATATCCACACTTGTTTCTTTCAACAATATGGATACATCGGAATCCTTGATGCCAAGGATACTGACCTTACCGCTGGCATCCGTTATCACATTTGCTTGATTCACCAAATCATTGGAAATGCGATTGATTTCTTTTTGAACGATTTTTGATATGTTTCCTGCGTTGTCAACAGCGTATGCATAAATCATGCCGGTGAACCCTTCTTCAGTTTCAATATCTTCATCCGCATCGATGCGCATCCAGCGAGGCGATGTAGAATCTTTTTCATACGAGCCACCATTTTCCACAATCTGATACTTAATTTCTCTCAATCCGCTATTGTTTCCTTGCGGTTCATCATGTGCATCAAAACTTATATTGTGCGCACTGGTTGTAAATAAGCCATACATCCTTTCATTGGAAATATGAATGGCATCGATTACGGGCGCTGTCTGATCAATATTGGTCACATTTACAGAATCATCCACACAATGATTCGCATAATCACAAGCTTTAATGTCATATGTTCCATTGCTTTTGACTTCAAACGCAAATGTTTCTTGATTGGCGCCATTCTCTTTAAAATCCTTGACAAGACGTTTTTCGTTATTATTGACAAGCAAACCGTCTTTTGTCGTTATTTCAAAATAACTGATGCCGGTATCGGTTGTCTTTCCATCATGTGCCTGTACGGTAATTTTACGGTTCTTCGACGTCCATTCCTCGTTGTTTTCATCGAGTTTTGATGATATCGTTGGTGCGTCTTTGTCATCAGACAACACCCAACAAGCCGGTGACTTGGATTTATTTCCGGCATGGTCTTTTACACTGATGCATACTTTTCCTTGAAAGTCTTTAGGGACAGTTATCGTATCGCCTTCTATAGCATTTGGATAACTTAAATTACTTGTGTCCTCTTTCATGGAAATGGTTGTATAAGCCTTTGTGCTTTCATCGATACCGGATGCATCATCAGTGAATGTAACTTTGATCTGTTTCGTATCCGCTGTCACAATCGCTTTTTCATCCGCTTGAATGACTGGCAAAGTCGTATCAATATTTTCAATCACAACCGTTTTTGTCTCACTTTTATTACCGGCTTGATCGATGGCTGTAATATGGTAAGTGCCTTTGTTTTTTGCGGTAAATGTAAACGTCGTATCTTTTACATTTTTATTCGTGTCATATTTCTTTGTATATGATTTTCCATTGCTTTCCACGATGGTGCCATCCTTGGTCGTTACTTCAATCGTATCCAATCCTTTTCCTTGATCCATAACATGTATGGAAATCACCGGCGCCTTATTTGTCCAATTACCGTCAAATCCCACGCCTTCGATTTTATCCATAACCGGAGCATCTGTATCCACTTCACTGATTGGCATTGTGATATCAAATGTTATCGTATCTTTGGTATTGTCAGATACATTGGAAATCACAATTCCTGAGTTGGTTCCATCACTATAATAAATCGTGCTGGCCAATGTATTGGGATGATAAGAGCTTACCTCGTCCAGTGATTTTCCAAGCGTATCTTTTCCTAACGACAAGGAAAGTGCAGCCTGATTTAAGTTTAAGTCAGAATTACTGCCAAAACTGCTTGGGTTGATTTCCTTTGCATTGGGACGAAACAAATATACTTCATCCGGTGGTCCAAACATATTGCCGCAATATGTCTGTTTACCGCCATTTACCGCTGTACAGTAATCATTGATTTTAGCAATATCTGTTTTGGTATTGGCGGCCGTATTGATACGATATACAAGCAATCCACTTTGTGGAATGCCGGTATCCCATCGCTCTTGTTTGCGATATTCCACCATAAAGTATTCATCTTGCGCAAGTGGATTGAGGGACTGATCAACTTTGATGATAGCCGCCATCTGCGAAGAACCACCGTTTCGATAATCCACTTTCTGCAAGGTTACTTTTTGTGATCCTGTGATAACCTGTGGTTCTGCCAATGCATCTTTCCAAGGCGCATATGTCAAATTTGTATAATACATAGGATATTGCGGCTTGTTTCCGACTGTATAATCCATGACTTCCCATCTACCCAGCGGATCGCCTTTACGCTCACTCATGGTCAAGGAAACAAATTCATTGGTTTTCGGGTCATATTTGTAATTGTGATACAGATCCGGATAGCCGTAGATATGCATAAATTCATGTGCAACGACCCCCAAATCATTCTGATGCTCATTGAAGATACCTGCACTATGGGTAAATCCATCACCACCTAAAACGACATTATAGTCCTTTACTTTCAATGTCCCATCCGCACAAGTCACTTCAGGATAATTTCCTTTGATGCCGGTCGGATTGAGCGCATATTGATGCGGCCAGATTAAATTGTGCGCATTGTCTTTGTCTCCGCGAATAACAAATGTTACATTATCCAAAAAACCATCCGCGTTTGTATCAAGTTCTGCACAAGTTCGATTTAACAAAGCTCCGTCCGTTTCAAATTGATCCAGTATCTCTCTTAACAATTCCTGTTCGAGTTCGGATTCGCTTTTATTGTCGGTGGCGGTTAAATAATACTCTTTTGACTGTGATGGCACATAGCCATCCTTCCCTTGCGCACCATAAAAATAAGATGATACAATCAACGTATTTGCGGAAATATCCGCTATGTATTGCTTGAGTGATTCATTTCCTTCATTGAGTGCCGCATTGGCTCTGTTTAACTTTTCTTCGTTTAACCATGTACCGGTATCTTGTGCACCTTTTAAATTCACCAAAATCAGTTGATTTTGCACATTACCATATGGATATGGTTTGGAGCCATCTGCCTTTGCATTGAAAAAAGGAAGATAATTCAATATATATACTGCGTTTTCATTCAATTCGATGCCAAGGAAGTTGTTAAATTCACATCCTTGTAGCGCACTTCCAAAACAAAAGGAAGCACCTATGAAAAAAAACAAACTTGCGATTCCCGTAAACAATCTTTTTCTTCGATAGTTTCTTCTCATCATATCCCTCAATCCCTGTTTGTATTCAATAATAAGACCCATTTTGAATGAAAAAAGTTTGATTATTCTCTATTTCCAATAAAAAAACTAGAAAAAAACTTGTGAAATTCTTTTATAAATGGAAGAGTATGCAGATATAGTTCCAACATTCAATTAATGTACAGTTGCGCTTTCCTAATCATTTGTATGAACCAGCTTATTCTACACATTGATGATCATTCATGCAAATACCATGCTTTTTTATTCATTTCCACATTGACGAAGACAAAGAAATTCGTTTATGATAAATAACAGGTGATGCAACATGAAGTTTGCTGAAATAACATATTGTAAAACGTATCTGCATTTTTACATTCTTAAGAAATGTCAAATTGATGATTTGCTTCATTCTTTTTATCTTTCTAAAAAAACAAGATACGCCTATTATCAAAACCATTGCATACAAAAGAACGGAAACATTGTGAAGCAAAGCGCTCTATTGAATCCGGGCGATGTTGTTGATATCTTTTTTATGCAGACGCATGAAACGATACCCTCATGGAATGTTCCACTTGATATCTGTTATGAAGATGATTTGTTTTTGATCGTTTCTAAACCGGCTTTTATGATCGTGCATAGTGATGGTGTGAATACATCTCATACGCTGAACAACTGTGTACAGCATTATTATCATATCAAAGGTATTAATATACCAGTACGCCCAATTCATCGGCTGGATCAGGATACGAGCGGATTGGTGATGTATGTTAAGATCATGTTTTTTCTGCCGCTACTAGATCATATGCTACAGGAAAAAGAAATCGAGCGAATCTATCTGGCTTGGGTTTCCGGAGATGTTTCGGGCAAATTAACTATGGATCAATCGATTGGCAAAGATCGTCACAATGCCAAAAAAATGCGTATTCATCCGCATGGATTACACGCATATACAACTGCGGTTCCCATACAAAACGCCAAAAACTGCACATTGTTGAAATGTCGTATAAAAACCGGACGGACCCATCAGATTCGGATTCATTTGGCTTATCATTCGCATCCTATTCTCTCGGATCCTTTATATGGGACAAAAGATGCAAGAATCCATCGATTAGCGCTCCATGCATGGAAATTACGCTTTTATCATCCACTTTTGGAATGCATGCAGGATGTAACTTGTGATTGTCCGGATGATATGGATGTCAAACATTTTTTAACCGATTAATTTTTCAATCAAATACAGCTTTGGTGCACTTTGTTTCTGGATCATCTGTATTTGTAAAATTGATGCTTGTTCTACAAGCTGCGCTTCACACCATTGTTGTATATACATAGCTTCTTTTTTTCCTTCCGCATGTCCCGGATATACAACAAGTATCAAATATCCATGATGTCGCAGCTGTTGAAAAGCGCTTTGAATGGCAGGTGCCGTCTCTGTAAGTGTTGTGGTAACGTGATGATTGTCATTAGGTAGATATCCAAAATTAAAGATACCAATATCGAATGGCTCTTTGATATATTTATTTAAGTGTGCATGGGTATCATGAATCAATGATACATGCTCATATCCTGCTTCTTGCAAACGCTGTTTGGTCTTCGTAATCGCTGATTCCTGGATGTCAAAAGCATAGACATGACCATTCTTTGCCAATTGACACAACAACAATGTATCATGACCATTTCCCATCGTAAAATCTGCGCAGATCGCATTGGGTTTCGTATACTCCTTTAAAAAATCATGTGCTAACTGTACCATTTTTTTCATGTTCTCACCTTTTTCTTTACGATGAACCATTATATAATATATGAGAATGAAAACGCAATAAAAAGAAAGCCAACTATATAGAAGTCAATAGGTTTTCATGAAAAAGTTTGAAAATATAAAGCCATGACTTTAGTTGGCAAAAGATCTTTGAAAAGTGAATCAGTGTACACTGAAAACAACTAACGATGTAGCCTGTTAAAAAA
>CAJTIT010000019.1 GCA_910576345.1 Erysipelotrichales bacterium
AGCCGCAAGATTCTCAAGAAAAAAGCTGCTACATATAAGAAACGTGAAGATCGACGTTTTTTAAAAGGCAGACTCTATAGCGATTATAAAGCATTGATTTCGCAACATCCTGATTTGAACATCGTCCAAATGGACACTGTTTATAATGATGTTAAGAATGATCCTTTTATACAGACATTCAAATTTATTAAATACGGTTTCCTATTCGCTCTGCTACATGATCGTAAAGACGCACAGAGTATGTTGGACGGTATCGATATATTGGAGTCCATTATAGGTGCTGAGTTGTTCAACACGGAAGTGCAAATATTACTTACCGACAGAGGGAGTGAATTTACAGCGGCAGATGCTATGGAGATTAGAGGAGATGAAACAAGAAGGACAAGTGTTTATTACTGCGATCCTCTCCAATCTTGCCAGAAAGGAAGCCTAGAAAACAATCACATTGAATTGCGTTATATATGTCCGAGCGGCACGGATCTGCGTAAACTTGGTTTATTGGATCAGAGTGACCTGAATACTGTGATTTCACATGTCAATTCTTCACCAAAAGAAAAACTCAACGGAAAATCGCCCATTGAGTATCTTGAATTTCTGAATCCATTACTATTTAAGAAATTCTATGATTTTGGTGTAACCAAAATTGACAAGGATAAGGTCATATTAAAACCCTATCTCATTAAGAAATAGATAAGCAAAATTGGCTGTCAGCCCACTTAGTCTATTCACTTCAACAAGGTGGAATTAAGTCTTTCATAAATTTTTGAACTGCTTTTTCTACCTGTTTTCGTTATGCCCTTTTTTGACTTATCTACATATACATTATAACTGAAAAACTAAAATCCACAAGACTTTTTTCTTGATATATCCTAATCCTGTCTATCTGCTTTCTTTTTGTAACAGTAAATTCTACTTATTTTTATGTGCTTTTTGAAGTGGAATTTAACTTTTCACTTCAGGTTTTTATGAAAAATGCTTAATTTGTAAAAATAGAATTTTAAACAACGCTACCGGCAGACTGCATCACATGGATTTCAATGTATTCATCCGTACCTGCACCACGATCTTTGGATAATCTCAATAGAACGCAACGCTCTTTTTCATCGCTACATTCATCCACAGACAATTTGATCTTACATGTTCCCCCGGCTCCTGAAGATTCACTCATTCTTATCCAGTCCGCTTTTGCATCTTGCTTGCTTAACGTCCAACTGCCTTGCGAAATGATTTCCATGGATGTGGTTTGGGCTTCTTTGGAAAGAAGTATATCTTGGGTGTTGACACCTAACAATGGGGGCATGTGCAGCATTACCTCAAAACATGTTTCTGCATAGTCATGGGTTTTATTATCCTGTGTAAATTTTGAATAAATATGTTTTGGCGATTGGGAACCACTGTATCGGCTGATTGTATTCATAATGGCAATGCGAAACAGCGATTGAAAGCTTTTGTAGTCATTTCTTCGTTTGGTAGGAAACCTCCATACCCATGCATTCCATGGACTGAATGCAGATCGTGACAACAATGCCGGTTCATGAAGTTCCTGCCAATGAAATGCCTTGCGGTTTTGTTTGGCGCGTGTAAAAGAATATTTCCAAGCAGCGGATGCATCTTGCACATCCAACGAAGCGCCTTCACATGTGCAATCAGGCACATCGAACGAATAAGAAGAATCGAATCCGGCGCCCATGGAAAACGAACCATTGCCCACCGCTTTGGGATTGCCGCCATCTATACCGCCTTCAAATCCAACTGCGCCGCCTATACTTACAGATTCTTTAATCGTATAAGTGGTTTTATTATTGATGGCTTCCGGCTGTGCATACATCAGATCCACTTCCACAGTTGATTCATCTTCAGCAGGCTGAATATAATTTTGCATGAAGTAATGATCAACATAATTCAAGCATACTTCTCCATCACCGACATAGTATTTTTCACCATTGATTTTTTGATTGGTGCCTGCCCATTTATATTCATATCCGTTTTTGCCATTCAAAACGCCGTGTTGTTGGATAAAGAACCAATCTTCGCCGCCATCATCTTCATCTTCCATATATTTATGTGCGGCAATGATATAGTAACTAAGTGAGAGATTTTTATTACCTAAAGTGAAACGCTTGGTAATTACATGCTGATTGGCTACGGTTGCTAGATTGGTTTCACTTTCCTCTAACGCTTTTGCGGCTTCTTGCAGCATGAGCCGATGCGTAATCGTTTCTTGATGCGTGTCTTCCTTTAAGAATTCTACAAGTGCTTCCGCTATGGATTCCGGATCTTTATAATGACATTCCAATATTTGCGTGATACCGCCCAAACAACGCTTGATGCCAAATAGCGTATGACGATGCCCTTTGCTTTCTGCACAAAAATAATTTTTCCCTTGAAGCGTCCGATACATTTGATTGACTTCATTGTTGGTTGGTTCATACAAAATTACAGCTTGATTTGCCTGATAGACTTCTTTCATCTTCTTTTGCATCTGAACATCGTCTATATTCATACAGTTGCACATCATAACGATAGGCGAAGCGATCACATCCTCTTGATCAAAGTCCTGAACACATGCCTTCATGCCCAGTTGTTCCTTGCATGCAATCATCATCTGTTCCATGACGAAATCAAGATTGGAAATATTGCTAAAGTAAATACGTTTCTCTGCCATAAAACATCCTCCTTCTGTTTTCATCTATATGAAAAGAAGTATGAGATTATGTACTTTGGAAGTTTACCTTTATGTAGTAAGATTGAAATAGTCGCTAAGATTTCTAATCGTAAGTGTCAAATTGTATTGTTATCAATAAAGTGAAAGAAAAATCAATCGCATTTGCTTGATCAATCAGATCGTTCAATGTCGCTTTATCTATCCATCATATATAGTGTGTTCGCAATACGCATACAATCATAACAAAAAAAGAGCCAAATCGGCTCTTAATCTTGGATAATTTCCATAATGTTTGGATAATACGTATAGCGATCATCCACCACTTGTAAAGAACTATACGCAATCGATTTCGCTTTATTATAATCAATATCCTTATATACGGATGCATATCGATAATAAATAAAGTCTTTAATTTGATTATCTCTTAAAATATAGCTGTAAATTTCATCCCCATGTTGGTAATCACCGTGTTTGATATACAAATCAGCTACATCAATTTGCACACGCAGTTGTTCAGATTCAAACAAATCGGCATATTGTGATAAAATCGCATAAGCGAAATCTTCATAAAATTTCACATCATTGTACTGCCAAGTCGGAAGCAATGCATATGCAAAATCAAAGAAATGCTTGAAGAATGCGCCGATGTCTGCACCAACCAATTCACTGAGCGTTTCCACGCTGTGGATATCTTTGCGCTGTCCTGCCATTAACAGTTTTTCACTTAATGAGAATTCATTCAAGTATTCAGCTGCATTGACTTCTCCATCATCCGCATATTGAAATTTCATTGCCGCTTTGATTTCTTTTTTCCATTCTTTGAAATCAGATGCTTTAATGTCCATTGTATCTGCGATTTTGTTCAATGTGACCATAACAAGATCTGCATCATACCCTACTGTGTCAAAATCATAATTTGCGTCTTTGATATGATTGCCTTCAATAATGTTTTTTTCCAGCTTTTTCAAATCTGCTTCATCCAATATCAAACGATAATAATCTTCATATTTATATTGCACATTCATCTTCTGCATCAAAGAAATGCATTCTTCCAATGATTTTGCCTGATATGCCTCCAGTTTTTTCTTGTTGTCTTTTTTGACAACAGGTTTTGTTTCTGCTTTTTTCACCGGTTCTTTTTTAACGGTTTCTTTTTTCACTGCTTTTTTTACCGGTTCTGATTTTTTAACAGATTCTTTCACAGATTCTGTTTTTTTAACTTCTGGTTTTTTTACTGTTTTTTTCCTTGCTTTCTCTGCTTTTACAGGTTTGCTTACTGTTTGTTTTGTTTCTAGTGGCAAGGCATCACCGGCGCTAGATTTTTTCACTTCTTTTACCGCCGTTTTCTTTGGCTCTGTTTTTACTTCTACTGCTTTTGCGGCAGGTTTCTTTACTGTTTCTTTTTTCAATTCTGTTTTCTTAACAGCTTCTTTGGTTGATTGTACAGCTTTCGCAGCCGTTTTTACTGCAACTTTTTCATTTAAAACTTTTGTTGTTTTTGCGCTTTTTTTCACTGTTTTCGTCATAATCTTCTCCTTCTATTTGATTTGAATTGCGATTGCCATTTCATTCAGGATGAAACGTTGACGATGTTCCATGCATTCAAAAAAACCTTTGAACAGCTTTATTATATCATACTTTTATAAGAAAAGAAAATTGAAGGATTACGCCTCATGTTTCGACTCCGACTGTTTCAGCTTTTCGGAATTTATCAAATCATAAATGCATGGCACAACAAACAGTGTCATAAAGGTCGCATAAAACAAACCGCCAATTGTAACAATCGCCATTGGTGCCAACATATCTGCCCCCGATCCAATGCCCAAGGCCATTGTCGACAAACCAAGAATGGTGGTCAAGGCTGTCATAATGATTGGACGAATTCTAATCTTTCCGCTCATCAGCAAGGCTTGTTTCTGCATCATGCCTTCTTCTTTAAACTGATTGACACAATCCACAAATACGATACCATTGTTTACAACAACGCCGGATAAAATCAAGAATCCTAACATAGCAATAATGGAAAGGTCGCATCCGCTGATCCAAAGCGCCAACAAACCTCCGGTGAACGCCAGTGGCAAAGTAAACAAGACGATGAAAGGAGAGCGCAGAGATTGAAATTGTGCCACCATAATCAAATAAATGAATACGATCGCCAGCGCAATCATTTTTACCAAATCCTCCATTGTAGAATTGATCGTCTCATTTTCACCGGCAAATTCAATATGATACCCTTCCGGAAGTTCATAATCGTCGATGGCTGCTTCAATATCATTTCCAACTTTTCCGATATTTGCACTTTCCTGAATATTGGCGGTCACACGAATCGTGCGTGCCTGGTCTTTATGATTGATGGATTTCATACTATCCTGTGTATTAATCGTTATCAGTTTTGATAGTGGTACACTTGTATCATTCTGCGTTTTGACTTCATGTGATTTGATGTCCTCTAATGTTAAATTATCATTACCGTTTTTGATAATAATCGGATATTCATTACCGTTCTCATAGGTTATGGATGTGGAATTCGTCGACGTCTGTAGAAGAGATGCGACTTCAGCGTAAACTTGGGCAACCGTCAGCTGATATTTCATCGCTTCATTTTTATTTACATGAAGCACAAGTTCCTGATCATTGTCTTCCAAACCATTGCTTACAGAAGATATACCCTCCAGTAACTCAATGCGTTTTTTGATCTCATTGGAAATTTCTTGCAAACGTGTTAAATCCTGTCCTTTGATTTCCAATTGGACACCACTTCCCATAAGTGCGCTCATATCCATATCAGAGCCACTTGCTTGCAAATGAATCATTTCATCTGTTTTCAGCTGATTGATTGCAGATGCAATTTCTTGTGAAGTCATGGAGCGTTGTTCTTCCAAAATCAAATACATATTCATTTGATTTCCTTGGGAAGATGCCATACTCATCATTCCCATACCACCTTCCATGACGCCTACCGTTTTGACGCCTTCGATTCCTTCCACAAGCGGCAAACTTTCTGTGACTTTTTTACGGAATTCGTCTTGCGTGAGTTCTTTTTCACCATTTACTTGAACAGAAATTGTTTCCGAATCCATCGCAGGAATAAATGCGGTACCCATCTGCGTTATCAAATAACAGCTACCAATGAATAATGCGATAACAAACGTAAACACAACCGCTTTTTTCTTTAAACACCACGCAAGAGCACGTTCATAAGCAACGATAAGCTGATCAAACCATCCGTGTTTCTGCTTCTTTTCTTCCTGCAACATTTTAGCGGACATTGCCGGTACTAACGTCAGCGCAACAATTAACGATGCGAGCAAGGAATATGCAATCGTATAGCCCATATCAGTAAACAGTTGTTTGGCAATGCCTTCAGTAAAAACAATTGGTAAAAAAACGCAAATGGTGGTCAAAGTAGAGGCAAAGATAGCACCTGCCATTTGTGATGCGCCTTGAATGGCCGCTTCTTTCATTGTTTTACCTTCATTTCGCAAACGATAAATGTTCTCTACAACGACAATACTGTTATCCACAAGCATACCCACTCCAAGCGCAAGCCCTGCAAGTGAAATAATATTGAGTGTCACACCGCTGAAATACATCAATACAAGTGCAAACATCAATGAAATGGGGATAGAAAATGCGGTAATTACAGTTGTTTTTATATCTTTCAAAAAGAAAAAAAGAATAAAGGCGGCAAGTATTCCCCCACTAATCAGATTGTTCAAAACAGAGTCAATGACCATTTCGATCATACTGCCTTGATCACTGAGGATGGTAATATGCAAATCTTTATTTGCTTCCTGTAATGTTTGTATTTGTTCCCTGCATGCTTTTGAAACTTTTGAAGTAGATGCCGTGCTTTGTTTTTGAATATTGAACAACAATCCATCATTACCGTTTATTTTCGCAAAATTTTCATTGGCATTATCTACCATTTGAATATCGGCAATATCCGATAATGTGATATGCCAATCGCCTTGTTCTATCAACGTCAGCTGTTTCAGTTCATCCATATCTTTGAATTCATCGCCAACTTTTACCAAAGTCGCCACATGATCGACATCAATGTAGCCAGCAGGCATGGATAGATTTTGCGCAGTAAGAATCTGATTCAATGACTGTTTTGTCAACATGCCGCTGAAACCGACTGCCTGATAGGCACTTTCACTGGCGCGTTCAAAGGATATCGTCCCTTTGAGTATCTCTTTTTCCGCAGCTTCTATTTGTGCATATGTATTCGCCATTGTTTCTGCGAACAGCTGTTTACCTTTGCCCAGTTCCAAACTTTGCGCGTTGAGTGTGATCAGCGTTTGATTCATGTTGTCATGGTTTGCTTTTAACTGCTCATAAGAATCGCTTGCCTGTTGCAACGCATCCAAAAGTTCACTGACATCCAGACCATTGGCTTGTGCTTTGTTTAATTCCTCTTGAATCTGCGACATGGTTAACTGAAGACCTTCTTCGGCGCTATCCATACCGGAAACACCAAGATTAAGGATCGACTTGGTGCTGTTCAACTGTATGTCGCCTTCAATCAGCTGACTGAGCTGTTTCTGTTCTTCAATGCGCAATTTTCGTTTCGCATCTGCAAGCTGTTTCGCTCCATCGTCCAATTTGGCTTTTGCACTTGCCATTTGTGTATCTACTTCTTTTAAGATATCTTGATTCAACTGATCGATTTTATCTTGATTCAGCGACAAGGAGATGCGTTCCTCTACCATACCGGACGGTGTGATTGACGCTACTCCGTCCACACGTTCCAAAGCGGGAATAATCGACTCTTTGGAACGTTTGCTTGCTTCTTTTAAATCAACGCCTTCCATATCAATGGCGCCAATCATAATCGGCATCATATCTGGATTGATTTGTAAAATCGTTGGATTTGGAGTACCTTCTTCCAAGTTTGCCAAATCAATTTTTGCGCTAATATTGATCATTGCCGCATTCATATCCGTACTCTCATAAAATTCCATAATAACAACGCTGACATTTTCACTGGAAATACTTTGTATCTCTTTCACACCACTGGTGGTTGATAATTGTTGTTCCAGTGGTTTTGTCACATTCTTTTCAATTTTTTCCGGTGAATCACCGACACTTGTGGTCATGACCATGACATAGGGCAAATCCATTGCTGGCAATAAATCCGTTGACATTTTCGTATACGATACAAAGCCAAGCAAAATGACCAGTATTACACCAACAAATACAGTCATTGGCTTTTTCACACTATAATTGGACATAAGCTTCTCCTTTCTTCAACACTTCCTCAAGACTTTTGATAACACGTCCCATGCTTGTCAGCAGCATTTTGATCTCATCTTCTTGGATTGAAGAAAATGCCTGATTTGCACATGTATACGCATATTGTTCGATTTGTGACAATATTGTCTTTCCTTTTTCACTCAAAGAGACCATGACAACACGTTCATCTTTTTCACTGCGTTTTCTTTCCAGCCATCCTTTGTTCTCCAGTTTTTTACAAGTGCTGGAAACATTTCCCTGATCCATTCCGCTGGTTTTTGTTAATTCGCCAATACTCATTGGTGCTGACTGTACATATTTCATCATCATAAGCTGAAGTCTTGTTAAATCAACGCCTTCGGTGGCATCCTTTAAAAGCTGATCGACGAGAGCTTTCAAACGCATCATCTGTCGATATGCCATCTGTAAATATTCATCTTGTCTCATATGTACGTTTCCCTTTCTATGTGATGTTACATATTATATCACTCTTCATATAAAAGCAACAGCGAAATCATTTAAGATTTAAAAATATCTGAATTGAAAAGTTAAATTTAGCAAAGCCAAGAATAAAATGGAAATCCCTCTTACACTTTGCCATAATAATTTTGTGGCTGTTTTCGACTAACGCTTACATAAAAATATATCAAATATGGCAAGCAATCTAAAGCCTTTCTGCCAAATAAGTATATCTGCGTATAATTTTCATTATTCAAATTCGATTACCATTAATCAATTTTACTTAGTGATTATTGGATTATTTTATCAATTTATCAGGAAATATATACATAAACCTATCCGAAGTTATGGTGTAAATCCTCTTGATACTTTGCTTTCACATAGAAAAGTCGCTACATTTACTTCAAAAGAAAAGACAGTACATTTTCTTGTACTGCAAAATTTCTTTTAACCCAATATACGTAAGTACAGTTTTACAACAAATTCTTTAAAGAGTTTTTATGCTTTTTTGTTTGTTTTCTTTTATTAAAATACATTACATATAAAGGCAATATAGCGATTCCTGCCAACAATGGCCATATCAGCGTCTCATCTCCCGTTTCAACGATTGCCAAGATGCTTGTTTCCTGTTTTATGCCTGTGCTTTCCGTTGGTTTCGTAACATTTGGTTTAATGTTCATCAGTTTATTTTTGGATACAATCGCATACATGGAGTTATGACTTGTTTGAAAGTAAATCGTTTGATCTTTGATCCAGCTATCCAGATAAGTCACATTTCCATCATCGGATATATAAACAACGGCCAATTCTTTATCAAACAGCGATTGATCCAATTTAATTCCTACAACGTACGTATCTTTGAATTCAAATCTTGTGCCATCCTCTTTTAGCAAATAGAAATCCAGTAATTTCTCTACTGTATAGTTCAGTGGAAATGCTGAATCTTTTATATTGTTAAGTACTTCATTCGCTTCTTGTACAGTGAAATATTCGGTGATCAGTTTCAAATTGGAATATAATCCACTGCCTTGGATACTCACTGTATGATCATTATTTTTGATTTGGTCAACCGGTGTCAGAACAGGTTGATCTGGTTTTTCAGGTAGATTCGGTGTGTCCGGTTGATCAGGATCTATTGGCGGATTTGGATTTTCTGAAGGTGTTATCCAATCTACTTTTGCCAATATGGAGCCTGTGTTGCCTGCTTGATCTCTATACTGAAATTCAAATGTTCCATTTTCCGTAAATGTATACGTATTCAAACCATTGTTATTTAATATTATAATATCTTTATTACTGATCAATGTTGCTGTCACACTGTCCTTTGTTTCTTCCAAAGTACTATACTCAATGGAAGTTATCGGCGCTGTTTTATCAATCCATGTCACTTCTGCGACAGCTTTTGTTTCATTTCCAGCCGCATCTTTACATATAAACGTAAACGTACCGTTTTTGTCAAATGTATAAGATGTTTGTCCACCATTGTTTTCAACAATGATGTTTTCTTCTTCAAATACAACGGTTGCAGTGACCGATTGATTGGTTAAACTGTTGATATCATATTCAACATGTGCAATCGGAGCTTCTTTATCAATCCATGTAACAGTCGCTGTCGCAGTTCCTTTCACACCATTATGATCTTCAAATTCAAATGTAAATGAACCGTTTTCTGTAAATACATATGTATCAGAGCCATGATTATTGGTAATGGTAATCCCTGTACTTGGATTGATCAAGGTTGCCGTTACATTGCCATTGGTAAGTTCATGATAATCATAAGCAATATCCGCAATCGGTCCTTCTTGTTTTGTAACGTCTTCAAACAAATTGATCATGGATGCAGATCCAAATGCTCCGCTACCATAATTTTTTGTAATGACAAATTTTACATAATTTGCTTGTTTCGCTTCATCAAAATGAATGCTTTTTGTTTCCCCATTATTCGCCCAATCTGTGGCTGTGCCTGCCAAATCCCAAGATGTTCCATCCATACTGACATAGACTTCTACATTTTTGGCACGCCCATTACTGCTGTCATTGCGTGGTACATACTGTAAAGCAGATAAATAAATCGTTCGATCCAATTTTATGGACATGTGATGCTGCGAATCTGCTCCATTATAAGCAGTATGCCAGATTGTATTTGCATTTCCATCTAGTGCATTGACGGCTCCTTCACCCGTATTTTCTTGCTGTGACGACACTTCATGCACAGAAAGATGTGTAATGGGAACATATTGTTCGCTTTCCTCTTGCGCATCCGCATGGAACGTATAGACAGCTTCTGCACTTGGCAAATAGATGCCGTGTGCGCCTACACGAACTTTCACACTCGTATCGCCGCTTAAATCCGGCTGTATATCCGCAAAAGCCATCCATGCATCCGTATCGGATTTACGCCATTCCATGGAAGAAACAATGGCGATCATACGGTTTTCTAAATCATTTGCATATAATTGATTTGGTAGCTGACCGGTTTCAATTTCAATCGTATAGATATTTTCTTCCGCATAGTCCACGCCAATAATATGCACCTTGATATCATTTGTATCCGTAATCGCCGCAAGTTCCGCATCCGTTAATGCGACTGCATGTTGAGAAGTTTGAGTCCAAGTTACGCCGTTATCCAAACTATAATCCCAGCGAACATTGTTGCCTTCAAAACGTTCTCCAAGGCTTAAAATACCTGCTTGTTCACCATCAAATGAGAATGTGGCTATTTCACTATCCTCATTTTGAAGCAAATAGTTTGCGACATCTCTAACTTCTTTGGGCTGAATGGTTTCATTTTCCGTTGCGACAGATGCTTGTTCCAACGTGCCGCTCAACAATACAGAATGTTTTAACTGATATGCGGAATCTGTTAGATTCTCTTTGATGAGATTGAGTAAATCATGCATTGGCAGCGGATAGTAGGTTAATGCTTGTGCAATTTCTTCTTCCAATTGGTATAAATCTTCTTCTGTTTTCGTTTCATCGTGGATATATACATTTACCAAGCCCAACCATGCGTCGAAATTGATATTTTGCACATGAAGCGCTTGACGATACAACTGTTCCTGTTTTTCGTAATTTCCGTGATATGTATTTGCGAGCAACACCCATTCACTTGCCTGTTGGTAATGTACAAAATCATTGATTGCAGCCTGCCCCAGCAATATATAAGATCCCGCAAATTCACTTGCATAGTCTCCGTTACCCCAACCATTGATCCATCGAACGGTATAATAAGTGCTTGGCTCCGAATAACCGGCATCATTGGTCTTTGCCCATCCGCTGACATCATTGTAAAGTGACCATGTTCCTTTTCCTTCATTGTTTACATCATAGATGAAGTAAGCAGAGTGTCCCGGCTGCCCTACCAGTGTGTTCGGAACTCCATATACACTCTCAATATTCGCACCCAAATTTGCAATATGCCAACATACACCATCTTCTTCAAAGACGGTCCATAAGTGTGGAATATATTTTTCATATCCGATTCCATATTCAGTTAAATGGTATTTCTCATCCCATTTTTGGCGATTTTCTTCACTGTAATAGTCTTCTCTCCATCCGTTGACAACCATTGTCGCACTATAATCGATGAATGCATATGGATCTTTTGAATTTCGCTCTTCTGAAATATCGCGAAGCCACTTGATTTCTCCATCTCCTAATTCCGTTCCCATAATATAGCGCATTTCTTCAATTTCCAGTTGTTCAAACATAGCATTGTCGAATTTATTATTCAAATACATTTCTTTCATGATTTTGTATCGGTCCACCGCATTGGATTGGTTAGGACTGTCAGCTATATTGTTTTTTACAATGGTATCGCCCTGTAAAATGCCATCATTCATCCAAAAGCGCACCGTTCTGGAATGGGACAAGGATAAGCTGATGATCATCTTCTGATACAAGTCTTTATGTGCCGCATCTTGTAAATCTGCTTCATACGTGTTTAAAAGCTGTGAAAGAATGCGCAAAGAATTCTGATAGCTGCCATTTGGTTCTCCACCCATAATATATAAACGTAAATGATCGACATCATTCATCAGCCAGTTTACGGTATCTTGATTTTCATAGCTTTCTTTGACAAAATCTTGTAATGTGGTATAGCCTATATCAGAAACAAATTCTCTTTGTAAAAGCGTTAATTCATATTGTGACAATTCCGTATTGTTTTCATAAAGATTTTTGATTTCTTCATCATATTCTGAAATGCGTTTAATGTTGGAATCAAAGTATTCCTCTTTGATCAAACGTGCATCTGCATAAACAGAATGATCATTACCATTGTTTTCCAGCTGATCAACTACCAACTTCAAATATTGTTCATCGCTGATATGAATGTCTACCAACTGTGCTGCATCTTTTCCCTTTAGTACTTCTGACTCCATTCGTACATCCCAATCAGTTCCATTCTTTGATGTGTAGATATAAAACTTCACACCATCTCCATTGTTCCCTTGACGAGAATCGATACCAATATAGGACGTAAAATAATCATAGTCAAGTGAACGAAGATCATAGATGAGTTCAGAATTTGCATGTGCAAAAATACCTTTTTCAAATTCTGTAACTTCTCCACCCAACCGTAAAGTGATGATATCGCCGTTAATTTGATCTTTCTGCATCGTGCCATACCCAACTTCACACTTTGTGCATTCCAGATCGGATAAATAGTGAACTTGATCACTTTGTGCTGCCAAGTTTTGTATATGTGTTTCTTCATTGGTTCTTGCGAACACATCACAAGAAAAAATGCATGTGAAACACATAGCCAATAATGTGACAACATTCACTGTTAATAATTGCCTTCTTTTTGATTTCATACTATTTTCTCCTTTATTTGATAATTATATAAAAATATCTTTTTTTGCACAAGACGCATAAAATAATCTTTCCATTATATGTAAAAAAACAGGCATTTTCAAATGTAAAACACCTGTTCAGAAATGTCTACTTTTCAAGACTTTCCATTATTGAAATGTATCTTTCTGTTTACTTCTTTTAAACAATAAATAACTAATCATTCCCAATGTGATGAAACTGATTCCTATATATATATTGGTATTTGTTTCATCTCCTGTGATGGCTCCGCCGATATTGGGGGTATAGCTTCCCATAACGCTTGTGTTACTTTCTTTATCCCCGATGATGGATACAATACCTAATTCATCTGTTTCATATGTGAGATAATTACCTTCTATTTGGAATTCTATCCGTTCATAGGTTCCTTTCGCATTCTTTCTTAATAGAATTGGATTTTTGATTCCTTCATATGGTATTTTTACTTTTAATGTACCATCTGGCTGTACTTCAACATCATCTTTGTATAATTTCACATCATAAACTTTTTTTACTTCATTTGTTTCTTTTATGAAATCTTTTGCGTCGTTTGCGATTTCTTCTTTTTTACTGTCTGTCACTTCTTCCACTTTTAATGCATAGTTTGGCAAGAATGGGGTGCCATCTGGTTTTTCTACCTTAATGCCATTGTCTTCTAATTCTGTATTCTGCTTGATGACCATCGTGCAGATATTTCCTGTCTTTTGATTAGGTTCCCAACTGTTGATTTCTATGATGTTTTCTTCTGGCTCTCCATCATTATTCGTATCAATGTTGGCATTTGCGTTTCCGTCTCCTGTTGTATCAATTTCTACATTAGGAATTTGATCATCATCTGTGTCAATGTTTAAGTCCGCAACTCCATCATTATCCAAATCAATATTTAAATCAGGACATCCGTCACCATTTGTGTCTACATTTAATACCGGAGCGATATTTATCATTGTATCATATAAGAATTTATTCACTGTATAATCTTTATCCGATATCCAGTTTGTAATTTCAACGATATTGATGCTTGGTTTATTATTACCACTTGCGATATTAATATCTGCTTTCATATCTCCATCGGTATCGATATTGATATTTGGAATGTTGTCATTGTCTGTGTCTAGATTGATTTGTGGTTTTACTTTTGTGCCTGTACAATATTCTTCTTTTACTGTAGAACTTACAGTTACACATTTCGTTGGTTTCCAATCTGTTTTCTTTAAAATCACAAGGTTAATATCTGGTTTTCCATCGTTATCGGTATCGATGTTTAAGTCCGGTACTCCATCTCCGTCAGAATCGATATTGAGGTCAGGTATGCCATCATAATCTCGATCTCCATTGATCACGATCCAGTTTCCATTATCATCTTTCCATTTGATGTTGAGATCCGGACAATCATCTCCATCCGGATCATTGAAATCCGGTTTCCCATCGCCGTCCACATCTTTATCTACTTGACTGTCAATCATTAACTTGCCTTCTTTAAAGATGAAATTGTAATTTGGATAGGTTGTGTTCATTGTCTTTGGATTTCCTGTGATCGGATAACTTCCGCTTTTACTGTTTGTCGTTGCGCTTGTGGATAACTTGACATCATTCAAATCTACTACATCTTGTACCCCATTCCAACTGACCAGTTGACTTCTGAAATCTTGAAATGTCAGTGGTGGATTGGGTTCTCCTTTTTGTTTTGTTTTATCATCGATGATCACATTGATATCTTTTGGAAGTACTTCTATCGTTACTACCTTACTTAATGTCACTTCACTGTCTGCCGTTCTTGTCACTGTGATATTAATCTTCGTCCCACTACTACATTTCAATGCATCGAAGTCTGCGCTGTTTCCATTCACGGTTGGATTGGATACAAAGATCGTATTGTCTACTGTGAATGTATACTTCACATTCGTACTTGAACTGTCATCTTGTAAGGAGCGTATTGTAAAGTGATCTCCATAATAGATCTTTCCCGGTTGACTGATCGATAATGTACTTTCACTTGGCGATAAGATTTTCATTTTTCCTTTTGCGGTTGCACTGTTGTAATTTCGATTGCCTGCTTTTGTGACTTCCAATGGTATCTCGATCGTTGTATTTCCTGTATAGTTATAATCAATATCTACTCCATTGTTTGTCCATGCGATGCCACTTGCGGATGCGTCTACCGATATATAGTAATTCGTATCACTTATACTTACTCCACCATCATTGCTAGAGATATCTTGTTCTGTAATGATCGGTGTTACAGTTCCTCTTCCGTTTTGTGCAGACGTTACTCCTGAAAATGATATCGTTTGATTTGCTTTTGTGATAACGATCGATAGTTCTATCGTTTTATCGCTGTAGTTTCCACTTGGATCATGGCTCGTCGCTTCTACGATCACTTGTCCGATTTGTGTATTCAAGCTTGCATTCAATATGGATACTAGTCCACTTGGATCGACACTGATCACATCCGTTGGACTTCCTGCCTTTAATGCATAGGTGACATTGGTTCCTGCTGGATTTCCTGCCGTATATAATTGGAATGTCTTTCCTTGTCCATATACTTCACTGTAATCATCATAATCATTTCCACTCTTTGGCAGTTCGTTTCCACTTGCATCTGTATAGATGAATTGTTGAGATCCGGCTGTTACAGTAAATGTTAATTCCGTGATTGCGTTTGCTTGTCCTGTGTTTCCTGTTTTCTCTGCGACGATTATAACACTTCCCACTCCATTGATCGTAATGGCACCACTGTTTGGATGTACCGTTATCACATTGGTAGATCCATCTTTGATTCGATACGTTACTGGATTTGTATTAGAACTTCCTTTGACAGTCGCAAATACGCTCACATTTGTATCCGTTAAAGTCGCAGACTTTGAAGTAATCATCGTATTAGATGTAGAATTTTCATAGAACTTCAAGTTTTCTGCAGGTGCCATACCTACATTTACTGTGACGTGTATTTCTTTTGTGCTCCATTTATCAGAAACTTCGATTGTGAAATGATAACTTCCGACTGCTAGATCCGCAACGCTTTGTATCACACCTGTACTCTCATTTACTTTAAAATAATTTCCATCACCACCTGCTTTTATTGCATATGCATAAGTTATGGTATTACCACCAGATACATCCGGTGTACCCAAAGTGCCTTTTATCACACCAATGTTACCATTCGTTTTTATATTGGCTTGGTTCATGGAAAATGTAGGAGTATTCATATCACTTGATGCACTGTCTGGAGTGACGATTCCTTCCACTTGGCGAACAATCATAATTTCTTTCTCCGCAAAAGATGATTGATAATTATCCTCTCCTGTGCTTGGATCATCATCAGCCGTAGCTTTGATTTTCACCATACCATATGCACCATTGCCTTTATACGTAATTTCTCCAGTACGCGGATCAATATCAATTAATGAAATATTACCACCAGAAATCGCATATGTGACCTGCATTGCCTGCGGCGGCGATGTAGTCGCATGTTCGATCCATTTCGCTTGTGCTTCTGATATTAACTTTTTCGTGACAGACGCTTGATCAAATGAAACAGATGAAACCGTTGGCTCTACGGATAACTGCACATCTATAGTATCCTTATTACCACTCGCATCTACCGCTTCAATCGTAAAATAATAATCCTGAACCTTCAATGCATTATTACGTAAAGCAGGTGCTGAACCACTCACATAAATTTGTTCAGAAGAATCATTGCTGGAAGAAACAATTGAAAAATTCAAATAATCATTTTCATGTCCAGACGGCGCAGAAGCACTTGACTTTAGTGATAAAGAAATTGGAACCTCATAGTCTTTAAAGACTACTGTGCCAATCGCATCATTAACTTTGGTATTTTTCAAATGCTCATATTTATTTAATCCATTTCCATATACAGGTGCATATTCAATACTTAGCTTATTCAAAGGCACCGCAAAATACAAGGCAGGTCGTATAACATATGTCGCTGTGTCATTGATAACACCGCAATAATCCAAACCGCCACCGCTTGGATTTACACATGCGCCAAACGCTCCATAAGAGCCTCCTGCCCTGGTAGAAAGCCACCAGTTGTATGAGCCGCCATATCCCAATGCCGCTCTTGCGTTTACATCCGCATTGGCCAAAATGGTCTGATAATCGATCCATGTTGGATAACCAAACAAAGAAGTACCTTCCGCTGCGGTCGCTGGCAATAAATAAATATAAGGATTATCCGCAGAATGTAAGTTACTTAAATTAGATAAATTCAGCTGGTTGATTTCCTGTGCAATAGGAGATGTATCACTCGCAAATGAAGAAGAAATACTTGGCACAAACTGATCCATCCACAGTCCTGCTTCTCCCTGAAAATATGCATTTTTTCCAAGTGTTTCACAATAAGCAGCGCCATTTGCTTTACATTGTGTATTCCAGAAAGAATGTTTCAATCGATCTTTGGCAAGTGCTACACCATGATTTGTCTGTTCATCTTTATACACCAAGACCCATTTCACAGGCTGTGCGTCAAACGTACCATAAGTAAATTCATCGCCTAAAGACATTGCCATAGTACGATGAGTCGCTGCCTGCAATTCTGGGTAATAACTGAAATAAACAACCAATGCCATTCCTACAAGCATAAACAACGCCATCCATAGCTTTTTCAACTTCATCCATCCTTTCTATCCACATAAACACATCAATTCTCATGTCCAAAACGATACAAAATATTCTGATTGGCGTATACTGGTCGAAATCCAATGGATAAAAGTTCATCCATTTATAAAAAAAATCAATTTTTTTTAAAATTCATCAAAATTGTTAAATAAAAAGCCAAAAAAAATTAGAAACTATATTCTAATTCTTTCTTATTTCTGTATAGCTTCAAAGGCTTGTGCCCAACCACTTTTTTGAAGTGATTCATAATAAACACCGCCATATGATTTTAAAAATTCATAATATGACTGCGCCATTTCCACATCTTTTTGACTGCGATCACGCATTTGACGTTCATCCACAGCCCACATTTTTAATTTAAAATAGGCTTCTTTCAAACTCATCTCTGAAGATAAAGGTACAGTAACATTGCTTTCCCGCATTGGAACATGAGATCCAAGCGCATAAACCCCTACACCTAAAACAACCGCCGTGACCGTTCCTGCCGCAAGCATTTTCCCCATCCGCTTAGTCCAAAACACTTTTTTAGGCATACTGGCAATGCAGGCAGCACTCACCCACGCAGGAACAGATGCACTTCTAAAATTCAAAGGCACACTGCTTTGTTCATTGTATGTTTCAATTTTTTCACGAAGCGATCGCTTTGCGCTGTAAAGTCTTGACTTCACTGTGCCTTCCGGTACATTTAAACAATCTGCACATTC
Organism: Erysipelotrichales bacterium; assembly: GCA_910576345.1. Taxonomy (GTDB): domain Bacteria; phylum Bacillota_I; class Bacilli_A; order Erysipelotrichales; family Erysipelotrichaceae; genus C-19. The sequence continues at coordinate 18,541 of CAJTIT010000019.1, forward strand.
CTGCATACTCATTTGATCAAAATAGACAAGCAAAACAACCTGTCGTTGTACATATGGCAATTGGGAGATAAACGAAAGCAATTGATGCTGATCACTTTTAAAACGATGATTTTCCCAGGGCAGATAATCCGGACGTTCCTCTACAACAGAAGTGACCAAAGGACTTTGCATCATATCTACATTGATATCTTTGTTTTTGCGAAACATATCGGTACATTTGCCATGTACGATACGACAACACCAGTGATAAAATCGATTGGGATCACGCAGCGAATGAAGTGAAGTGTGCGCTTGTAAAAATGTCTGCTGCACAGCATCTTTGGCATCTTCTTGATTATTACAAAGACGATTGGCGACATATTCCAAACGTTTCTGATATTTTCGATACAGTTCACTGAATGCATTCTCATCACCATTCTGTGCCTTTCGCACCAATTCTTCATCGCTAAGCTGATTCATTCCCAATCCCTCCTTATAAACATCCTTTTATTTTATATTAACCATAACAAAATATTTTGTCAATATTTTTCAAAATTTTTACTTAAATATTTCAAAAAAATAACAAAATTTACCAGTATATATAGAAAAAAGTAAATAAAAAATGCATCCAATGTTCATATTCATCAGATGCATGTATATTCTATCAGCGAAACATCATTTTTTCGACTTGGCAAATTCGTCTTTCACCATCTGCAATTTGTTAGGATCACATATCAAATCACAAGCAATGTAAGCAATACTTTTTGCGCCGTCCAAAAGACCTTTTCGACCCGTTTCCGATATGGTCGCTGCCGCCATTTCTTTTGAATGACCGGCTACATCTGTTTCTGCGATTTTAATCATGCCCTGCAAAGTCGGACATACATAACTAACGGCACCTACATCAGAGGAACCAATGCAAGATTCATCAACCGATTCGACATCTTCCAAGCCAAGCGCATGAAATTTCTCCATTAACATATCTGCCAATGTATAATTGATCAATGTATCTTCATATGGACACTCATAAACGGAAGTTTCAAAAGTTGTGCCACATGCTTCACATGCGCCTTTTGCACAAGCGATTGCTTTATTGGTGACTTCTAATGTATATTCCATTGTCGGCGCACGAAAATAATATTCCAGACTTGCATACGCAGGAATGACGTTTGCGGCTTTTCCGCCATCTTTGATGATCCCATGAATGAAGGTATTCGGTTCCACAAACTGACGCATCAAATTAATCTGCAAATACGTCATCACCGCCGCATCCAACGCACTTTTTCCTTCCTGTGGCATACATCCGTGCGCATTCTTGCCATAAAACTCAAATTTCACCGGATTCAAAGCACTGGTCGTAATACCCACACTGGTACGCGTATCCGGATGAATCATCAAAGCCGCATCGACATCGTCAAACAATCCTGCCTTTGCCATATGCACTTTTCCGCCAAAGTTTTCCTCTGCCGGCGTTCCCATCACACGAATCACGCCGCCAATCTCATCCGCAATTTCTTTCAACGCTTCACCGGCCGCTATACCGATTCCTGCAATCAAATTATGACCGCATCCATGACCCACTTCTGGCAATGCATCATATTCACACATAAAGGCAATGGTTGGACCTGCTTTCTTTGATTTATATTCTGCCACAAAATCGGTTTCACATACAACGCCTGTCTTTGTATCAAAACCGGCATTGATCAAGTACGTTGACAACATCTTCTGTGTTTCAAACTCCTGAAAACCAATTTCCGGATGCTCATACATTTGTTTAACCATTTCCGTATATGCATCCAAATGCTTCATGATCGACTGATCGATCGTTTCATATAGCTGATTCATTTTCATTCTCCTCCTTATAAACGTTTTGAACTTGAAAACATATTCCAATTATAAACCTTAAAGGTACTTGAAGGTCAAGCACAATCATGATAAAATCAAGGAAATCAGGAGTGTCGCAATATGGAAAAAAACTTCACAATAAAAGAAATCGCACAGTTTTTTCAAATCAATGCGTCTGCGCTACGCTATTGGGAAGAAGCAGGTATCTTATCACCGTCAAAAAATAGCGAAAACAATTATCGTGAATACCGCATCGATGATATTCTTACTATATCCGATGTTTTATTTTATAAGAACTTAGGATTGCCTTTAAAACAAATTGCGTCCATGGAACATACATCCGCAGATGATCACCAACAGCTGTTAGAAGATAAGATCGTTGAATTAAACAAACAAAAAAATGAGATTGATCATCAAATACAGAAACTGCATTATCATCTGGAAGCCATATCATGCATGAAGGAATTAAATAAACATCCATTTCGTATGAGCGATATTGATATGGATAGCGTAGTTTCATTTTCATTTTCAGAAAGCGATAAGCTAAAGCAGTATATTGAAAATCCTTATTTATTGACAAGGGTACAGGAATCAAGCGATATAACCAAAATGAAACGTGGCCTATGCATATCAAAAGATTGTGCATTCGATACAACCGCATTGTTATGGCAAAAAAAAAGCAATCGTTATATCGTTTGCCTTATGAGACAGAAAATGACGCCGGATTATTCCAATAATCTTGCCCTTCTCTTAGAAGAAGTGCAAAAAACATATAAAACCGGCATCATTCTCAGTCGCTTTCTATTGCAGGCACAAGAAAACGGTACAGTATACGATTTTTACAAGACATATATTGAAATTATTGATTGATGATATACAAAGCCTGATCATAGTCTTGTTTTCTTACATAAAACGTATATGCATCGTTTTGTTTCATCCCATATGAAGGACTCTGGCATGTGGATCCGGAAACGATGTATTTCTCACATTTCTAACTTTGCGTTTATAAGCGATATTCGCATTCGATAAAACGGAACGCACGTGTGCCTGCTTATCCATATCCATCGTAACAAGCAGTTTTTTGCGATTAAAAATTGTAATCATTTGCGCCTCTCCTTTTTTTTCAATATAACAAATAAAACAGAGCCAATGATGACACATAGAATACCGACCATCATACCAAGTGCATTTTCTCCATGAAGTACGGGCATCAAATTACCTGCGCATAAAATGATTCCACCTGCGATAATGCCACTGCTAAAGGAAGACGGGTTGACTTTTTTCAACAGAAATCACTCCTTTTTTGTATTCATTTTATCACAGTCCGGATTGGATGAAAAGAAATAAACAAAAAAGCGTATGATGGTATAGTACCCACCTATCGTCCATTATCGTTATTCACTTCCATTTCTTTGATTTTCATGGTAACGTTTCAGAAAATGTACGATATTCATCTATGCATACAGATTAGAAAAATTTTTCTGTGCTGTAACAAAAACAATCGATTATCAATAGATTAAATCAATCTATTCAATTACATTCACTTCCTTCATAAAAAAACTGGACAACCATATGAAAGTGTCATAAAATATGAAAAACAATGATTTTGGGAGGATAGTTATGAATAGTTCCTTATTTACCATGTTTGTTTTGGCTTTATTACCGATTATTTGGCTTGTGATTGCGCTATGTGTATGGAAATTACCGGCGCATATTGCAAGTCTGGGTGCCTTTGTGGTTGCGTTTATAGAGGCAATGTTTATTTGGAACATGAGTTTCAATGAAGCCTTGAGCGCTTCCATCGAAGGATTTGCGATGGCTTTATGGCCCATTGTACTGGTTATTATTGCGGCAGTCTTTACCTACAACGTAACCGTTTATACCGGCGCAATGGATATTATCAAACGTATGATCACCTCCATCAGCAGTGATCGGCGCATTTTGGTGTTGTTAATCGGCTGGTGTTTTGGCGGTTTTCTAGAAGGCATGGCAGGTTTTGGCGTAGCGATTGCCATTCCTGCAAGTATGCTTTATGCACTTGGCTTTTCTCCGGTAGAAGCCATTCTGGCATGTTTGATTGCCAATGGATGTCCGACAATGTTTGGATCAATTGGAATCCCTACCACAACACTTGCCAATATCACTGCTTTGGATGCCGGTTCATTGGCATTTGTGCAAACGATACAAGTTGCGCCATTGTTGTTCATCTCTCCGTTTTTTATGGTCACGCTGGTTAGTAAAGGCATCAAAGGTTTAAAAGGCCTGATTCCTTTGATTTGTGTCGCTTCTTTTAGTTTTGTGATTCCGGAAATCTTCGCTGCTCGTTTTATCGGCGCAGATTTGCCAGTGATCATTGCCAGTATCTGTTCGCTTGGCGCCACATTTGCTTACGCGATTTTCTATGGAAAACGCCATGAAATTCCTAATGAATATCGCATGGAAATACCAAAAGAAAAAAATGCGCCTGTTATTACGATGAAACGGGCATTCATCGCATGGTCACCCTTTATTCTGATTTTTGTTTCTTTACTGCTTACCAGTAAACTTGTTCCATTTATCCATGACCCTCTCAGTGAAATAAAGACCAGTATCGTCATTTATCAAGGCGCAGGTGCCACACCTTATACGTTTACTTGGTTGAACACACCCGGCGTCTTGATTCTGTTATCCGGTATTATCGGTGGCATTTTACAAGGCTGCAAAGGAAGCGATTTATACAAAGTGCTGAAAGATACCATCGTTCAGATGTCAAAAACAATTTGCACGATGTTAGGGGTGCTTGCCTGTGCCAAAATCATGGGTTATGCAGGGATGATTTCAGACATCGCTGCATTCTTTGTCAGCGCCCTAGGCGCATTCTATCCACTCGCCGCACCTTTGATTGGCGCATTGGGTACATTCGTGACAGGAAGTGGAACCAGTTCAGAGGTATTGTTTGGCAATGTCCAATTGGAAGCCGCGACTGCGATTGGCGCAAATGAATACTGGCTGGTTGCGGCAAATTCGCTTGGTACCAGCGCAGGCAAAATGTTGGCGCCGCAAAGCATTGCCATTGGATGTGCTGCCTGCTCATTAACCGGAAAAGATGGAGAAATTTTGAAAAAAATTGCCTTATATGCATTTGGTTATGTATTCATCATGGCTTTGATTGCGTATTTTGGTAGTTCATTCGCAAGTTTTTTGCTTCCATGAAATTTGTAATATGACACAAAAATTTCACGATTTTACATACCATGCTTTCTCATACGATACGGAAATGATCGTTGTATGTCCTATAGCCAAACAAGCAAGTAATGTTCAATACGATCCAATCCAAAAGAGTGCATATTTCAAATGCAATGGATGTTATACGCATAAAAAAATATTACCTGATGCTGATCATTCAAAAATTTCTGAAACGAAACCATGGGGCGTTGTAGCAGCAAAACCACAACATGAAGAAGATCCGTATTTCCATTATCCACTTTACAATCAAACGAATTTTCGTGGAAACATCGTATGGGCATGAACAAAGCGCATTTACAATATCTCATCGATAATATATCTGTCAAAATACAAACGGTTGACGCTGATTTCCATAAATACAGCGTTTAAAGGAATTTAGAAGAAAAAAGAACAAGTAATTTACAACGAATTTACAACAAATGAAAGAGCCTTTAATAACGACTTATACATAATTATACAAAGTTATAGAAAAATGACACTTAAACCAGAGTATCTTTTCTATATTTACGAAATATTGCAGATTTTATCATTAGTCGTTACAAGTATTCTTATCAAATTGACAAAACGCCTAAAATAACTTAAATAACGGAAGAATGTGAGGTACTTAATGATATGAATTTAGGAGAAGCAATTAGAATTACAAGGCAAAAAGCCTTTTATACACAAGAAAATTTATCAAAACGGCTTAATGTAGCTTTATCAACGGTCAATCGTTGGGAATTAAATAAAGCAAAACCAAATGTTAAAGCAATGAAAGAAATTAAGTCTTTTTGTGAAGAAAACAATCTGAATTATGAAATAGTAGAGGAAGCGTGGCTCTCTTCTACAAAGGAGGATAACTAATATATGGCAATTCATAATAAGTCCCATAATAATCACGCACTTATGGCACTTAATAAATCAAGGAAAGATAAGACATTAAAACACAAAACTGCAAAGGACTTTGATATTCCAGATAAAGTAAAAATATCTATCAATATAATGGATTGTACAGATTTTTTAAAATCACTACCTGATGAATCTGTTCAACTGATATGTATTGACCCACCTTATAACTTAGAACTTGCTGGTTGGGATATTTATGAAAATTATATTGAATGGGCGTCATTGTGGTTAGATGAAGCATATAGAGTATTGTCGAAAAATGGTAATATGGTAATTTTCGGTGGTATTCAGTTTAGAGATGTTAAATCGGGCGACTTGATTGATATTATTCAGTATGTAAGGCATAAATCGAAGTTTAAACTTATCAATACGATTATTTGGCATTACAAAAATGGTATGTCTGCACATAGATATTTTGCAAATAGACACGAAGAAGTGATTTGGTTAGCTAAATCTAACGACTATTACTTTGACTTAGATTCAGTTAGGGTTCCGTATTCGGAAGAGGATTTGAAAAATGCACTTAAAGATAAAAGATTAAATCCAGAGAATACGATGAAAGGAAAAAATCCGACTAATGTATGGCAAATTGGAAGATTGAATGGTAATAGCAAAGAACGAGTCGGACATCCTACTCAAAAACCTGTAGAGATAATAGATCGCTTGGTTAAAGCACTTTCTTATCCTGGTTCTATTGTACTCGATTTTTTTGCTGGTAGTGGAACAACGGGTAGAGTTTGTATAAATGAGGGTAGACATTGTTTGATGTGCGATAGCAATGAAGAATTAAAATCTTATTTTGATAAACATCTTGAATTGATGAAAAATCTTGGACAAAAGACAGATTATGTTTCTACCGAGTGTATAGAAAATTTTTTTGATATAGATTAACAAGTTTATTAGTTAGGAGTTGAATACGCTATGAAAAAGGGACAGTCAAATAGATTAACAGTACAGCAAAAAGAAGGACAAGGACCTTTAACAATTTTTCACGAAGATGCAAAAATACACGACAAAGAAGTGTATAATACATCTATTGCTGTAATGTCAAAATTGAAAGAAGAATTTCCAAGATTAACTTTTCGATATAGAAAAGACCTTGCAAAAAAAGAAATTAACGAAGCTTTGCAAAAAGTAGATAAGTATCTTGGGCAAACACTTTTTGTTGAGAACGCTCGTATCATTCCTGATGGTGGTTTAATTGAAGTTCAAGATGATAATGGGAATTGGCGAGTAATAATGGTATCAGAAGCCAAGCACCAAGGCAAAGACATTGAAAATATATGTAATGGAGTTCTTGTTGGAAAGAATAAAGACCAAGATCTTATGGTTGCCGGAAATGCAATTGAAAGAGCACATAAAAATATAAGTGAAATAGCTAATTATATGTTGGCTGAATGCTATTTCCCTTATGTGTTATTTTTAGAGGGGTCTAATTTTTTAACACAAGATGTAACAATTAAAAGACCTGACGGTAGAGAGGTTACTTTAACATACAATAATGGAGCACTTAATCGCTTAGATAGGCTTACTGCTTCAAACTATGGAATGCCAATCAATACAAATTTATGTGCAAATAGATTTGTACAATGTAATGGTTCAACTATAATGTTACAAGCGGCTTCTATCTATACAAAGGGAAAAGGCGGTCATTGGAATGATGATGATATGATTGAAGTTATGCTTGAAGTATCCAGAACCGCATTAAAAATGTTAGGTTCTGATTTATTCAAGCAACTTACAGTATCAAAATAGAAATTTATAGTTTCATATATTTAAATGAAGCTAAGTATCATGAAAATATAGTGATATATAATTAAACTGTTATGTATACTCGCATGATCGAAGCAAGCCAGACATGGTGGCGTGGCTCTCAGCCATTACGCCATGACAGCTTTGCTGTCAAATGGCTGGATTGTTTCGACCATGAGCGAGCCTGTAGCGAGCGAACATCAAGCCCCCGTTATCTAACAAGGGGGGCACAAAAAACAAGAGACAATATACACTACTAAGCAGAAAACGCTGTATTTACAAGGCAAAACCGCATTTTACATGGTGTGATATAAATTATGCCATTATCACTTGGAAAAATTGAATAAGACATAGGAAAGACAGTTGATTTCAAACGAGAAATTGATTGTCTTTTTCTTTTGCAGAAATTTAAGTATAGGCAATTATCAAATATGGTAGTTGCCTTTTTTGATTGGAGGAATTGAAGAATGAATGATAAAAACTTTATAGAAGAATTAAGACAAAAGCATGAAGAATACGGAGTAACACAAACAAGACTTGCTGTTGCCTGTGGTATCAGTCGTGAGTATTATAACCGCATTGAAAAAGGGAAATTTCCATTGACGGAAGAATTGAAAGAAACATTAGAAAAACAGATTGAGCGTTTCAATTCACAAGAACCGTTGTTTTTGCGGATTGATTATTTTCGTGTCCGCTTTCCTACTACGGACGCATTAGTGATTATTCGTGATGTATTGCAATTAAAAGCCGATTATATGCTTTATGAAGATTTTGGAAAGTACGGTTATGAAAGTAAATATGTTTTAGGCGACATTAACATCATGTGTTCCATGCAGGAGCATTTAGGTGTTTTGTTAGAACTGAAAGGCAGAGGGTGTCGGCAAATGGAAAGTTATCTATTGACACAGGAACGCTCATGGTATGACTTTATGCTTGATTGTATGACGGCAGGCGGTAAGATGAAACGGCTTGACTTGGCAATCAATGATAAAGCAGGAATATTGGATATTCCAAAGCTAAAGACAAAATATAAAGCTGGCGAATGTATCTCTTACTTCCGTATGCAAAAAGATTACAGCGGTACAGAGAAATGTGGTAGTGATACACCAAAGAACACAGGCGAAACCTTATATCTCGGTTCAACAAGTAGCGAATTATATATGTGTGCTTATCAGAAGAATTATGAGCAGTATGTCAAGAATGGTACAGAAGTTGAAGATACAGAAATAAGAACCGTTTTGAAATACGCATGAAAAATGAACGAGCCTATTATGCAGTTGTAGATTTACTGACCTATCGAGACGCTGAACGCACCGCTTTTTCTATCATCAATCATTATGTCCGTTTTGTAGATAGAGAGGATGATAAGCCGAAAAATCAATGGAAAATGAATGATGATTGGGCGTGGTTTGTAGGGGAAAACAGAGAACCGATACGCTTAACCACAAAGCCAGAGCCTTACACTTTACAAAAGGCATTGCATTGGTTACAAAGACAGGTTGCACCAACGATAAAAATGATACGGGCATCGGACAAAGAAAATCATACCACGATACTGAAAGATATGATTGAGCAAGCAGAACTCAAAGACAAGCATAAACATTTATTGCAGTTAGAAAAATCAACCATAGAAGAACGTATAGATACCGCTGTTCCGCAAGAGAATGACGGTATTTTTTAATTTCTTTGAAAAATCTGCAACAAAACATCAGATAGTGTACAGATATGGTGTGAGAAAAGGAAATTTGACTTTTTTTCAAAACTACTCATTAAATCGAGGTTACCATTCCCTATATGAAGTGAAAGTAGAAAAAATTTTCAAAATCACACCACAAATTCGCTATTACTGGACAGTGTTATGCGGAAACAAGAAAAAGCTATCGTTATTTTGTATTCAAAAGTATTGTTTGTGTCGAGTGTTGGAGCAAGAAAGAAGAAATTATATTTTATTTCTTGATTTTGTATTCAAACAGGCATTAGCAGTTGAGTGTTGATGTGAAAAGAAGAAAATCTTTTCATTCTCAACTTAACATTTGGTAGTTGCCGTTCCCTATATGGAGCAAAGAAAATCTTTTATTCCATAGTTGGCAGTAACGGTGTTTCATGGGTAGTTAGAGTGTGAAAAGAAATCTTTTCATCATCAACTTAGCAGAATGGCATTTTCTTTCCCTATATGGTGCAGAAAAGATGATTTTCTTCTTTCGTGTTCTTTGACAACTGAATAAAGCAATTTAATACCTTAGACAGACAGTAAACCGTTGAAACAGATACGCCATGACCTTTCCCCTGCAAAAGCGAGCGACAACCTATCTGTGTTCTTGTAAAAGACTTGTCCTCTTTTACCGCCATGACCTGTTCTGTCTGATAATGATACTTCCGTACAGCCACAGCTTGTGCGTTAAGAGCGTCGCACGCAATGGGTACGGCCACATTGGATAATGCAGAGGTGGAAGGCCTGTGGGCTATGACAAAAGCCATTGAATTGCTTAGAAAATGATTTATAGAAAAGAGGTGAAGTTATATGCACGATTTGAGTATGCCATTATGGGAACGATACCTTACGACGACTGAAGAAGTGTCAAGTTACTTCCGCATTGGCGAAAATAAGTTGCGTCAAATTGCCAATGACCATAAACGAGAATGTGTCGTTATGAATGGGAATCGTATGCATATCAAGAAAAAGAATTTTGAAAAAGTTATAGATAAACTGGAACAAATTTAATGCAAAAGAGCCTTGTGCGTGTTATGATTTGATTAAGTCGTATATACAAGGCTCTTTCATACTTTGAAAGGAGTTTGAAAGATGTCAGCATTAAAAAGACGAGATAACAAAAACAGAATATTACAGAAAGGAGAAAGTCAAAGACCAGACGGAAGATACACTTACAAATATGTAGACGCATTGGGTAAAACAAAATATGTGTGTGCTTGGAAATTATTACCGACAGATAGAACACCGAAAGGTAAACGAGATGATTTATCATTAAGGGAAAAGGAGCGTATCATACAAAGAGATTTGTATGACGGTATCGACACGCAGGGCGGTAAAATGACACTTTGCCAGTTATACGCTAAAAAGAACGCACAGCGACCAAATGTAACGAAGAATACAGAAGTCGGCAGAAAATACCTTATGAAAGCCTTAGAGGACGATATACTCGGTTCTAGGAGCATTGACAGTATTAAACCGTCAGACGCTAGAGAATGGGCAATCCGTATGCAACAGAAAGGTTTTTCCTTTGGAACAATCAAGAACTATAAGCGTTCATTAAAAGCGTCCTTTGGTATGGCAATCAATGATGATTATATAAGAAAGAACCCTTTTGATTTTTCACTTAGTGAAGTTCTTGAAAATGACAGTAAAACAAAAGTTGCATTAAGTGAAGAACAAGAGCAGGCATTACTTGATTTCATAGCACATGATACCTGTTATCAGAAATATTATGATGATGTACTGATACTGTTAAAAACAGGATTAAGAATATCGGAGTTTTGTGGATTGACAAAGAAAGACTTAGATTTTGAAAATCATTCAATCAATATCAATCATCAGTTGTTGAAAGATAAGAACGGTTATTATATCAATGAGCCAAAGACAAAAAGTGGTATTCGTAAAGTGCCAATGAGTGATGAAGCAGAGAAAGCCTTTAAGAGAGTGTTAAAAAGGAAACAGAAACCTATGATAAAAGAGATTGACGGTTGTCGTCATTTCCTATTTCTGTTAGAGAATGGTTATCCTACACATACCGCAACTTATAAAACATTATTGATACGAATGATAAAGAAATATAACAAGACGCATGATGTTCCCTTGCCACATATTACACCACATACACTAAGACATACATTTTGTACAAGATTAGCACAAAAGAATATGAACCCAAAGAATTTACAATATATTATGGGACATTCCAACATAACAATCACACTCAACCTATATGCTCATGCCTCAGAAGTTGGAGCAAACAAAGAAACGAGAAGTATGATAGCATGATTTACAACGAAATATACAACGATTGAGAGTGAAGATATGCGTAGTGTAGATCCAGTTCTGTGGTAGGTTTAAGAAATAAAAAAAGCCAACAAACCTTATAGAATAAGGATATATCGGCAATTCGGGACTTATGAGAAGATATAGAAAAAGTTGATACTTTTTTATAGTTAAAAAAAGAATATGTTCAAGAATTTATATTTTTGTATATAGTCTTTTTTTATTGAGACGCTACATTTTTATAGAACGGATTTCACAGATTGAAACGCATGGTAATCTCATTGATTGAATTCAAATTACTCTCTTGTTTAATCACAACGAATCCATTCTTATAAAACGTATCATCCATCCATCCTGCCAAAATAAAATAGCATTTAAAAAGAATCGCTATCTTAGCGTATAGATAAACGATTCTATGAATATATTATGCATTTTTATCGATAACTAAGATGCCTGATATACGATTTCACCATCAATGATCGTATAACGTACTTGTGCATCTGTATCCACTGCCGGCATCTTCTCAAAAATGACAAGATCGCCGTCTTTTCCTTGACAGATACTACCAATGCGATCATCGCATCGCGCAATCTTGGCTGCGTTTATCGTGATCATTTTCAAAGCAGTTTCCACATCAAGTCCATGACGTACCGCTTCACCGGCCTGCGTCACAATCATATAAGGATGAAGTACCGGTCCATCTGTCATAATGGCACAAGTAACACCGCGATCATGCAACATTTTTAAACACTCAGGATCGACCTTACATCCTTCACCGCCAAATAACGGTCCACTCAACGGTCCCCAAATCACTTCTGCGCCGCTTTGTGCAATTTCATCAATGAAATCGGAAGCACCAAAGGCATGATCCAATGTCAAATCAAAGCCATATTCTTTTTTCCATCGCAATAATGCCATCATATCATGCTGATAAGAATGTACTTTTAATGGAATCTTTCTCTCCAATACCATTTGGCCATGTTCCAAAGCACGATCAAATTTTGGCATTTTGCTTACATCACCGTTCGCATCGGCTTTCTTTTTCTGATACTGTTTCACCGATTCAAAAAAATCAATAAATACTTGTGCTACGCCGATTCTCGACATTGGAAGCTGCTCTCTGGGGCCATAGATCCCTTTTGGATTTACCCCCATGGCCGCTTTCAATGCGCATGGTTTTTTGATGACTCTTGCATCAAAATCCTTTCCTGCGGACTTCATTGCCAGCACCAGACCTCCGAATACATTGCCGCTTCCGGGTGCGATCACACTCGTCGTGATGCCATCCTTAGCGCATTCCGCAAATGAGGGATTATTTGGATCAATTCCATAATATATGTCCAGCTGTGCTGAATTGGGATTGGTCATTTCATTTGTATCATCCTCTTTTAAATTGTCGACTTTGCACGTTCCTACATGACTGTGCGCATCAACAATACCCGGAATGACAATAAGGCCTTTGGCATCAATCACCTGTGCATGTTGATCAGAAACAAGCCCAATGCCTACTTCTTTGATTTTACCGTTTTCAATCAAAATATCGCAATTCTCTATGATGCCTTCCTTTTCCATTGTATATACAGTCGCATCTTTTATATGAAGCATTTCATTTCATCTCCTTTGCGGTAAATGATTTTGCCGTTGGCAATGGTCTGTTGTAAAACTGCTTGATATGTCTTAATAGGATGATCACTGTAAATGACAAGATCGGCACGTTTACCTGTTTCTATACTACCGGTAATATGATCAATGCCTAAAATAGAGGCTGTATTACTCGTCATCATTTTGATGACTGCTTCTTCATCATGGCATACTTTATACATGCTGATCGCATTCCACAACACATCTTCTCTGGAAGCCATCGTTCCCGAACAGTTAGAAGCCAATGCGACGCAGATGCCTTTTTTATAAAGTTCATAAAGGAAAGGTCGATCCAATTCTTCCGTATATGGGTCGAAGGCAATGTCATTATTATTTACAATAACGGATACATTTCTTTTCAACAGTTCTTCTTCACTGTCTTTTAAACCATAGCCGCTGCAAAGCACCAAATCAATATCATAGTCTTTCAGCACATGCAGTACGCCATGTACTTCCATTGGTGTTTTGGCACAGACAAATAAAGGCATTTTCTTATCCAAAACATCTTTGATAGCTGCTTTTTTTGGATCTCTGTCGTCTTTTGTTGGATCATATTCACTGGCAGACTTCAAATGTTCCTGAAATAGTGAAAAAATTCCCATATGTGTACCGGGTATCATGTTTTTAGCGCCGTAATAATCACACACACTGCGCTCAACGCAGGCCTTCAAACCAACCTGCTCCTTAATGCACATTTTAAAAGGATTGATGCCGTCCACATCGAATACTGCCATCTTCCCGCCAAATAAGTTCGTGCTGCTTGGCGCAACGCCTACGCTGGTGATACCAAATGCGCCCAGCTGTTGACGCGTGACACCGCGTCCATTGAACGCATAAAGCACATCCATCTCAGGTGTGATGACATTGGTATGTTCATCATTGTCTTCCGCATTGCCACGAATTTCACGACCGGGACCTAAAATACCCCAATTACTCATGGGATCAATGAAACCCGGAAACACATGTTGACCCGTCGCATCATAACATTCACCATCAAAGGCAATGTGGTCTTTCACTTCAACGATTTTGTTTCCATCAATTAAAATATCTCCCTTAAAAACGTGTTCGAAACCATCATGGATGGTCGCATTCATTATACAATACATTTATGAATCGCTCCTTTCGTTCATTCCCAACGCCAACAATGCGCTTTCCATTTGCACACTGACCAATTTACGTATTGGAATTGGTTCACATGGCACTTCTTTTTCAATATGGTCGCATCCTGCTTTACAGAAACTTTTTGCTTCTTGTATAACGTTATCCATTTCCTGTTTTCCTGCTTCATCACACAAAGAAGCCAACGTTTCCTTAGCGGCACTGATCACCATACCAAACGCAATCAGCGTATACCATGGCGCTCCATAAAAAGAATCAAAGCGACTGGCAACTGTACATGGCACATCATATTCTTGCGGATTTGCGTCCATCAGCGCAAACTGCGCATCTTTGAAATCCTGCTTATCTTCTACACGTTCTTTTAATGCGATCATACAAGACGATTTAGGATCCGCATAAGGTTCCAACTTCGCATACAACTCTTTCAGTTTTACCATAAGTGGCTCTTTGATTTCATATCCCTTAACAATGGCTTCCCTTCTTGTCAAGTTTTCACACAAAGAGAGATCATTACTGTCAGGACAATAGAAATACGGCATTTCACAGACAAGCGTCCATGCATCCTTGCCTTTGGTGTCCAAATAATCTGCCGAACATCCCCCACCACTCATAACTTCACTGGGATCCTTATCTAAATTTGCTTCATAAAAATCATAAGACGCGGCGGATTGGGGAAGTTCATAGACCGCTTGTCGATACACTTTCGCAAATGGCACTTCCGGCTCTCCCAAGCTCAAAGGCAGATCGACACGTTTCGCCGCATTTTCCAAACGATCCACAATTTCTTTTCTCTCTTTGGATACATACCAATAGACACCGCCAAAACTTGAATTATGAAGCGAATACATAAAATCCGGTTTCACTTCATCAATCACGTTCATGATTGCCTTTGTTTCTGGCAATGCATCATCAAAACGATATTTTTTATAGTGAAACGGAAATGTCCATTCAACTTGTTTTGGACCGGCAGGACGAAAAAAATGAGAAGCGTAATTATAATACGTAAATGGTCCTTTCAGCCAGCCTTCATTTAATTTCAAACCATCAGGATCTACGCATTTGATAATATGAAATGTCGTATCCAGCTGTTCTCTTAATTCTTCATTTTCACAAAGAATGTGGGCAAAATGTTCCAGCATCATGGATCCAATCGGTTCATTGGGATGCGGACAACCAAAAATCAATGCTTTTTTCTTTCCTTTACCAATTCGCATGCGATAGATGGGATGATGTTTTTCACTCTCCCCTACTTGATCAACGCTTACCAACTTTGGATATTGTTTTTGTAAAGCCATTGTGCTTTCATCCATTTCTTCCACGCTTAAAAACACAGGTATCTCAGGTATCTGTTTCAATACGTCTTCTATATTCATGTTCATCACTCCTTACTTTTGAGTTGTTTCAAAACAATACAAGCGCTTTCCATTTGTACGGAAACAAGCTTGCGAATGGCAATTGGCTGACATGGCACCTCAATGGATGCGCATTGCTTTTCAACGAATGCATCACATTCCACAATCAGCTGATCCATCTTACGGTGGATAGATGCATCTGTTGTCTGTGCCTTTACTTCTTTTGCGGCGCCCATCAGCATACCAAAGCCGAGCAGCGGATACCACATGGAAGACACGAACCCATCAAACCGACTTGCTTTACTCGCAGGTACGTCAAATTCTTTTGGGTGCGCATCCATTTGTGCAAGCTGCGCTTTTTCTTCATCGTCGTTTGGATCTGCATACATGGCCAGTGCCTGCATATACATCGTAGTAGAATCCGCATACGGCTTCAATTTCTCATATTGGCGAATCAATTCACTTTTGATTTGTTTTCTCAAAGCGAATCCTTTCTCAATACACTGTTTTCTTGTTAGATTTTCACAAAGAGTGAGATCATTACTGTCGGGGCAGTAGAAATATGGCTCCTCACACATCATCACAAACGCATCCGGTGAGATCGTTCGCATATAATCCAAGGAAGAACCGCCTCCAACCATATAAGTTTTCGGATCTTTTTCCAAGTTGGCCTCATAATAATCATAATACTGAGTAGAACGCAAATATTCATAAACAGCCGGCGCAAACGTTTTGGAGAATGCACATTCCGGCTCGCCCAAATTGAGAGGTAATGAACAACGTTTTGCTGCATTGGGAAGCTGATCGATGATGTCTTTTCGATCATGGCTCACATACCAATATACACCGCCAAAACTGGCATTGTGCAGCGAATATACAAAATCCGGGCGCAATTCTTCCATCAGTTTCATAATCGCTTGTGTCTCTAAAATTGGTTCATGGAACTCGTAGGTTTTATATTTGATCGGAAACGTCCATTCAACTTGTGCAGTGGTATTTGGCCGAAAAAAGTGGGACGCATAATTGGCATAGGTAAATGGTCCTTTCAGCCAACCTTCGTTTAACTTCAACCCATCCGGATCAATCGCTTTGATGAGATAGAAGGTCGTATCCAGTTGTTCTAAAAATGCCTCGTTTTCACACAGCATTCTTGAAAAATGTTCCAGCATCATACAGCCAATAGGTTCATTGGGATGAGGACAGCCATACATCAGCGCAATCTTATGTCCGCTGCCGATTTTAAGACAGTATAGAGGATGATGTTTTCTGCTTTCACCAATGATTTTGACTGAAACAAGATGCGGGTATTGTTTTTCCAGCGCAAGCGTATGTGCATCCATTTCTTCCACTGTTAAGAATTCATGTATTTCCGGTATCTTAGATAAAAACTCTTCCAAATTCATTCTTTCTCCTCCTTATGAAGCGCCAGATGTAAAAATGCCTGCATTTCTGAAACTGTTTGGGTGTAGACATCTCCTTTACCGCGATCATGAGAGCCTTTTTCCAGTACCCTTAATAGAATCGGATGTTTAGAGGTATTGTACTGTTGAAGTCTAGCTGCCATTTTCTTGCCATGATAAGGCGGCACATTGTTATCACATTCACCGGTTTGGATATAAACAGGAGGATACGCCACACGCTGAATATTATGAAACGGCGAATAACTTAAAAAATAGTGGAATTGTTCTTCGTCATCCGGATCACCGTATTCCGTAATATACATTGGACCACGATCGTCTTTCGCAAAACTTAACATATCGCTGTGTGGTACGGACGCAATTACACATCCCCATAAATCCGGTCTCATGGTAAGCAGAGCACAAACAAGCAATCCGCCATTACTGCCACCGCAAATGCCAATTTTTTGAGGAATTGTCCAGCCATCTTTGATAATTCCTTCGGCGATGGCGATAAAATCATAATAACAATTTTTCTTCTTTAATTTATAACCTTGCGTATGCCATGTTTCTCCATATTCGTTACCGCCGCGAATACAACAGTTGACGTACAGCCCACCGTCCATTACCCAATCCACGATATCCAATCCAACAAATGGATTATGGAACGAAGGCAAGGAAGGCACATTATATCCGCCATAACCATACATCAATGTAGGCAATGGTTTGTTTGGATCATGATCTTTGCGATAAATCAAATATGCAGGAATTTTTGTTCCGTCTTTTGATTCATAGAACACTTTTGAAACTTCAATGGGAAGATTGACTGCTTTCTTATCTGCAAGCGATTCCAACACGCCTTGTCGAATACGATACAACATCGGTGGCTGCACAAAGGATTCTACCAGTAAAAACAATGCATCCTGATGTGCTTCAAAACCACTGAGCAGTGTTGCGCTGGCATGAGTTGAAATCTCAAAAGGTTGACATTTTCCATCATGGAAACGATACACAACGCTGTCCACATCCTTCATCGCAAATAGATAAATTTCATCATCCAATACTTTTGCTTGTTGAATAAAGATGTCATGATCTTCAAATAAAAGTGTTTGCGTATGTAAATCCGAAGACACTTGAAAAAGCTGGCCATGTTTGTTTTCTTCAAAGGATAAAATGATGTGATTTCCTTTTAGACTACCGCAGTACTGCACACACTCTGGTTTTTCATGATATGCCACAAAACCCTGTGGTGTTTCAAAATACAGCTGATGTCTGGAATAATCGACAGTCACATCCGCAACTAACTGTTGCCCACTCTCATCGAATTTTGCACAAACCATGATTGCGTTTTCAGGGTAGGTAAATAAACATGTCGTTTCTTGTGTTTCGAAATCATAGCGTTTTAAGTGATTGATTGTGCGCTTGTTTTCTTTTTCCACACATGCATCTCCAAATAAAAGACGCTTGCCGTTGGGATCAAACATACAGTCAAAAATTCCATCGATATGTGTGATACATCGTTGTTCAACAAGATTGAATAAAAAAACACTTGGACGATCATATCCATCAATCAAGCCTAGAAAATATGCAAGTTGCGCGTCATTGGGACAGATGGCGCCGCTGAAAAACGTCGTATGTTCCACAGTTATTAAAAGCTTTGAAAAATCACGCACTTCTTCAAATGCTTCGTTCACTTCAATCAAGCGATAGGCGCCGTTTTCAATTCTTGTCATTGTATAGCCGTTTGGGCTTTTCACAATATTGGAATAAGATGCATGTTCTTTGTGGTTTTTGTTTCTTTGTTCATATGTTTTGTAGATATCGGCATGCTTTTGAAAAAACTGATCGGTAAGCTCATTTTCCTGTTTTACCCAGGCGAGAAGCTGCGGATCGCTTTGCTCACGCATCCACTGATAGGGATCATCAATGGTTTGACCATGCATACAAATAGAAATCGGTTCTTCTTTTGCTTTAGGATAGTTCATATTCCATTCTCCTTGTCTCTTTGTTTCATACTATGATTATTTTATCACAATCCCATCGATATGTAAGAAAAAAATAATAAAAAATTGAAACGATAAAGAATGGGATCATCGATTGGAATCTATGAGGATCGTTAAATGTCGTTATAAAGATAAAATCATTTCTGAAACCGAATTTCTTTCTAGAAGAATACTTCCGATCGATAGTCAAATATGTATACCGATCGCATATAAAATCTATAGTCCATATTGAAGTTAAACAGTTCTTTTTTAATGTATCTGTAGCTTTACATACAAAAGCAACATGAACATTTTTCAACAAAAACGATGGGATTCATTTCATGATTCTTACGAAAACATATTTCTTTTATGACAAGGATGTCAACCAGACAAAGACAAATAAAGAAAATTGTAAATCATTTGTATAAACAATCATAAATTTCTGTAAAAATACAATGAAATATAGTATAATTAAATCTGATTTTAATGAAAAAAGTAATAGATAAAAACAGGAAGTGATATCATAAGCGCAATTACATGAAAATGCGCACATGCGACAATGTTCTCCATGCCAAAGAAAAATACAAGAATGCATACGTTTTTATAACAAAACACAAATGTGTAAAACAAACAAAAAATCTATGAAAAACGTATAAAAAAAGACAGATACGTCCTGTCTGTAAATGTATAGAATAAAAAACACAAATGATTATATTGTATGTTTTGATGCATTTGTAAGAAAAGACAAAACATGAGGAGGAAATGAAATGAAGAAATTTCTTGCGAAACGGCTTGGTTCAGGGTCTTTAGCAGTCTTATTTTCCATTATATTCAATTTTGTGATCATACGACTGGCTCCCGGTGATCCTGCGACACTGTTGGTAGGCAAAGACAATCCAAATCCGGAAATGATTGCCATGATCAGAGAACAATACGGTTTGGATAAATCCATGTTCGAACAATTAGGTGCATACTTCAATCAACTGTTTCATTTGGATTTGGGATATTCCTATGCGAACAGCCGTGATGTATGGGATATGATTGTGGAACGTTTGGGACCAACGCTGATGATTGCGTTGACCGGAACCTTGATTGCGGTGCTCATTGGTACGTTTATTGGTGTATATGCGGCACGTAAAAAAGGCACGTTCATTGATCAGGCAATTTGTTCCATATCTTACTTGTTTGATTCTACGCCAAGTTTTTGGTTAGGATTGATGCTGATACTGCTCTTTTCATCCATTTTGGGATTGTTTCCAACATCCGGCATGTATAATCTAAGAGGAAATTATACGGGTTTTGCTCACATCATGGATGTAATTCAGCATATGTTTCTTCCGGTTTTAACACTGGTATTGCTGAATATCCCCTATTATTTCCGTATTGCGCGAAGTTCCGTACTGCAAGTCATGAGTGAAGACTTCATCATGACGCTACGCGCAACCGGTATGAGCGAAAAAAAGATTTTTAATAAATATGTGTTGCGCAACGCCATTATTCCTACGATCACCGTATTTGGCATCAACCTTGCCTATATGGTGACTGGTGTATCGATGATTGAAATTACCTTTGCATGGCCCGGCATGGGAAGATTAATGCTGGATTCAATTACCAAGCGTGATTACCCTGTCATTTCCGGCATTTATCTGGTACTTTCTATATCGGTTGCTATCGGTATGATCATTGTTGATATCGTTTATGCGACGATCGATCCGCGCATCCGTATTGAGGAATAGGAGGAGATGAACATGAACAAAGCAAAATTCATGGCGTTTCTTGGACGGTTGCGTCATAACAAGCAAATGATGATTGGCTGTATCTTATTGGGCTTTTTGATTCTTATAGCGATTTTTGGTCCAAGTTTTGCGCCTTACAATCCTAAGCTTTTGCAAGATGATACACTCGCCTCCCCTAATGCAACCTATCTATTAGGGACCGACAACTTGGGACGTGATGTCTTCTCCATGATATTATATGGAGTTAGAACGTCTTTGCAAATCGGTTTTATCGCCGCCATGATTTCTGCCGCTATCGGTATCATTGTGGGTGGTATCGCCGGTTTCTTTGGTGGAATCATTGACAAAATTCTAAATGAAATTATGAACATATTTATGATGTTGCCAACGTTTTTTTTGATCCTGCTGGTGGTTGCCTTATTTGGCAGCAATATGACCAATGTCATGATCGTCATCGGTGTAACCTCTTGGGTCAGCAATGCACGTTTGATGCGTGCACAGGCCATTTCCTTAAAAGAAAGAACGTTTGTGAAAAGCGCCATCACAATGGGTGAAAGCAAATGGAGCATTTTGATTCATCATATTATACCAAACGGCATTTTTCCGATCATCGCACAGACAACGATGAATATATCCGGAGCAATTTTAACTGAAGCCGGTCTGTCCTTTTTGGGTCTGGGCGATCCCAATGTATTCTCTTTGGGACAAATCATTAACAACGGTAAAATGTATATGCCAAGATGCTGGTGGATTTCAACATTCTCTGGCGTTGTCGTAGTATTGATTGTGTTAACATTCTTTTTGATTGGCGATGGTCTAAATCGTGTATTGAGTCCGAAAATGGACGCAAATAAATAGGAGGCGATGATATGCATTTACTGGATCTGAAAAACGTGAATATTACCTACCACACAAATGACAAAAAAGTAAGAGCTGTCAGAAATGTCTCTTTGAGCGTGGACGAACAAGAATCGGTCGGCATTGTCGGCGAAAGCGGTAGCGGTAAAAGCACTTTGGTCATGGGTATTCTTCGCCTGTTGCCGGAAAACATCGTTGAAACGAGCGGAGAAGCACTTTTAGAAGGCAAAGATATTTTCAAAATGAGTCAACAGGAACTACATGACTGCCGCTGGACAACAATGTCCGTGATCTTTCAAAAATCAATGAATTCCTTATCTCCGGTACATCGTATCGGAAAACAGATGGAAGATATCTATCGTGTACATTATCCAAATGAATCTAGCGAAAACATAAAAAAACGCATCTATGAACTGCTTAAGATTGTTAATCTTTCTGATCGTGTCTATATGTCCTATCCACATGAATTAAGCGGCGGTATGATGCAGCGTGTTGCGATTGCGTTGTCTTTGATTTTTCAGCCGAAGCTATTGATTATGGATGAAGCGACCACTGCGTTGGATGTGGTAACCCAAAGTCAGATTTTAAATGAAATTATGGAATTGGAAAAGAAAATGAAAATCTCCCGCATTATGATTACACACGATGTTTCTGTGGTAGCGTCAACTTGTAAACGTGTTGTGGTGATGTATGCAGGCGAATTAATGGAACAGGGTGATGTAAAAGATGTCTTATTGCATCCAAAGCATCCTTATACACAAGGACTGCTTCGTTCATTCCCAAGTTTCAAAGGTGCGCGTGAAAATTTAAAAGGCATTGAAGGAAATCTTCCTGATTTATCCTTACCTTTAGAAGGATGTGTATTTGCGGATCGTTGTCCGCATGCGACAAAGCACTGCTTAAAAGAAAAGCCGAAAGAAATCGAAACAGGCAATCGCTGGAGTGTGCGCTGTCATCTTTTGGAAGGAGGGGCGTAAACATGCATAACGCGTTGGAAGTCAACAATCTGAAGAAACACTATATACAGAAAAAAGTCGTTAAAAAAGATGGTAAAACCACAAGCAAACAGTTAGTAAAAGCTGTGGATGGCGTATCATTCACTTTGAAACAAGGTGAAATTTTAGGCGTCATTGGTGAAAGCGGATGTGGTAAATCGACATTGGGAAGACTGCTCATTTCTCTGGAAAAACCAACCGAAGGCGATATTACGTTGAATGGAACTGATGTGCATGCGTTATTGAAACAAGACCGATTGAAATATCGTCGAATGTCACAGATCATTTTCCAAAATCCGTTTGATACATTTGATCCGCGTCACACAGTAAAAAAGATCATGATGAGTGTATTAAAGCTGCATCACATCGGAGAAAGCGAAGAAGAGCAATTGAAAATTTGTTGCGACACACTCAATGAAGCCGGACTTCAACCAGCTGAAAATTATTTGGATCGCTATCCGTTTGAATTATCCGGCGGGCAACTGCAGCGTATTTCAATTCTACGCAGCATGTTACTCAATCCCATCTTCCTTGTGGCAGATGAGCCGATTTCGATGTTGGACGTTTCTATTCGTGCCGATATCATACGCATGTTGCAGCAATTAACCAAAGAACACAATACGGCAATGGTCTTCATTTCTCATGACATTGCGACAACGCGCTATATTTCTGATCGTGTTGCGGTCATGTATCTAGGAAAGATCGTTGAGATTGGCACAACGGATGATATACTGCATTCACCAAGTCATCCTTATACACAAGCCTTGATCAGCAACTGTGCATCACTGGATCCGTTGGAAGAGCGTGATGTGATCAAATTGGAAGGTGAACCGCCTACCCCAATTGATACCGGTCCGGGGTGTTATTTCGCACCACGCTGTGTACATGCATGTGAGCGCTGTTTCAAAGAATACCCGGATGTTCGAACAAAGAAAAACGGTGTAAAAGTCGCTTGTTTCCTTGTGAACGATGAAAGCGGACTTGAAACAGAAAAAGAAGTATAAACCAATATGGTGATATCGAACATAAATCGCTTGAAACAAATGTGAAGCTTGAAGTGAGGTGAAAATAAAATCAGTCCTTTTCTTTGTTTGAGATTTCCATGTTCGTATCCAATATATGCATTTCCATGTTAATATGAAAAGAAAGGTGAAAATACATGAAAAAACTAACAGCATTCGCTCTGTCATGTTTTATGTTCCTTGCCTTAACTGCCTGCGGAGGAAACAACGGCGGTAATTCAGGCGGAAACAAAACTGCAAAAGATGGCGGAACATACATTATTGCACAACAAGGAGAACCTGCATCCATGAATCCGGACACGGTTTCTGATGATTATCTCTATCCAATCGCACAAAATATGTTCAACCGTCTGGTAAAACTGAACAACAACTATGAAGTTCTTCCAGATTTGGCAACCAGCTGGGAATCCAGCGACGATGCTTTGACGCACACATTCCATTTGAATGAAAAAGCAAAATGGTGGGATGGAGAAGCGGTAACATCAGAAGATGTAAAATATACATTTGATACGATCGTAGAAAAGAACTATGCGAATAAAAGCGTATTTGCCAATGTAAAAGAAATCGAAGCGAAAGACGATTTGACACTCATTTTCCATATGAGCGCACCGGATGCTTCTTTCTTATCCAATGTTGCTTGGTACGGTACCTTCATTATGCCACAGCACGTTTTGGACGGACAAGATTGGCAAAAATCTGATTTCAATCAGAATCCGGTAGGCTCCGGTCCATTCAAATTATCGAAATGGAACAAAGGAACAGATTTGCGTTTGGTGAAGAATGCGGAATACTGGGGTGATGTGGCTCATTTGGACGAAATTGTTTACACTGTCATTCCTGATGCGAATACAGCTTATCAGGCATGGTTAAACAATGAAGTGGATGAAATTCCTTCCGCATTGATCCCAACCAGTGAAATTGCATCCATGCAGGAAAACGGCGACTATAACTGGGTGAATCAAGAATGGCCATCTCCTTATTACATGACATTCAATTTGAATGAGGGACCATTCAAAGATGTAAAAGTACGTAAAGCAATCGCAATGGGTGTTGACCGTAATGAAGTAAGCGAAAAAGCATTCTCTGGCTATAAACCAGCCAATGATTACTTTATCACAAAAATCTTTACTTCCAGCTTGAATGACAATGCAAAACAACCTTCTTATGATCCGGAAGGCGCAATGAAACTGTTGGAAGAAGCAGGATACAAGAAGAATAAAGATGGCTATTATTTTGAAACAAAACTGACGATTTTTGAAGGATTTGAAGATGCGGCCAATGTATTAGTCGCAGATTTGGAAAAAATTGGTGTGAAATGTACATTGAGTGTTGTAGATTATAACGTATGGCAGGAAAATGCATGGAAAAACCAAGAATTTGAACTAACGATGGTGGCCGGATTCCAAGGGCCAGATGTCCTTGGTGCAGGGCGTCGCTGGACAACGGATGGCGTCATCAATGTCAATTTCTACAGCAACGAAAAAGTAGATACATTGTATAAAGAAGCGTTGGCTGCCGCAACACAAGAAGAAGTCGATGCAAAAATGAAAGACATTCAGGCAATCCTTGCGGAAGATCTGCCACTTATATTATTGGTAAACTATACAGATGTATGTGCATACAAATCCAATGTGCAAGGTCATCCAATGTATACCGATGAGCAAGGTGGTTCAAGAGCCAAAGCCGGATTCAATGAAATGACTTACGTTTGGTTGGATAATTAATTTCTAACAAAAAAAACATTGTATGAAGTGAACCCGATTATTTGAACAAACTTGATTAAGCAGTTACTAAGGATTGATTTCTGAATTGAACAGGAGTCAATCCTTTTAATTTGGTTGTTATTCTCTGTGTATTATAATACTTCATGTATTCTTCCATGGCATTTTCATGATTGATATGTATATTTATTTCCGTACAACATTTCATTTTTCCAAAGAAATTCTCAATCAGCGAATTATCTAAACAGTTGCCTTTGCGTGACATTGATTGTATAATCCCTTTCTTTGATAGGAATTTGTGATAGCCTTTACTACTTTTACTTTTTTTTCGGTAGTCGGTTCTTCCTTGCTTGAACTACAGCTCGTGATTTTTTAAGTATTCGTTCTCCGCTTCAAGATATAATATACGTTCTTCATTATATGCATTTTTCTCTTCTCTTCATATTTCTTTTTCGACTGATTTATTTTCATAATAGGAGGCATCCCTTGTTTCCTCTCTATTATAACACAGCCGTTTTCCTTATAGAACTTTATCCAATTATGAAACATACTGGCACTTGACAAACCATATTTGATTGCGGTGGATTTGATAGAATAATTTTCTAACAATACCTTGTTTGTCATTTCTTCTTTAAGTGACAATGAATAATCTTTATTTTTATCTTTTCGTAAAACTTGATTCCCGTGTCGATCAATCAACCTAATTAAATATCTGATGTTGTCTTTTCTAATATGATATTCTTTTGATAAATTTTGTAAGCTTTTGCTAGCTTTTCTTTTTTTGTAGATTTGTATTTTTTGTTCTCTTGTTAGCTTTGACATATAAAAATGCACCTCCATTATTTGTGTCCAAATTTAGGGTGCACTTCAGTCCATATTTTTTATTGAAATCTTCTTAATCGCAGCGCATTGGAAACAACACTGACGCTGGAGAATGCCATTGCGGCTCCTGCGAATACCGGAGATAACAGCGGCCCACCAAATAAATACAGAATGCCGGCTGCGATTGGAATACCCAATGAATTATAGAAAAAAGCCCAAAATAAATTCTGCTTGATATTTTTGATGACTGCCTTTGATAAACGAATGGAAGTTAAGACATCCTGCAACTGATCTTTGACCAAGACGATGTCCGCACTCTCCACTGCGACATCGCTGCCACTTCCGATGGCAATACCGATATTGCTTTGGGTAAGCGCCACCGCATCATTGATTCCATCCCCTACCATTGCGACTTTTTTACCTTGGTTTTGTAATTTCATGATCTCGTTGGCTTTTCCATCCGGCAATACTTGTGCAATCACTTGTGAAATGCCGGCTTTTTGCGCAATGGCTTTTGCGGTCACTTCATGATCTCCGGTAATCATGATGGTCTCAATTCCCTGTTCCTGAAGTTGTTTCACGACTATAGAGCTTTCCGTTTTAATCTCATCTGCGATGGCTATTAACGCAAAGACGGTCTTTGTATTTGCCAGCCAAATGACCGTTTTTCCTTCTTTTGACCATGATTGTTCCTGTTCTATATAGGCGGTAGTATCAATACCGTTCTCTTTTATCAGCGTCTCATTTCCCAATATATATGTTTCCTGTTGTATCGTTCCTTGAAGACCACGTCCGTTGAGAATCATAATATTGTCGGCGACATCACTTTGTAAGTCTTGTTCCTGTGCCTTAGCGATAATCGCTTTGGCGAGTGGATGCTGGCTGCCTGCTTCCAAGGCTGATGCGATTTGCAATATCTTTGAATTATCGATCGCTCCTGTTATATTGGTAACAACCGGTTTTCCTTTGGTCAAAGTACCGGTCTTATCAAATACAACCGTATCAATATGCGCCGTTTCTTCCAACGCTTCACCACTTTTTATAAATACGCCCATTTGTGCTGCTTTTCCGGTACCCACCATAATCGCCGTTGGTGTCGCCAATCCCAAAGCACATGGACAAGCGATGACCAAAACACTAACGAAGATCGTCAATGAAAATGCAGGATCTTGTTTCACGGCAAACCATATAAGTGCGGCCAATAACGCAATACTCATAACCGCCGGAACAAAAATCAAAGAAATGCGATCCGCAATGCGTGCAATAGGCGCTTTCTTTCCTTGTGCTGCTTCAACCATTTGAATAATTTTTGATAAGGTAGAATCTTGTGGCAGTGCGCTGACTTTTACTTTTAATCTTCCATCCAAATTGATGGTTCCGCCAATTACAGAATCACCGATATTTTTATCAACCGGCATACTTTCACCCGTCAACATGCTTTCATCAACGGCGCACATACCTTCCACAATCACACCATCCAGCGGAATGTGATCGCCTGCCTTCACAATGATCTCATCGTGCAAGGCAATTTCATCCAAACCAACAAGGATTTCTTTTCCATCTTTCCAAAGTGTTGCTTCTTCGGGCCGTAATGATAATAAAGATGAAATCGCACCTGTTGTTTTCTCTTTTGATTTTGCCTCTAAATGTTTGCCGAACATTACGAGTGCGACAACAACACCTGCCGATTCAAAATATAGTTCATGTACATAATGTAATTGTCCTTGCATAACCTGCATCAACGAATATAAAGAGTATACATAGGCGCTTCCCGTACCAATCGCAACCAAAGTATCCATATTGGGTGCGCCATGAAACAACGCTTTGATTCCTCTTGTAAAAAAGGAAAAGCCCAGCATAAGAATTGCGCTTGCCAATACAAACTGAATAAATGCAAAATTCATAGGATTTGTTTCATAAT
Organism: Erysipelotrichales bacterium; assembly: GCA_910576345.1. GTDB lineage: Bacteria > Bacillota_I > Bacilli_A > Erysipelotrichales > Erysipelotrichaceae > C-19. The sequence goes on from CAJTIT010000019.1 coordinate 46,784, forward strand.
GAATGATCGCAGGAAGCGGAAGTGTGATATTGCCTAACATATGAGACATACCAATATACAATAAAACAAAAGCCAAGAGTAAAGTCACATAGATTTTTGTATCTCGTTTTGGCGTTTCTATCTCCTGTTTGCTTCCTTGAAGCACTTCTGCCTGAAAACCGAGCTGTGCAATTTTATCCATGATTTCCGTTCGTTTGATCTTTCCTGCATCGTATAACAATGATGCGCGATTCATTACCAAATTGACATTTATGCGCTTGACGCCTTCCATTTTGGAAATACTGCGCTCAATACTGGCGGCACAAGCTGCACAGTGCATTCCGCTGATAGATAATTCAATATCTTTTAAATGCTCCATTTCCGATAAGGAAAAGCCGGCCTTGGATAATCGTTCATTATAAACATCAATCGATTCTACAGGATCACCATGAATCGTAACCTGATTCAAAATCAAATTGACACTCGCATGATCCACCGATTCCATTTTATTTAAAATCCGCTCTACGCTTGCTGCACAAGCTGCACAGGTCATTCCTTTTACTTCATAAGTTTTTTCTGTATGCATATCATTACCTCTATTTCATAATTTTTGCCAATACTTCTTCAATTTCGCGCAGTTTTTCATCTCCGTCATCTTCAAAAGCAATCGCTTGTTTCACACATGTATGCAAATGCCCTGTTAGTATATGCAAATTGGCTTTCTTTAACAATGCGATGCTCGCCATAACTTGGTTGGAAATATCGATACAATAACGCTCTTCTTCCAGCATGCGTATAATTCCATCCAGTTGTCCTCTGACTGTTTTTAAATTATTGAATGCTTTTTTTCTTTCTTCATTCATTCTTTTCACCTCCCCCTACGGGTGTGGGGTATAAGAATTATAAAACAAATTGTTTGCATTGTCAATTCTTCTGCATAATAAAAAAAAGGACATTTTCAATAGAACAAAAAAGTATATTTCTATCCATACAGTTATGTTCCAATGAATGATAAAAAAAAGGATTATTGATACATAAGATGAACAATCTTATTTACACCTCGAGCAGTAGAGAGGAAAGCTTTTCAACTCTGTATCTGCCGTATCAGTATCCTCGTTTTATTTCCTAATAACAGGGCAATCTAGCCAAATTGTTTCTTTATTCATTTGATTTCGCATCTCTTAATCAGCTTTCTTTTTTAATTCTTCTCTTTTTAGTCCGTTCTTTTTTGCGTATGGATACCAAAAGCATAAAGACGCCTGTATTTTCCAAAGAAATCGCAGCCAATTCGGTGTAATGAACAAATCTTCTTCTTGATTGAAAGATAATATATTTTGGCTTCGTTTTTGAAGTGCAATCCCAATGTTCTTGTTAGGTCCATGACCTAAAGGTATATCTTTAAAAAACGAAAAGCATCCAGCGAATACTCCAATCTAAAATGTTTTTCACAAACGGACTATAACAGCCATAAAAGCATCTACTGATAATAGTTACTTTTCCAGCCTTTGAGAGAATTGTTCCAATACTGTTATATCCATCTTTCATTACACATTTGCCAAGAGTTTTTATCCAACAACCAAAACAGCCGATACAATGCGTATTGTTCCTATATCTGAAATAATATAAATATCATTGTTGATTTCAGGAAGCAATGATGAAATTGTTCATTGCTTAAATCATGTATTTAAATATTCATTCTTTTTCCTCCTGCGTTTGATAAGGTATGGAAATGAACTTAATGATTTCTTCTACCCTTGTTTCCCAATTATCATCAATTTCAACATTAGGCATCACAACAATAAAAGCTAATCCATGCCCCAAAGCCCACATGGCAATAATTTTATTCTGTATTACTTTTTCTGAAAGTTTTGATTTGCTAAAAACCGTTTTCGACGCTTTTTGCAAAATAGCTAAGGGTAATTTTTCATCTGTATCAGCATTGTCAAGAGATAATTTTATACTGATGTTCTTGCGTGAAAATAAAAAATCAAAGTAAAACGGATTTTGATAAAAGAACATTACATATATTTTTCCAAGCATAGGAAGCAAAGAAGGACTATCTTTATATTCTATGACTGTTTTTTTCTAATTCAGTGACAAATAAATCCATAATGTATTTCTGAATGGCAACTATAAATTCATCTTTGGACTTAAAATGAGCATAAGGCGCTGCATTGCTAACCCCACATATTTCAGCTATTTTTCGTAAAGATAACGTTTCTTCCCCTTTCTGTTTAACGAAATCTATCCCTGTCTCAATTAAAGCATGTCGCAAATCACCATGATGATATGGTCTCTCTTTCATAAAACAATCCTCCAATCTTATCACTTTATAGTTCAATCATCCTCAATCAAATACAATGATTATTCACCATCTTCGCTCTTTTTGAATATCTGTTTTCTATCCTTCATATGATAAAACAAGGAGTGAATGAAATGGAAAACCTTTATCAAAAAGCTATCACAGAAAAAAACAAATACGTCGATCAGCTGTTATTATTAGACGATGTGCATACTGTCGCAGTTGGCCATAAACAAACAGATGATATCATGACCAAAATCCCTGCCATTGTTATTTTTACGACTAAGAAAAAAAGAATGGAAGACATTCCGGAAAATCAGCGAATTCCAAAAACAATCAATGGTGTTCCAACCGATATTGTAGAACTGCCGAAATTCAAAAACAGTCAAAGTGAAGAAGCGATAGATATACCCAATCGAAGAAAATATCGTCCGATTCCCGGTGGTGCGGAAATTTATATGCCATCCAGTCCTTTTACCGGTGGGTATTGCACCCTTGGTATGTTTGCGCACTCCACGCGACCATCCGATTCCGCACAAACGATTTATCTTTTATCCTGTGCCCATTGTTTCTATCGGCCGGATCAAGTAATCTTTCAACCTGAATCCAACGATCCCATTGATCGCATAGCCTATGCGACACGATTTGTAAATTCCACACATGTGGATGGTGGCATTGCAGAACTACTGGATAATGATCTGGCGGCGCCTTGTGAAATCATCGGCATTGGATCACCTCTTGGCACATATGATGTCAGTGTTGCCAATTTGGGAGAACTTGTTGTGAAAAGTGGTCGTACGACTGGCACAACTGTTGGCGCAATCGCTTATTTAAATGCTGATGCTGATGATAAAAAAGACCAAATCATCATTATCGATCAAAACAATGTGACCTTTTCCGATCACGGTGACAGTGGCTCCGTTGTATTGATGGATCAAGGACCCCAACGTCATAAAGTCATCGGTTTATTATGGGGCGGCGCCTTACAATATACCATACTTTCTCCCATCCGCGACGTATTAAACGAATTAGAAATTTCTTTAATCTTCGCAAAGCCGACTTAAAAAGGAAGAAAATACCACTTTCTTCCTGATTGATTACCTATTTCACACTATAATAATCTGCCATCCCATTGTTTAAGCCAAAAACGAACGCTTCTTGCCATTTCCTTGGAAAATGAGGCGCCTGTTTTACGTGCATAGAACTGCTGCGCATAATTTTCTGCGCCATATGGATTATCTAACTGAAATTTCTGTTCCAAGTCATGAAACATTTCATCTTGCTCCGTTTCATTGAGCGAATGATATACATCTTCAAATACAATAAACTTTCGATCAAAGCGTTCTCTAATAAGATGTGGAAATCCATCCGGATAATGTCCATAAACCACCATGCCTATTGGCATGGTATACTGCGGTAGCTGCAACAGTTCTTTGATATATTCGCCATTTTCCAATATATCGCCGATATAACAAGAACCAATATTCATCGACTGGGCGGCTATCACACTGTTTTGAGCCGCGATCATGGCATCTTCTATTGCCAACATCAATTCACTTTCCTGTGGCGCTTCAAACAAGCGATCTTTTGCCTTACAAAATTCTTTGACCCCTCTTGATTGAAAATAATCAAACCAACGCTGATGATCTGCAACAAATACAATCATAAGCGGTGCTTTCGCAATAAATGGCTGGTGATCACATGCTTCTGCCAACAGTTCCTTTTTCTTTTGGTCACGTATGATGATCATGGAATACATCATCTGGTTGCCGGCAGATGGCGCACGCATTGCCGCATGGATAATGGCATCTTCCTCTTCTTTTGTAATCGGATCGTTTGAAAAAGCACGCAAAGATGCTCTTTTTTCAATAACATCCATTGTTTCGTTTTTCATATTTCTCATCCTTTCTTTATATCCGGCCGAAATGTTCCAAGGCCTTTAATATGCCATCATCGTCACTGTCCGTAGTTACATAATCGGCCATAGCTTTTAATTCCGGAATCGCATTTCCCATCACAATCGAAAATGGAGCATCCTGAAACATTTTACGATTACCTTACATTTCTTGAAAGCACGCATATGTCTTTCAAACAAACACAGTCTTATATTAGATGATTTTTATGGAATTGTCAACGCCTCATATAAAACACCAAATTGATGTATGGACAGCTTTCTAGGCCAGAAAGAAAGAGCCAAAATGTAGGAAATAAATACTTTTTGGATCTTACCTAATTTATAAAAAAGGCGTAGATAACAAAATCATCTACACCTTATAAGCATTTGTTTTTTTAAACTTCTTTTTTCCTTCGAATAAAAGTAATGCCTAGACCAGCTAAAGCCAGCACTGTCATCCAAAGCATACAATTTCCAGAATCCTTTGTTTCTGTCGCAGTATCTTTGATGAGAGAATTCGGTTGATTTATCGATTCTAACGTCGTAGATACTGTGGATACGATGGCATAATTGGAATTGTGTGTCGTATTAAACTGGATTGAATTGCCTTTTCTCCAGCTTGGAATGAATGTAATATCTCCATCTTCGGAAATATAGACAACATGCAGTTTCTTATGAAACATGTCTTTATCCAATTGAATGGTAACCACCATATTCATAGGATTATCAAGTTTTAGACGGTCTCCTTCTCGGTTGACAAAGTACATATCGAACAGTTTCTCAATCTTATATTGATTTAAGAATGTCTTGTCTTTGATTTTGTTTTTGAATACTTTGATCATTGTGTCTGAGAATCGATCAACCATAAGCTTGACGCCTTCACCCAAACTTGTATCGCTCACAACGCTCACTTCATCTTTGACATAAACGTTGCCTGGATTTTCTGGCTGATCAGGATCTGTCGGTTGATTTGGATCATCCGGATTTGGTTTTTCATATGCTTCCAATACTTTCGCAGTTTCAAGCAAAACTTTTACAGCCTGATCTACGTCTGATTGTGCTGCTTCACTATCTTTAAGCATAGATTCTGCATTCGCATATGCATTTTGGAATGCTTCTGCATCTGCTTTTGGATAATCACTTAGCTGTTTCATTAAATATGCGTATTGATTCAATGCATCTTGTAATGCTTCCTTATTCGCAACAGCAACCAGATTCTTTATTGCATCCTCAATCAACTGTACTGCTTGTTCTACTTCTTCTTTTGTTAAATCTTCTTTTTCTAACAACGCTTGTCCGCTAACGATTGCGTCTTGCAGTTTTTGATAGCTTGCTTTTGTATAGCCGTCCGGTTGAACAGTGTTTGCTTTTTCGATCGCTGCTTCTAATGGTGCTTTGTCTACTTTTTCTTTTAAGAGATCTTTCGCAGTTTTCAGCGTTTCAACCGTTTTGTCAATATTGACTTGCGTCGCAAACTCATCTGCGCTGACTTCTTTTGCGTAATCCAATAATGCGCTGAATGCTTCCCAGCTTTCCTGTGTATACGCATCTGGTTTTACTTGTTCCAACGTATCAATCCAAGCGTTCAGCTTGCTCTTATCTACACTTTGTTGGTCTACATTGGTCAATGTAATATGATCCAACCAATGACTTCCTGCCGGCACACTTGACACAATATTGAACAAGTAAAGCTTTCCTAAATCAGCCGGTGCCGCTACACGATATGCATAATCTTTACCAATACATACTTCTTTTCCTTCAGGTGCTGTTATATAAACACTGTATGTGGATTTATCCAAATCAACTGCAAAACGTACATGATAAGAAGTATTTGGTTCATATGCCATATTGCTTTGCACAAAACCAATCACTTTTCCATCTTGCAAGTTGCCGTTATATGCGCCAAATTTTCCATCCTTATACATGCGCATCAACATTGGAATTTGTGTATATGAGGTATGATTAGAATCATAAGCGCCCAATCCAACCGGAATATCCACAATGCTTGTATCTTCGGTTGTCGTGACCATATCAAATTCTACATTGACTTTATTGGATGTGTTTTTACCTATTTGACGCTGCGCAGTTGTTTTTCCGCTTGTATCCGGCGTTAATGCCAACAATGCGTCAATGGATGGTCTTGGCTTGTTATCGAGCGGCGCATATACTTCAAATTCATAAATACTTCCGCTGTAAAAATTGTTGTTACCACTATGTTTCCAGCGTTCTTTCTGCACATATTTTACGTAACGTGCATCTACGGGATCAATACTAATTTTTTCTTCCGCAGGCACACCTTTGGAAGCAATGATCTGCGCTTCGTTTTTACGGTATACCGTTTCAAAGTTGATACCGTCTTTGGAAACTTGAATTTCATATTTACCTACTGTAGATTCAAAGTTGACCACAAAATCGCCGATTCTTTTTTCTTCGCCAAGATCAACCAACAACCATTGTTCATCTTTATCTTTGGCAAAGGATACGCGTGATTCTGTGCTGACTACACCGTCCACAGCCATTTCACCGGTAAATCTTCCATCGGATACTTCCAGGCCTGATACGCTCACATCTTTATTCAGCGCCAGATTTTCTTTCACGATTCCCATGAGTTCAAAAATTTCATCTTTGCTCAAGGCGCGGTTGTAAATGGACATTTCTGATAACGTGCCTTTGGTGTGATCAAAGACTTTCTCAACCGGAAGCACAAAGGTAGAGCTTTGCTGCGCTTTTCCGGCAATGGTCGTATTGGTCAATTTTCCATTTCCGATAAGATTGCCGTCAACATACAGCGTTAAATTCTTATTATCACATGCTAATGCAAGTGTGATCGCTTCATTTGCTTTTGGTGTATAGTTGAATGTAAATTCATACTGGTCTCTTGCATAACTTAGTTTGCCCAGTTTATTGATATAGAACGTACCATCTTTTCCACTAAACAGTGTCGCATCTTCATTCAGTTCATCCAATGTTAATTTCATCATAATGGTATAAGGGTAACCAATACTATCCATTGGCAATGAAAGATAACCTGTGCCATCAAAGGAAACAGTTCCATCATTCGCACGTGCATTCGTGAGTGTTGCATCATAACCATTGGTTCCGTTATCTTTGACTGTTGTTCCATCTTCTCCAAATGTGTAGTTCACAATCAAATCGCTATCGGATTCTACATAACGGCCGGGATTTGCATTTGGTACTTTGTTCTGCAATGCATCGATGCGCTCTTTGAACTGTGCATACGTCTGTCCGTTGTCATCTTCGCCATACCAAGTCTTTTCTGATACCAAAGATACGGCATCTTTGATTCGATCATGAATATCAAACCAAGAGAAACCGGTTTTAAAGGAAGTCATATCATTCCATAATGCGAATGATGCGCCCTTTGTCTGCGGATGTGCGACCGGCATAATGGCTTCTCCGGATGGATTTCTTCCTGATTTAAAGTTGTTGACTTCAAAATTTTCATACAGTTTCTTTGTATCATAGCGATCCGGATATCCGGCATTTCCTGCCGGTACGATATACAACCATCCGCCATACGTATTAATCACATCATAACCTGCATTGTATGTTTCATGTACGTCTGCCCAATAAGGAGCCCACAAATTCATAACAATTTCATTGGTTACCGGTGTTGTACCATTGAATCCGTTTTTGCCTAATGAAGCCCATGCGCGACTTTGATAACCTTTGGCATTTACGTATTTTGCGAAATGATCTGTCCATTTGCGCATCTGTTCACCATATGCTTTATCATACTCATCTGTTCCAATATGGAAATTTTTACTTTGTATGACAGGATCAGGACCATCCAGATATTCGTCGATGAGGTTTTCAATGATTTCTGCATTCGCATTGAACGCATCCTCTGTTCTGATATCTAAATATCCTGCTTTCCACATAACGACACCGTCTATATCTTTTAAAGCGTCTGCGTGATAAGGCGTATCCAATTCCGTTATAACATCAATTCCATATACTTTCATATCTTTCTGATATTGACGATAATCGTTTTTCGTATAGTATCCGTCTTTTGCGTTGATGGATGGATACACTTCACTTTCCAAACGGAATGCACTGTATCCGGATTGACCCCAATAATCATTGATATGAATATGTGCTTCATTCATTTTATAAAAGGACATATAGATGGTCATTTCCTTTAGGTATTCCAAAGGAATATACATTCTTCCAACATCGATCATACCTGCACGCACTTCATATTGCGGATAATCTCTTGTTAATCCTTTTGGCGCCGTATGATCATTCTGATACAGAATTTGCGTAATGGACGCTGCACCATACAGCCATCCGTTTTTCGTATTCTGTGGAGCTGAAATTGTTACAGTTTCTTGGATATCCATATAATATCCTTCTTCGCCCAATTCATCTGTAGTAAAGTTAGAAGTGAAAACAATGTCTCCGGCTTTGCCGCTAGCTGCTTTCACAACATTCAGGTCCATGCCTAGCATATCTTTTATATACGTTTTTAAAACATCTGCCGCACCTTTTTGATTTTCTGCCGTATAGATGATTTGGGAATTTCCGCTTAATTGGAATGTACCTGTGTCGCCTTTCCACTCTCTTAATCCCGGCAAAACATTTGGTTTTGCATTCCCACTTGTCGTATATTGACCCGGTACACTGAATTTGATGTCTGTGTCACTGTTCGCAATATCGGTTTCGTCATTTTTGTTGACAACTTGATATAAAACATTGACTTCCATATCTTGTAGTGGCGTATAAACAGTCCCATCCATCGCAACCACTTGTTGATTATCAGAGCCATACAATTTGATTTCAAATCCTTCCGGAACTTCCGGTAACTTCAGTTGATTGTTTTCAATGGTTGGAGCCGCATTGTTAATCTGCTTCAATACATCGGCAGATGTTGTTACAGTACGATCCACTTGTTTATAGATTTCAAACTCATAAATACTTCCGCTATATTTATTTTTATTCGTATGTGTCCAACGTTTTAACTGCACATATTTTACATAACGTGCCTTGACCGGATCAATATCAATTTCTTTGATTTCTTTCGGTCCGCCATCTGGCAAATCCTCTGCGATATAAACATCCGTATAATTCACACCATCCGTAGATACTTGAATTTTGAATGCAGGAGGACAAGATTCATAGTTTAAAACCAAATGAGAAATGGTTCTTCTGAAACCAAAATCTACTTGAAGCCATTGTTCATCTGCATTTTTTGCGAAGGATACACGTGTCGAATTGTCTCCATCTACTGCCATCGGTGCAGTGAAACGACCATCGTTGACTTCCAATCCGGATACAGTCACGGTTTGATTCAGTGCCAGGTTATCATAGTTTTTCGCATCCGGATTTTTTCCATATACCTCAAATTCGTAAATGCTTCCACTATAATATTTGCCATTGGTTGCATGTTTCCAACGTTTCAACTGTACGTATTTTACATACCTTGCATTCACAGGTTCAATATCTATTTCTTTGATGACGGTAGGTCCACCGTCTTCCAGTTTCGTTTCTTCATGGACATCTGTAAACGTTGTGCCATCCATAGATACTTGAATTTTAAAACTTGGCGGACAAGATTCATAATTCAGCTTGATATGAGAAATACTGTATTCTTGTCCTAAATCTACTGTCAGCCATTGTTCGTCAACATCTTTTGCGAAAGATACACGGCTGGTTTTAGATACCACGCCGTCAACAGCCATCTCCGCTGTGAAGCGTCCATCATTGACTTCCAATCCGGAGACAGTAACAGATTTGTTTAGCGCTAGATTTGGATATTTTGTTTGAAGCTGATTCATTGCCGTTTGTATTTCTTGAGCCGCATTGTTGACTTCTTCTTGTGTTGCGGCGCTTGATAATGTTTCTCCCGCAACTAGTTTCTCATCCAATGCTATATTGGATGCGTCGGAATAACGATCTTCATCCAAAGCATTTGCTTGTGCAATCACTTTGTTAAGCAATTCACTGGAAACGACTTGTTCATCCAATAATGTTGCATCCAAATAGAACAAATTATGATCAGACAATGTTGTTTCCACCATTGTAATTTGATCGACTTGAATATTTCTTGTCGTAATAATATTATCAACTGCATTCGTCTTCATGGTCGCATCAACACCGTTGAACGTATCAAACCATTTTCCGTCTTTTCCATTGGCAATGTTGTAATCTGTCAGGAATGGATCGATTTCATCATGACTTTGATCCGTATTAAAATCTCCAAATAAGATTTTGTATTCATTGGAATCGCTGTCCATAATGGATTTTACTTCCATCATCTGTTTATTGCGCGCCTCTTGTGACTCATGCGTCAAATGTGTATTATATATGGACACAGTCTTTCCATCCACTGTGATTTCTGCTTTTATATATGCTCTTGCTTCATTAATGCCTTCGCTGTTTAATGCTCCGCCAATAGAATTGGATAGTGAAAGCTTAGAAATAAGTCCGATACCGTACTCACCTACACCGTCCTTCATATCAATTGATTTTTGGAACGCTGTGTTGGTATATACGCCTTGTTGCGCAAATTTTTCCAGCATATCGTAATTGTTTCGGCTTGTATTGACATCTACCTCTTGAATACCGGCTACATCGATTGAGTGATCAACCAGTAATTGGTTCAATTGAGTGATGTCTGGTTTTTTGTTTGCGGCAATATTAAAGGTAGCGACACGCAGTGTCGAATTCGCCGCACGGCTTGTGATTGGCGTTATCAAAGTCGTTGCAAGTGCAAGAGCCATCAAAGATTTTGCCATTCTTTTTAACTGTTTCATACACTCTTTCCTTTCTTTTAATCTACAAATGTAGAGTTTTCTAAACAGGTGTTTTTTTGATAAAAAAGCCTGTTTTTTTAAGTATAAATATATAGTTTATTATTTTTTTTCGCTTTCTATAATTGTCTACATATTGAGACATTGTAATAAAATATATCTATACTTCACTAAAATACAACCATTTGACTGTCAAAAATTTATGACCTCCTTTAACAATTACTACAATAAAACAAGACCTAAAAAGCATACGAAAAACATTTCAGATCTTGCCTAATTAAATAGTAACAACTCTTACACTAATATGATAACGCTTTCATGTTGTTTTTGCAATAGTTTTTTTGAAAAACCTTTATATTTTTTATAAATACATTCTTTATTGTGACATTAAGTAATGTATTTACAATATTTCTTTGGATAAATCAAGATTTCCAGAATACATCTTTCTGCTTATTTCTTTTAAATAATAAATAGCTTAAAATTCCTAATGTGATGAGACTGATTCCCATATAAATATTGGTATTTGTTTCATCTCCTGTAATGGCACCACCTATGTTTGGTGTATAGGTTCCCATGACGCTTGTATTACTTTCTTTATCACCTATAATGGATACAATGCCTAATTCATCTGTTTCATAAATTAGATAACCATCTTCTATTTTGTATTCTATCTTTTCATAAGTTCCATTTGCATTTTTTCTCATTAAAATTGGATTTTGAATGTCATCATAAGGTATCTTTACTTTTAAAATACCATCTGGTTGTACTTCCACACCATCTTTCAAAAGCTTTACATCAAAGACTTTCTTTATTTCATTTGTTTCATTTATGAAATCTTTTGCGTCATTTGCGATTTCTTCTTTTTTATTATCTGTCACATCTTCTACTTTTAATGCAAAGTTTGGTAAGAATGGTGTGCCATCTGGCTTTTCTATTTTGATGCCATTGTCTTCTAATTCAGTGTTTTGTTTNCTGTTTAATGCTCCGCCAATAGAATTGGATAGTGAAAGCTTAGAAATAAGTCCGATACCGTACTCACCTACACCGTCCTTCATATCAATTGATTTTTGGAACGCTGTGTTGGTATATACGCCTTGTTGCGCAAATTTTTCCAGCATATCGTAATTGTTTCGGCTTGTATTGACATCTACCTCTTGAATACCGGCTACATCGATTGAGTGATCAACCAGTAATTGGTTCAATTGAGTGATGTCTGGTTTTTTGTTTGCGGCAATATTAAAGGTAGCGACACGCAGTGTCGAATTCGCCGCACGGCTTGTGATTGGCGTTATCAAAGTCGTTGCAAGTGCAAGAGCCATCAAAGATTTTGCCATTCTTTTTAACTGTTTCATACACTCTTTCCTTTCTTTTAATCTACAAATGTAGACAATTATAGAAAGCGAAAAAAAATAATAAACTATATATTTATACTTAAAAAAACAGGCTTTTTTATCAAAAAAACACCTGTTTAGAAAACTCTACATATTGAGACATTGTAATAAAATATATCTATACTTCACTAAAATACAACCATTTGACTGTCAAAAATTTATGACCTCCTTTAACAATTACTACAATAAAACAAGACCTAAAAAGCATACGAAAAACATTTCAGATCTTGCCTAATTAAATAGTAACAACTCTTACACTAATATGATAACGCTTTCATGTTGTTTTTGCAATAGTTTTTTTGAAAAACCTTTATATTTTTTATAAATACATTCTTTATTGTGACATTAAGTAATGTATTTACAATATTTCTTTGGATAAATCAAGATTTCCAGAATACATCTTTCTGCTTATTTCTTTTAAATAATAAATAGCTTAAAATTCCTAATGTGATGAGACTGATTCCCATATAAATATTGGTATTTGTTTCATCTCCTGTAATGGCACCACCTATGTTTGGTGTATAGGTTCCCATGACGCTTGTATTACTTTCTTTATCACCTATAATGGATACAATGCCTAATTCATCTGTTTCATAAATTAGATAACCATCTTCTATTTTGTATTCTATCTTTTCATAAGTTCCATTTGCATTTTTTCTCATTAAAATTGGATTTTGAATGTCATCATAAGGTATCTTTACTTTTAAAATACCATCTGGTTGTACTTCCACACCATCTTTCAAAAGCTTTACATCAAAGACTTTCTTTATTTCATTTGTTTCATTTATGAAATCTTTTGCGTCATTTGCGATTTCTTCTTTTTTATTATCTGTCACATCTTCTACTTTTAATGCAAAGTTTGGTAAGAATGGTGTGCCATCTGGCTTTTCTATTTTGATGCCATTGTCTTCTAATTCAGTGTTTTGTTTAATGACCATTGTACAAATATTACCTACTTTTTTATCTGGTTTCCATTCTGCGATATCAATTAGGTTTTCATCCGCTTCTCCATCATTGTTGGTGTCTATATTTGCATTCGCATTTCCATCCCCTGTAGTATCTACATTCGTATTTGGTATGAGATCTCCATCTACATCAATATTCAAATCAGGTTTATTGTCATTGTCTAAATCGATATTGATATCTGGACAATCATCTCCATTGGTATCGATGTTGATAATCGGCTCGCATTCTGTACTTGTATCATAGAGGAAACCTTGATGTGTAAAATCTTTGTCGGGTTTCCATGAAGTATGCACAGTGCCAACATTTACATCCGGTTCATGATCATGGTTCATGTCGATGTTAAAATCGGCTTTCATATCTCCATTTGTATCGATATTGATATTTGGGATGTTGTCATTGTCTGTATCCACATTGATTTGCGGCTTTATTTTTGTGCCTGTACAATATTCTTCTTTCACTATTGTACTTTGTACTACACATTTTGTCGGTTTCCAATCTGTTTTCTTTAAAATCACAAGGTTGATATCAGGTTTTCCATCGTTATCGGTGTCGATGTTTAAATCCGGTACTCCATCTCCATCTGAATCGATATTGAGGTCAGGTATACCGTCATAATCTCGATCTCCGTTGATGATTACCCAGTTTCCATCATCATCTTTCCATTTGATATTGAGATCCGGGCAATCATCGCCATCCGGATCATTGAAGTCCAGTTTTCCATCCTCATCCACATCTTTATCAATGTTACTGTCCACCATCAATTTGCCTTCTTTGAAGATGAAATTGTAATTTGGATACGTTGTGTTCATTTCTTTTGTATTGCCTGTGATCGGATAGCTTCCTGCTTTACTATCTTTTGTCGCTGTGGTACTTAGTTTGACAATACCACTGTCTATTACATCTTGTACGCCATTCCAGATCACCAGTTGACTTGTAAAATCTTGGAACGTTAATGGTGGATTCTCTTCTCCCTTTTGTTTCGTTTTGTCATCTATAATCACTTCAATATCTTTTGGTAACACTTCGATGGTTATTTTCTTACTTAATGTCACTTCGCTGTCTGCCGTTCTTGTCACTGTGATATTGATTTTTGCGCCATTACTGCACTTCAATGCATCAAACTCTGCCATATTGTTATTTACGGTTGGATTCGATACAAAGATCGTATTGTCTACTGTGAATGTATACTTCACATTCGTACTCGAACTGTCATCTTGTAAAGATCGTAAGCTAAAATGATCACCGTAATAAATCTTTCCTGGCTGGTTGATGGATAAACTGCTTTCTTCCGGTGATAATATTTTCATCTTTCCATCTGCTTCTGTTTTGTTATAGTTTCGATTTCCTGCTTTTTCAACATGGAGGGGTATTTCTATTGTCGTATCTCCACTATAGTTGTACTCAATATCTACTCCGTTGTTTGTCCATGCCACTCCATTCGCACTTGTATCTACAGATATATAATAATTTGTATCATTTACTGTTACGCCACCTTCATTACCGGATATATCTTGTGCATTGATGATTGGAGTTACTTTACCTTTTCCGTTTTGTGCAGCTGTTACTCCTTGAAAGGATATCGTCTGATTTGCCTTTGTGATTGTGATTGGAAGTTCGATTGTTTTATCACTGTAGTTTCCATTTGGATCATGACTGGTCGCTTCTACAATCACTTTTCCAATTTGTGTATTCATACTTGCATTATAGATCGAAACCAATCCATTTGGCTCAACACTGATCATATCTGTTGGACTTCCTGCTTTTAATGCATAGGTGACATTGGTTCCTGCTGGATTTCCTGCCGTATATAATTGGAATGTCTTCCCCGGTCCATATTCTTCTTCATAATCATCATAATCAGATCCGCTCTTTGAGAGTTCATTTCCACTCGCATCCGTATAGATGAATTCTTGTGAACCGGCTGTTACAGTGAATGTTAATTCTGTGATTGCGTCAGCTTGTCCACTGGATCCTTTTTTCTCAGCGACGATCACAACTGTCCCTACATTTTTGATCGTTATTGCGCCACTGTTTGGATTCACATCTATCACATTTGTTGGTTCTCCGTCTTTCAATCGATAAGTCACAGGGTTATTATTGGAACTTCCTTTCACTGTCGCAAATACAGTAACATTTGTATCTGTTAAAGCAGCTGATTTTGTGGTAATGATTGTATTGGATGTTGGATTTTGATAGAATTTCAAGTTCTCCGCTGGTGCCATTCCTACATTTACAGTGACCGGTATTTCTTTTGTACTCCATTTATCTGATACTGTAATTATGAATGTATAAGTGTCAACTGCTAGGTTTACATTGGATTGGATCACTCCGGTACTTGCATCTACTTTGAAAAAACTTCCGTCTTGCCCATTCTTTATTGTATATTGATAGGTTGTCAGTGTACCATTGTCTATATTATCAGGCGTACCAAATCTTCCTTTTATTTTTCCGATCACACCATTAATTTTAATATTGGACTGATCCATAGAGAAAGTAGGTATGATCATATTAGAAGATGCTGAATCTGGTTCTATTATGCCATCAACATCACGATAAATGATGATGGCTTTCTCAACATAAGCGGAATCGTAATTATCTGCATTGGGATCGATTTCTTCGACTGTTGCTCGAATGATCACTTTGCCAAATGCATGATTTCCTTTATATGTGATCTGACCTGTATTTTCATCCAGATCTATAAGTCCGATTGTACCTCCTGTGATCGTATATTTTACTTGAAGATCCGCATTCATCGGATTTACGGTAGCACGTTCATACCAATTATTATTTGCTTCTTGCATGGATTGAATTGTTTGCGCCGAGTGATCAAATTGTATTTTAGGTGAAATTTTTGTAATGGATACATGGATAACTTGTGTTTCTTTTGTACGATAAGGATCTTTTGTGAAATCATTTGGAGAATAATATAATAATTTATTTGTACTTTCATCTACAACTTTTACTTTAAAATAATAATCTCCAACAGGAAGCTTGTTCATCAAACTTACTTTCGCGGTTCCGGTTTGAGAATTTGAATCTAATGTGAAATATTGGGATGGCGTGGTGTAGGTACCGTTGCCTTGTGCATCACAATCATAAAGATAAAAATGGAAAGGTCCCGCACCATCTTCCAAATCCAGTTCTGTAATTATTGTATTTGCCTGATTGATGACATCTGTATATGGTTTTTCAATTTTTATATGTTCAGGTTTAATAGCTTTGATAATTCCTTTTTGTGGGAGTTTGATTTTTTTTATGATGCCATGAATTGGCAAGCTTCCATTTTGTAAAGAAAGCGATATGTGCTGAAAATTGCTGCCAGTATTGGGATTGGTTACACCGCCCACATTATAATTAAAAAGATGCCTGGTTGAATTGGTACCCACATGATCTTCCATCCATGTATGTCCTTGTGTAGCCGTATTGATAGCATCGATAACGTTTGTATTTGTTTCATTGTCCGTTATATCTATATATGTTGTAAGATTCATTAATTCCGGTGTAAATGTATTATCCGTATTTATTTTTTTGATAAACTTACCTGTTTCATCATCATTCGCATCATTGTTCATTGCCGTCGCAAAATAGTTAATGGATTGTGTCATGCATGGATCTATATTATACATATAGATATATCCTGCATAACTCGGATTAAGTCCCCCACATCCAAATTTTACTGTAAAGTTTTCATCACTCATTATATATCCTTCACCGGTATTAGGATCTGAATAAATTAAACGCCAATTTACTCCACCGAGTTTCATAAAAGTATTATTTGTCCGCTCAAACGAATCTCCTACATCATAATAAGATACAGCGCTTGGCGCAGCATTGATTTTTGAGCGAAAACAAATATGACCAATTACAAATGCACCAACTAAAGCCATGACTACGATAAATATTTTTTTCATATCCATCTTTCCTTTCTCTATTTCTTTATAAAGGTAGACATAAATAGATAAAGGAAATACTTATTGAAATATATGTTTCTGAATATTCTTTGTGAATTAGTATAGCCTTGTTTTAAAAAGAATACAATATCTTATTTGTCTAAAAATTCTTATTTTATTTGTATTTTGAAAACGTTTCGTATCATATTCGTGTCATCAGGACAATTTTTAAAAAATGACTTCA
>CAJTIT010000020.1 GCA_910576345.1 Erysipelotrichales bacterium
GAAGTCATTTTTTAAAAATTGTCCTGATGACACGAATATGATACGAAACGTTTTCAAAATACAAATAAAATAAGAATTTTTAGACAAATAAGATATTGTATTCTTTTTAAAACAAGGCTATACTAATTCACAAAGAATATTCATAAATATAAAAATCATGAAGTGTCTGAGCCTTTGCCTCATCTCATAATTATTGTGGATGAGTTTGCGGAATTAAAAGCAGAACAGCCAGAATTTATGAAGGAGTTAATTTCGGCAGCACGAATCGGTCGAAGTTTAGGTGTTCATTTGATTTTAGCAACACAAAAACCTTCAGGTCAAGTAAATGAACAGATCTGGAGTAATTCAAGATTTAAGTTATGTTTAAAAGTTCAAAGCCAAGAGGATAGCAATGAAGTATTGAAATCACCATTGGCAGCTGAAATAAAAGAGCCTGGTCGTGCTTATCTGCAAGTTGGTAATAATGAGATTTTTGAATTATTTCAATCAGCATATAGTGGAGCTCCTGAAAAAAGCGATGATACAAAGGTAAAAGAATTTAGTATTTATCAATTTACCAACTTTGGTAAACGTCTACCTGTATATATTCAGAAAAAGAAGAAAAGCGATGGTGACAATGTTACACAATTGGATGCTATTGTTTCTTATGTTTCAAAATATTGTGAAAAAAACAATCTTTCTAAATTACCTGATATTTGTTTGCCATCATTAAAAACAGTAATTGAATATAGCAACGATTTTCATGATGAATTGACGGTTCCTGTTGGTGTTTATGATGATCCAGACAATCAGCTTCAAGAAACTTTTGGCATTAATATCTTTTCTGAGAATACAATCATCATTGGCTCAACTATGACTGGAAAAACAAATCTGTTGCAACTTATTATAAGAGGTGCTGCTGATAATTTTTCTCCTAATGAAGTGACTATGTACATTGTTGATTTCGCTTCTATGGTGCTAAAGAATTTTGAAAAACTTAAGCATGTTGGAGGTGTCGTTGTTTCTAATGAAGATGAAAAACTTAAAAATTTGTTTAAACTTCTTAACGAGGAAATTGCGATTAGAAAAGAGAAACTTCTTACTGCTGGTGTTAGCAATTTTATTGCATACAAAGAAGCGGGAAATATTGATCTTCCTCAAATAGTATTACTTATTGATAATCTAACTGCGCTTAAGGAACTATATTTTGCTGAAGATGACTTTTTGTTACCAATTTGCAGAGATGGTATATCGGTAGGAGTATCAGTAATAATCGCAAATTCGCAGACATCAGGTATAGGTTATAAGTATTTTTCTAATATCAATCAGCGCATTGCTTTTACTTGTAATGATCCATCAGAATATCATTCTGTTTTTGAACATTGCAAGATGCAGCCAGAAAATCTTCCTGGTCGTTGTTTGATTCAACGAGAAAAAGTAATCTATGAGGCACAAACTTTTATTTCCTTTGAAGGTGAAAAAGAATTTGAGCGCGTACAGGAGATTTCTAAATTTATTGAAGAGATAAATGAGAACCATACTTCCAGCGCTAAGAAAATTCCAGTTGTTCCAGAACTTCTTCTGAGCAGCATGCTTCAAGAAGAGTATAATGTTGCTTCTGATACTAATAAATTGATTATCGGTCTTGATTTTGCAAATGTAACACCAGTTGGATTGGATTATGCTCATCAAGATGTACTAGCAATTACTGGCAGTTATATGGATAGCAAATATAATTTTATAAACTATTTGAAAAGTTCATTCGCATCCTTGGGTCCAGAAATGTATGTATTAGATGACTACTCAGGAATGTTTGGTGACATCTCAGATGATAATAATGTACTCCTGTATTCTAAGAACATTGAGGATATTGATGAGATGCTGATTAATCTAAAGAATAACTTGGTAGAAAGATATGCGGCAAGAGATATGTATGGTATTGCTACATTAGAAAAAATGAAACCGATTATCTTAATTATCAATGCTATAGATGCAATTGGATATATAAGTGAGAATAAAATTGTTTTAGAGACTTATAAAGAGATTGTTAAGAAATATAAGAATTTGAAATCGTTAATTCTCTTTACGAACGTTGAAAATGAAACTATTGCGTATAGTTCGCCTGAGGTATTGAAAATGATGAAGGATAATTATCAATTCATTGTGTTCGAAGATCTTAATGCGGTTAAAATATTTGATTGTCCTATGTCACTACTTAAGAAGTTTAAGACTACTATTAAGGACAATGAGGCATATTTTTTATCAGGTAACGATTTGAAAAAGATTAAAACTGTATTACGATAATTTTTGTTTGTTAACATCAAGCATGAATTATAAATTTTATGAAAGGAGGTGTTAAAAATGGCTGTAAACTATGTTGATTACGAAGTATTGACCACAGGCAAGACGGTATATACAAATCAGGCTGGTGCAATTATGGAAGTCATCGAGACAATCAAACGTATGAATTCTGATTTGCAACAGGGATGGAGCAATGAAACTGCAAGAGCATTTGTTGAAAGAATTAACAGTGATCATATTCCGAAACTTCAAAAAGCAAGTGAAGCTATTCAAGAAGTTTCAGACTATATCAATACTTATCTTGCCAACAAAAAGGATGAAGACACACAGGGCGCAAGCGCAATCTCCGGATAAGGTAGATTTTGTCATTCCGAAAAAAACAGGGTTTATATACTTAATGTATATAAATTCCTGTTATATAGAATTACATCCAATACGGATTTTATATATATTTTTTTATAAATCAAGAAGGAGGTGCATCATGAGTGATTATTACGATAATACGGTTGCTTCATATGATAGCCAAATAAATAGTAATCAACAAAGAATAAATGAATGTAATAACAGAATAAGAGAATTAGAGGATGATATTGAGGAATTGCGTAGAATTAAAGTAAAGGTCATCGATGTAGACAATGCCGTTACGATCGCTGTAAATAACACATCAACAAAAGTAACTAATCTTCCATCTGTAATTGCCAATCCATTTTCAGTACTTAAACTTAACTATTTTTCTAAGATCCTTGATGTAATACAAGGAATTGATCGCTCAAATGCGAAAGGGGGAATAGATAACGCTACTTCTAAAATTGACTTAAAAATACGTGAGTTTCAACGGGAGATTGAAAATCTTAAATACAGAATTACACAATGTAACTCTAATATAAATTCCTTATCACGGCAAAAGAGAAATTATATTGCTGTAGCCACTGTGCCTAAACTAACAGCTCAGCAGACCAAGGCTGAGCCTGCCATATCGAAGACAGCACAAAAAACAAAAACTACTACAAAGAAAAGTAAGAAAAAATAGGAGGTTGTATTATGAGTTTAGTAATAGATGATGCTCATATTGATATTGTGAAAGAATATGTAAAATCGCAGTTTGAAAATTTGGACAGCATAGTTTTAAGGTATGTTAAAGCAATGAATTCTGTCATTGATACTGGTATTATGGAAGGTGCAACTGCAGAAGCTTTAAAAGAATTTCTTAATCAAGTAGAATTAAAAGCTGGCTCTAATAGTGCTGATTTAGGATTAATAGCAAGTCACGTTGATCGATGTTGCATAAATTTTGTAGTAGAAGTAGACAAGGCCGATAAGGAATTGTATTAGAGGAGCAGAATATGAATACATTTAAAGTTGATAACGAAAAAGTTAAAGAGTCAGTTGAAGTTTTGAAAAAGATATTGTCCGAATGTGAAGAACTTTATCATCAAGATATTCCAGAATCTGATATTGAAAAAGGATTGTCACATAATGAGTTATATGAGCTTTGTCAAAAAATAAAATTGACTTGCCAATATTTTGGTGAACTAATAAATAATACAATTTTATTTCTTGGTGAATCAAGTGAAATGTTTGATTTGTCCGATAAATATTCAGCTAGTAAAATATCATCGTATATTAAGTGGCATACGGGATTTAATTATCATACGGGGAATAATCATAAACCACCTACAATTATGGATAATATTAAGGATATCCAAGATGTTTTTAAATACATAGATAAACAATATTCAAAAATGCCGATGTGGTTACGTGAAAACTTGAAATCGTTAGCAAAGAAAGCCTGTGATAGTGGTGTCGACGCATATGAAGTGGCAAGTATGTTAATCAATGGTGATTTTGAAGGAGCAATAAAAAAATTTAATAAGTCTCTTTCGGATGAAGCTGGGGATGCTATTAGTACTATTGTTACAGGAGCATCTAAATTAACGTGGTCTCAAAAATTATTAGGTAAATACGTTGTTAATTCTGTCTGGGGCGGAGTGGAAGCGTATAGCGAGTATTTTAAAAAACCAACTTTGACTAATCTAGGCAATGTTGTTTGGAGTTCAACAGTAGGATCTGTTTTGAAAACTGCTGGAGATAGTGCATATAAAGTAGTTTCTCATATTCCCGGCATTAGTGATTATTATGAAAGCAAAGGAGCTACGGATATGGAAAGTATGTTTAATATTGCATATTCTGAATGGACAGGAGCAATATTTGGAAAAGACGTAGGGGATTATGTAAGCACCTATTATGCTGATAATGGTGGATTATTTAAAGGTTTGGTTAATGGTTTTTCT
Source organism: Erysipelotrichales bacterium (assembly GCA_910576345.1). Taxonomy (GTDB): domain Bacteria; phylum Bacillota_I; class Bacilli_A; order Erysipelotrichales; family Erysipelotrichaceae; genus C-19. The sequence continues at coordinate 4,572 of CAJTIT010000020.1, forward strand.
ACAATCAAAGATGAGGTAGAGGCATCTTGTGCAAAACATGGTGGATTGCTTGGTGTGTGGAAAAGTGGTTGGAATTCAATATTTGATTAGTTTATGAAGGAGGATTTTATGAATACAATTTTACCTATAGGGTCAGTGGTAAGAATTAAAGGTATTAATAAACCAATGATGATATTTGGTTTATTACAAAAATCAGGTGTTTCTAATATACAAGTGGTTGATTATGTCGGAGTACCATATCCAGAAGGAAATATTGGTGCTCAGATGCAAATAGGTTTTCAACGCCATGATATTGTTGAAATTCTATTTAGGGGATATGAGACTGATGAGTTTGAAGTATGGGCTGAACGTATAAAAGAATTTGGAAGCTCAAATGTATAAAGAAAAGAATAACTTTTGGTAAAATTCAATAAAACGGAAGGTGTAGGTGATGATAGTGGTAAGAGATTTTACAGAAGCTACAAAGGAAAGGTTATCAAAAGAGATAGATGACATTAATAAAAAAACTTGGAATCCAGTGACAGATGCAATAGGCGATACATTTTTATATGCTGGAAAGTGGATAGGTATTTTATCTCTTAATGATGACATGTCGAATGTTGAATCATACCAAAGAAAAGTTCTTGATATGACGGACATGACAAAAAAAGATTTAAAAAAAATTTTTGATGATGTGTATAGTCTTGATAAAGAGTATGAAAGATATTTTTGTGATGTCAATGATGAAGTAAGTACTTATGATTCAAAAATCAAAGATTTGACTGGGATGATCCAACCCAATTTTTCAATTTGTGATGCTAAAACTATTAAATCAATGATGAGCGACTACAATGATAAATTGAAAAATATAGGAGGAAAGATTAATAAGGATTTTAATAAGGAAATAGACAAGGCAGCGAGAAATGCGGCTTTGGAAGCCACCAAAGGTGTAGTCGGAGGTATTCTGAAAACAGTGGTTGATGTTGTTACATTACCTGTAAGCATGGTAAAGAACATTTGTACGGGAAATTTTATTGGTATTTTTGAAGATGGATGGTCAATAATTGACGATGTGTTTTCAGTTGGCAGTAATCTTTTTGGATTAACAGCTATTGGTATTGGGTATGGTATCGATGCTCTTACAGGGTATAAAGAGGGAAAGAATTATGCTATCACACAGGCAGAAGCATACAGCGGTTCGAAAGGACTTACAGATACTTTAGAGGCAGAAGAAAAAGTTTATGGAAAAAATCCTGTTCTTTCTGGAATGAAGTGGGTCAGTCAAAAAGTAGATACGACAAGTGCAGTTTTAGGACTGTATAGTGATGCAAAGGGTTTCTTTAAAGATCCATCTAAAATGGTTGATGCTAAATTTGGTTTTAAAGGTAGTTTAAGCCCACTTAAAGAAGCAGATATGTTGAGTAAATATCAAAAAGATTATCAGAAATGGAATAATTTGTATGAGATATTGGGTAAAGACTACCATTATATTAAAATGAATAATATTTCTAAAGGATACAAATATTTAGAATGTTTATGGGATTTGCCTGAAGGGGATGATAAAGTAATTGAAGTGGGAGTTCAAAAAGTATTCAAAGGGTCCAATAAATGGTTTAAATCGTTTTGTGACGTTTATGATCTAGGTGAGACAATTATTAATGTTTAGAATGATATATATAATCATGGAAAAAAGGTTGGAGGTGAATTTTTGAAATGAATGAATTATTGTTACGTCAAATAAATAGTGTTGAACAAATGCTAGAAGAATGCGAATATGTCCAGGCAGTTGATTCACTACATAAATTAGCGCAGGAATACCCTACAGAAGGAATAATTGCGTTTTATCTAGGGCGCATGTGTCTGATTGGAAAAGATGATCAGCTTGCCTTGCAATATTTTGAAACTGCAGTTAGAATGGATTATAAAAATACAGATGTATATTTATCCATGGCTCTGCTTCAAAAAAATTTATCCACGATAAATGAAGCAGAAAGAAGCTTTTTTAAAGCATTAGAGATGGCAGGCACAAAAGAAAAAAAATGGGCGTGTTCATCGTGCCTTGCAGTGTTTTATATTGAAAATGAAATGTATCTTAAGGCTGATAAAATAGCAAAAAAAATGATAAAAGAATATCCTGATAATTACCAAGGTTACCATTTACACATTATTATTGAAACTTTAAGAGGGCATTTTGAAGAAGTATTTGCTTATATAGATATGCTTCCTAAAAATTTTAAATCTCATCCACAGCATCTTATTGATTTGATTGAAATTTATAAGAAAAGTGAAAAGGATAGTGAGCTAGTTGAACTTTTTGATAATGATATTCGTTTTAATGAAGTTATCCCACAAATTGTTTTAAAAGAGAAAATCGTATTGATGCCTAATGATGAATTTGATGATACCAAAGAAAAATTGATAAGAGATTTGGCTAATTATTATCAAGATAGTGATGCCATTATATCGATTATGATTTTAGAGTTTGGTCGAAAAAATTTTAAAAAATCTTCTCAAATTGCAAATATTGTCTTAGAAAATGAAAAGAGAAATTTAGGACTGAAATTCTATTTGGCAATGTACTTTCAAATATATAATCTATATTATCTGGCAGATAAGAAACCTTCTGAGAAATTATGTAGATGGATTGAGAAGGCGGGTAATTGGTGTATTAAATTTACCGATGATTTGAATATATCAGCTATTGGCGATACTGTAAGAAACTCTATTAAAGATTTGTTTGAGGAAATAAATAATGCAAAAGGAGCAGAGTAATGCATGTTATCAACAAATATGGAAGGTATTGTAATGGATAAATAATGTAATTGGCGCAACACTTGGTTTTGATGGTGATGTTGTTATTGGTATTGATTAGGGCGATGTTAGTATTGATGATTTAGTATTTTGGTAGAAAAAGATATGGTTGTCAATGAAAGGAAATAATTATTCAGGTTTCTGTAACAATATATCCTAATTCTAAGTTGACAAGTTTTGCATCGATGATGAGCAGAATATTTTTAATGTTAGTGGCAATTTGTTTGACTTTATGTATTTATTTTACCTTCATATAACCTAGCAATCAATAGTAAAAGAGAGTATAGGGTAAATGTTTTTATTATGCTTTTTTAACTGAAAAACAGTCGTATATACCTTATCGTCAGATTAGATACATGATCATAAATGCAATAGAGTAGCTTCTGAGCTGCATCAAAGACTATTCAGTGTATATAATCGCCAATTTTGGGTTTCCATCATGGATTTATTTAGAAATAAATTGGTCTGGTTTTCATTTTCATAAAATCAAACAAAAGAAAATGTTTTGTAAGTGTTTTTATGATTTCAGAGAGTTTAAGTGATTTTTTCATGATTTAAAAATATATTTACCATATTTAGATTTGATATTATTGATTGTGATTCCATATTAAGAACATCATATTATATAGGAATGCTTATAGGCAAATCGATTATTATGTGAGATAAAAGGAAACTTAACCGCAATCAATCTCAGTTTCATTGGATTGATAGAAAGGAAAAGGTATACTATGGTGACTGTTAAATCGGTCATCTAAAATAAACCAGAAATAGTAATGGATAAAAAATGTAAGGTGTGCGGCACCAATGCTTCTATAGAAGCAAAATTTTGCCAAAATTGTGGATCTTCTGATTTTATTACAATTGATCATGATCAAACAGAGCGTTTGACTGCAAGTAATAATTCATATCAAAAGAAATCGACGGATCAAAATCCATATAAACAGCAGAACAATTATGAACAAGATTTCTGGCAGCCTCCTGTTTCACCAAACAATCATAAAAAAAAGAATACCAATATAGTTGTTGGCATAATTGTGGCAGTTTTTGTAGTATTGCCTGGTATTGGTGCTACGGCCCAAATAATCTTTAAGAATCAAGACTACAATAATCATGGTGGCTCATACGACTTTGATATTAGTGACTCAAATGATTCCTCAACAAAGGGAGATAATAGTGAGTCTAGCGAAGTCGAATATACAAAAGGTGAATTTGATGGTTCTACTTATATAAATGAATGGGCAGATATAAAATTAAATCTCCCTTCTGGTTTTTCAAATGCTGATAGTTCACTTTATAATGCATCTGAAAATTCTACTTCTGATTGTGGGGCATATTTTTTAGCGGATGATACAATGAGTCTGATTATAATAGGATACGAGAAATTACCATCTTTTCCTAAATGTGATGAAAAAGACTATCTTGATGGAGCAATGAAAACATTAGATTCATCTCCAACTGGACTTACATATCAAACAACAAGTGATTATGTGACAAAAACAATTGGTGGATATTCATATTTATCTGCTGAATGTAAAGTTACAAATAGATATGGAGACTTTATACAAACTATTTATGTAAGAAAACTTGGTGATTATATGGTCAATATTTTAATATTAAGTACTTCATCAGAAAGTTGTAATAACTTGGTAAAGATGATTTCTAGAGCTAATTAAGGAGGAATAAGAATGACTAGATACGTGAAAGATTTTCAAGTTAATACAGATGTTCAAATGATTCACTCAACGATCAGTCAGTATCTACAAAAAGAGGGATATGAATATATCGAATATGGAGAAGAGAATGTATTTAAAAAGGGAAGAGGGCTTATGTCAGGACCTACATTCTTTAAATTCTCGTATTCTGGTAATATAGTAAGAATGGAAACATGGATGAAATTTGCATTTTTGCCAGGTATTTATATAGGTGAATTTAGTGTAAAAAGTTTTGTTGGCGCGGCTGTTAAAGGACCTTGGAAAAAACGAATAAGTACCCTAGAGGATATTTTATTAAGGTATTCCATTCGATAATTTACATCTTATATTACACTTTGTTAATAATATCGCAAGAGATTTTAGCAAAAATAAAGAGTACTATAGATTCTATTCAGAAAATGGCATTTCAAATTATATTGTAATTGTATCGATTAGAAGAAGCATTGATTCGTTATAAGATGTGAGAAAAAGCATATCTCTGAATGCAATGTGTTTTTCAATAGAGATACAATTCAATTGGTTTATTTTATAGTTTTTTAGATTTTGAAGAAAAAGACGAGGAGAATGTAAATGCAATTAAAAAAGTTTAGCGTTTTACTTACATGGATTTTATTTTTCTTAACAGCGTGTGGTAATAATTCTAGCAATGAAATAAATTCTATGGAAATATTGAATAGAACTATTAAAAATTTTGATTCTTATACTGGATATAGAATAATAAAGGATGTTAGGGGATATGGTTTTCAAGATTACTCTGAAGAAAAAGGTGTTGAGTTTGGCGCTATTGAATTTTCAAATGATTCAAGGATTGCAATTCTTGATAATAAAAAGTACGAAGTAGAATTAACTGATGATGAAGATTTTAGAGAAATTAGTGTACAAACGCCAGATAAAACTTATTATTTTGATGCTAATCTTTTAGATGAACATACGTTATATTTATTTAATTTTTTTGATTCAGATCACGGTTATATCTTTGAAGGAAAAAATACTTTTAATCCATTAAAGAGAATTATAGAATACTATTTAATAGAAATGGAAGGATGCTTTGACATGAATTTGGATATTTTAAATGATCGTTATATTATTAAACTATATTGTAAAGATTTAAGTAAATATCAAGAGAAAATTGAATTGAATAATGTTGATCATGATCCATTGGATCCTTATGATACAGGTATTAAATTTTCCAAAAAGGAAATTAAACAAGAGGAAATAAGGTTCGTTATAGATAAAAATTTTCAAATTATCGAGTGGACATCTATAAGTTCAATAGATTATGGGGATGGTTATTTGTCCAATTTTAAAGAAACGAATAAGGTAAGCGAAATAAATAATATAACATGGAACATTGTTAATATAGATGCTTTGGTCGGAAAGTTGGATAATGGAACATTGAAAATTGGTGAAACTATAGAATTATTAGATTAAGGAAAAGAGTTTTTACATGCCTATTATCACATATGATGAAGAATACCTTGCACAATTAAATCATCAAGCACAAGAAGAAACGTTGTTTTTAAAATCGTATGCAGAAGTGATTCATGCAATCACACATCAAAGGAAATGCCTTCATCTTACCCAACAAGCACTCGCAGACAAATGTCATCTTTCCAGAACGACGATTTCAAAAATTGAAACGATGCGCTTAGTACCAAAGCTTGATATACTCATACGCATTCTTCATCATCTACAACTTGATATTATGATTAACACATATGAAAAACATCGTTGAAAACATAAAATCAGCGGTGTTTTTTGCTATAAAACTATACGAATGGATACATTTCAAGTATAATGATAAAGAAATTTTCACTTTTTATCCTATTGTTACATTTATGATGTAATAATATGTGGTATCATATAGTCAAACAAGAAAGGATTGATTATGATGATACTAAAATTATTGCGACACAATATGGGAACAGAAGGAAGTATGGCAAAACAACTGCTCAACGCTGTATGGAATGAAGATGTGAAAAAGGCTAGAGCGTTGATTCAAAAAGGAGCCGATCCCAATTGGATCTTTAACGGCTATCCGCTTTTGATCCATGCCGTATTCACACGCAATCAAGAAATGGTAATGATGTTGATTGAAGAAGGGGCAAGTCAAGTGAGTGAAGCGCTTGGATTTGCGCTTGATCGCGGTGTAGGAGAAATGGTATTTCCACTCGCATTCTTAGGCATTGTACCAAAAATTGAAGAGCCGAAAGGAGACTTTGGACCGTATCCGGCACGTTTTGCGCCGTTAGAAATGAATCCACTCTTTGTAGAAGGCTCATAAGGAGGAAATGGTAATGACTCGCTGTGCAAATTGTATTCAGATGTTACAAATGCTGAAAAGTAGAGGGTTTATGTCACGAAAAGAACTCGCAGTCGCATTAAAATGCAATATCCGCAATATTGGTGAATACCGCAAAGAGTTAGAGGAAGCAGGTTTTGAAATCGTGTCCACATCAGGGAAATACGGTGGATATATTTTAAAAAGCGATTGCTTGCTTCCTTCTCTTTCTTTATCTGACACAGAAATGCGTTCAGTAAAAGAAATGCGTGATTATTTGAATTCTCATCAAGACTTTATTATGAAACAAGAAATGAACAGTGTATTTGACAAAATCCTGTCTGATGATTCACGAATGCAAATCAACAACAGTGTTTATCTGTACAATGAACAATATATATTATCCAATAAACTGAGAAATATGATTCAAATAATGGAACAGGCCATCCAAACGCAAAAAGTGATTGAAATCACATATCGTTCCATGAAAGATGATGCGCCAAACAGTTTTCGCATCCATCCGTATGAAATCATCAATTACATGGGCGCTTACTATTGCATTGCTTACTCTTTAAAGGCAAAAGATTTCCGCATTTACAAATTCAGTGAAGAGCGAATGAAACAAGTCACGATTAAAGAAGAAACATTTTTAAGAGATCGTAAGTTTGATATCAAACATCATATCGGTCAAAGCGGTTTGATCAAAGATGAAGTAATTGAAGTAGAGATGGAAATCTATGATGAAGCAGCGATTTTTTGCGCAGAAAAACGAATTGGCATCCAACAGCGTCATGAATGGAAAGACGAACATACACTTTGTTTCTCCACAATTTTTGAAGGCAAACAGGCTGCGCTATCTTTCATTCTTTCTTTGGGAGAAAAGGCAAAAGTGATGAAACCAAAGTATTTGGCAGAAGAAATCAAGGCACAGGCAAAAGCGATACAAAAACGCTATGATGGAAACAACGGACATGGATGAAACGGAAATTGAAAAAGGCACTCTTTCTAGTATAAGACAAGTGTTTTTATCAAGGTAATCTATTATAGTCAATACTATGGTTTCCGCCATTTGAAATGGGCAACAAGTGTAACATTCTCCATTTCTGACGCTTTATCGATACACCCTTTCATAAATTCTGTTTTGGCAAAGAAATAGAAATATTTATGTTTACAGTGAAACAAATGACTATGCGAAACTATGCTTTCCAAGACATCAAGATCGATTTTTCGAATTGTCCATTTACATTTTACAAACAGAGCACTGTCTGTACCCATGATATCCATTTTTTATTTACCTTGCCATTTTGTATCGGTATCATAGGTAAACAAAAAATATGAATTACGCATATAAAGTAATGATACAATGTGATATAATCATTTCATATGAATCGGAGTTGGAAACTATGCATTTATCAGACATCAAATATTGGATGCGCTGTCCAAAATATCTATGGCTGAATCATCATGAACCACAGAAATATCAGTCATTTGTTCATTATCATCTTCATTTAAGCGATCTTTTGATAGAGTATTACTCCCTACAAAATCCTTTTATCGGTGCACCGAATGATCCAAATGAATGGACGATGCAGAAACTGGATGTGCATGATGCACTCCTATATCCACGCTTTGAAACAGGTGGTATTCGCATCAAAGTACCGCTGATGATCAAACAAGGACAAGCATGGAAAATCATTTTCACTTATCTGGCTTGTCATCCAAGAGAAAGTGAAGCCCAGAAAATCGCCGATACAATACAAGTCCTGAAAGCACTTCATATTCCTATAGCTGATGTTTCTTTACTTCACCTTAATGAAAACTATGTAAGAGGAAACACGTTAGATGTACATCAGCTGTTTCACGAAACGACATATCTCTATAATAAAAAAAATCATCCACATCATTCCATTCAAGAATTGATTCAGGCATGCAAAAGAAATGTTTTTGACTATGTGGATGAAATAGAATCGATCATCCGTCAAAGTGACTGCCCCGACCAATCACAAGGTCCGCAATGTATGAAACAGGGAAAGTGTCCATACTATACGCATTGTTTCCCGGAGCCGTTTACAGATACATCTGTTCATTATCTTATGCAGACTGGCGGTAAGTATGATTTGGAAAAGGGCGGATATGATGATATGAGAACGATTGATGTGAGCGTACTGGAAGGCAACCGCCTTCAATATGCACAATTGATGGCCGCTAGAAACAATGGTTTTTTCATCGATCGATTTGCGGTAAAAAGCTGGATCAAGAATAATATCCAATATCCAATTTCTTATCTTGATTTTGAATGGGATACGTTTGTCTATCCTCCTTATGAACGAATGCGTCCGTTTGATGTCATCACGTTTCAGTATTCTCTCCACATAGAGGATGCCCCCGAAACACCTTTACGTCATGAAGAATTTCTTGGACAAGGGGATTGTCGTATCGCATTCATTGAGCATCTACTTGCACATATACCAAAAGAAGGATCGATTCTTGTTTATAATATGGAAGGCGCAGAGAAACTGCGACTGATACAGCTATCCAAACAGTTTCCCATCTATAAGAAGAAACTGGATTCCTTGTGTAATCGCATGGTGGATTTATCATTGCCCTTTGAAACAGGAAGTATTTACGATATTCGGATGAAAGGACTCTATTCTCTAAAAAAGCTGGTGGAAATCTTTTCAGAACATGATTATCACAAATTGGCTGTTTCCTATGGTTTGGAAGCTGTCATAAAATGGCGGGAATTATCCGAAACGAATAACGCTGAAGAAATCAAACAACAGCTTTTAGAGTATTGTGCTTTGGATTCTTATGCGGAATATATTGTGTTTCATAAAATAGGTCAATGGCTGGAAGAAGAGATATCAATGTAAGGTATCTTCTTTTCATAGAATTGTAAAAATAATCGTTTCTATTTCTAATAGGACATGATAAAATGAACAAGGAAATTGAGGTGAATTTCATGGCATTTTTACCGACAACCAGAGAAGAAATGATTGCACAAGGATTTGATCAAGTGGATTTCATCTACGTCAGCGGTGACGCATACGTTGATCATCCTTCGTTTGGCGTGGCCATTATCACAAGAACATTACAGGCATTTGGTTATAGCTGTGCCATTCTAGCGCAACCAGATTGGCACAATGATGAAGAATTTCTTCAATTTGGTGAACCAAGATTAGGCTTTCTTATCAGCAGCGGTAATATTGATTCTATGGTCAATCATTATTCCGTTAATAAGCGAAGAAGAGATTCAGATTCTTATAGCGACAATGGTGTAATGGGAAAGCGTCCGGATCGTGCCGTTATCGTATATACACAGATTTTAAAAAGGCTGTTTCCCAATCAACCGGTTTTGATTGGCGGCATTGAGGCGAGTTTAAGAAGATTGGCACATTATGATTATTGGGATGATGCGGTACGTCGATCCATACTCATCGATTCACAGGCGGATTTACTCATGTATGGAATGGGAGAAAATACGATCATTGAAGTCGCAGATGCTTTGAACAGTGGATTAAAGGCCAAGGATCTGTGCTATATTCGCGGCACTTGTTGGAAGACAAAAGATATTCAGTATGTAAATGATGCGATCGTTCTTCCATCTTTCCAACAAATCCAACAGGATAAATATGCATATGCCAAAAGTTTTCGCATTCAACATGAAAATATCGATGCGATTCATGCAAAAAATCTGATAGAACCTTATGAAGGATGGTATGTTGTGCAGAATCAACCGCCGCTTCCTCTTACACAGGAAGAAATGGATTTCACCTATGCACTCCCATATGAGCGAACGTTTCATCCAAAATACAACTATGTTCCGGCCATTGAAGAAGTACAGTTTTCCATCGTATCCAATCGTGGATGTTTTGGTTCCTGCTCGTTTTGTGCCATTACGCATCATCAAGGACGCATCATTTCCACAAGATCGAAAGAAAGCATCGTGAATGAAGCAAAAATCATCACACAAATGCCAAATTTCAAAGGATATATACACGATGTTGGAGGACCTACTGCCAATTTTTCAAGAACGGCATGTGACAAGCAGAAAAAACATGGTGCATGTATTCACAAAGAATGTTTGTTTCCAAAACCGTGTCCAAACTTAAAGGTGGATCACAGCGATTATGTGGATACGCTTCGAGCGCTACGCGCCATTGACAATATCAAAAAAGTGTTCATTCGTTCCGGTATTCGTTATGATTATCTCATGTATGACAAGGACGACACATTTTTTGATGAATTGGTACAGTATCATATCTCCGGTCAGCTAAAAGTTGCGCCGGAACATATCAGCGCAAAAGTATTGGATAAAATGGGAAAACCAAGGAAAGAACTATACTTGAAATTTGTTGAGAAATATCATAAGAAAAATGAGCAGTTTCATAAAAAACAGTTTCTTGTGCCTTATTTGATGAGTTCACATCCGGGAAGTGATCTGGAAGCCGCTATTGAACTGGCCTGTTACTTAAAAAAAATTCATTATGTTCCAAAACAAGTACAAGATTTTTATCCAACACCGGGTACGCTATCGACTGCCATGTATCATACCGGTTTGGATCCAAGAACATTAAAACCGGTGTATGTCGCAAAAACGTATGAAGAAAAAGCGATGCAGCGTGCATTGATGCAGTTTAATTATCCAAAGAATTATCATCTGGTACATAAAGCATTGATACGGGCAGGTCGTCAAGACTTGATTGGCTTTGGTTCAAAATGTCTCATACCGCCATATCAGAAACAAACACAAAAGGATCGACGAAAAAAATGAAGGCACGTCAGCTAACTCAAATCGCATTCATGGCTGCGATCATGGTTTGTGTATTTCAGCTTTGTTCCAATATATTGTATTTGGAACTGATTACTTTCACAATTGTATTGTTCGCTAGCGTGTTTCAAAAAAAAACAGCGATTGTATCCTGCATCGTGTTTGCGCTTTTAAATATGATGGTGATGGGCATAACGCTTTGGACACTGCTTTATCTGATGATTTATCCGTTATATGCATGGATCATTGCTTCATGGAAGCTGTTTTTGATGAAACACCCGTTATGTTTGTGTATCGTCTGCGGGTGTCTGTCGTTTTTATGTGGACAGTTGCTGGATCTGCCGTTTCTGTTGTTTGGCAAACAGGCAACGCTTGTGTATGTACTGATGGGTTTGAAAACAAGTTTGATTCAGGGAATTTTAAGTTTTGTCACATGCATGCTGCTGTTTGATCCTTTGTATTTGCAGATGTCAAAACTAGAAAAGGAAAGAGGGAATGAAGGATGAAAAAAAATACGAAATGGATTGCCATTGGGATTGCTTTGATATGCTTGATCGCATTAGGTACATGGTCATGGACAAGCAAACAAGAAGAAGGAGAGAAAACGATTTTCATCGATGTGTTGATCGATGGAAACAAACAGTCGTTTACAGTGAAAAGCGATGCTTTGACATTGAAAGAACTGCTGGAAGAAGAAACATCATTACAGGCAGTCATGGAAGACAGTACGTATGGCGCATTGTTGACCTCGCTTCTGGGGCATCGACAGGATATGGATAAAGGACCATGGTGGCTATTTTCTTCTGATAATAACAAAGATTGTGTCGCACAAAATATGTGTCCGGTGCTTGATCAAGTGAATTTGTCTGATCAGGACGCCTTTCTGTTTGAGCTTACCAATGATTTCTAGTACAGAAAGCTTTGTTTTTTGCATGTTCCTCCATTTTCAACCATATACTTTTATGGTAAAATAATAGATGAACATCGAGAGGGATCATGAAATGAGTGAAGCACTGCGAAAGGAATTACAGATTTATGAAGAAAAGAATGCCTGTGTCTTTCAAGTCATGGGCGCTTTGAAGTTGTTGAATATCAAGGTTAAATCATTTGTAAAGCGTTTGGAAAAAGTGGATCCGCATGATGAAAAAAAACAGATGGAGTTGAATAAGGCATTTGTTTATCTCAATCAAGAGATGAAGCATTTTAAAAAAGAGTATCATATGTTAAAGGAACATGATATTTTGATATCTTCCGTAGAAACATTTACCAAAAACATTGATATGCTGTTTACAAAAGGAATGGAGGGAGAATATACAATCGTAGAAATGAGAAAAATCTCCGTTTACATTTATCGTATGATTGAAGTGTTATTAAACGATTTACAAAAATGGAAACATGAGAATGATGCGATTGTTCACCAAATTCAAATGAAACATGGGAAGTATTACTTTAATCGTTCTTAATACTTCTTTTTTTGTATTTATCAAAATCTTTTGTTTTATACCGGAACTAATTATTGAAATATCTTGTATTTTTTTTAAATTCTTATGATATACTTTAAATGTAAAACGATCAATTCAAAAGGATCTATCTCAAAAGGTAACATTTATTTTTTACATGTATCAAGTGACACATAAAAAGACAAATCATCATAATTGAAATCTTAAAAATGCTTAATCAAACAACTGAAACAAAAAAAAGACCGTGCGTCTGTTTTTGACATCGCATTCATAAATATAAAATAAGGAAAATAAGTAAAAAGATGTGATTGAAAACATAGGTGAAAACCAGAAAAAATTTGCTAATATGATAAGGCTATGATATACTATTCACGCATAATTTTCGGAAGGTGATGAAAGAATGGGTAGACATTTTGAAGTACGTGCTGCATCTATGGCAAAAACCGCAGCCGCAAAAGCAAAAAAATATTCACGTTATGGTAAAGAAATTTTAGTCGCAGCGAAAAACGGCGTTCCTGATCCTGATATGAACGCAACATTAAAAAAAGTGATTGAACGTGCGAAAGCCAACCAAGTACCGGCAGATGTCATCAAACGTGCGATCGAAAAGGCAAAAGGTGGAACCGGAGAAAACTATTCAGAAGCAAGCTATGAAGGATTTGGCGCAGGCGGACAAGCGACGGTGATCATCGACTGCCTGACAGATAATACAAACCGCACCATCGCAGATCTTCGCGCATGTTTTAATAAATCCCATGCGAAAATGGGTGTCAGTGGATCCGTATCATTCAATTATGAAAAAGTCGGCATGATTTCGATTGCCTATGAGGATGAAGAAGCGATGATGGACGCATTGATTATGGCAGAAGTCGATTTAAAAGATATCGAAGTCGAAGAAGGACACATGACCATTACCGTTGCGCCGCAAGATTTAAACAAGGCGAAAGAAGCAATTGATGAGTTGATTCCGGATGTAACCTTTGATATTTTGGAACTCACACAGCTGCCCAATGAATATGTGGAGCTTGCAGGAGAAGATTTGGAATTGTTCCAACGATTGATTCGCTTACTGGACGATGTGGATGATGTGCAGAATGTTTATCATAACGTATCTAATCTAAACGCAGAATAATCCGGCTTATTATTGTTTACACATTGGTAAGAAACGACAATACAAATGAAAAAAGATGAAACGCATTTATATGATGTAATGCATTCATCTTTTTTATTGTTTATGATTTGAACAGTTTTAAGAATACTTCCCAATATAAAACATTCCATAAGCGTAGATATTCTATGATATAATCTTTCCATGGATCCTTTTTATATGCTTTTGCCATATATGCATGAGGAAAAAACTTTCTTGCGAAAAAGAAGGCTCTTCGACAATGCGCAGAACTGGTAATGACCAGAATTTTCGAAACATCGAAATGTTCTTTCGTAAACTTAAAATTCTGAAATGTATTGCGTGCTTTGCATTCGCAATCAATTACGCATTCTGATAAGGATGCCTGTAAAGCAGCTTTCATGACTTCTGCTTCCACGTAAGCATTGTGAACGGCACCTCCGGAAATCAAGACACGGGTACATCCGTATCGATTTACATAACGCGCACAAGTTTCTAAACGTTCACGTTGCTTGAAAGACAAGGAACCATCCGCATTACAAGGACATCCCAATACCAAAATCGCATCCCATTTTTCATGAACTTTATATTCGGCTTTTCGAATAAATAAAAAAGGAATTAAAAGTATCAAGATGGTAACAATGATAAACATCATACTCTTATCGGCGATCCTTTTTCTTTTTCCACCGCGTGATCATTTGGATTCATGAAATCATACATATAGGCAGATCTTAATTCCATGGAGCGATAGGGAAGTGGAACTTGTGTGAATTTCATAGCGACTCGTACTTCTTCATGTTCTTTCAGCGTTTTCAAATAGCGCTGCCCAACAGAATTGAAACCAAGGACACGAATATGCGCTAAGGAAGGAAGCGCATTGATTTCTGTTTTCGTAGTCTGGTTAAGCAAATGAATCAATGTACGGCGTATTCTGGAAGTCGTATAACGTTTGCAGGTCACCGATTCTAAGAATGCATTCAAGGAATTACATTGTTTTGCGGCAGTGATCAGACGCTGCTCAATGCCTTCATCCATCAGAAACAAAGATTGAAGATAAGCTTTTGGCAAACTGAACAATAAACCTTGGATATACCTATAATAATCATCCAGTGCATGCTTTGCCAAAATATCATACATTGGCGTATATACAGAGATGTCTTTATTGTCAAACAAGGCGTCACGAAGTGCATTTGCACTGGCAAACTTTTTTGTCAAATGACGATCATGATAACGGTTGGTACGCTGAATACAATGCGGCGTAATGTCATATGGTTTCATTTCTTTGATATAATTGATACCTAAAATATCATTGGGCAAATGTGTCCCATAAAGTTTTTCATATGTTTTTGGCACAGAAACGCTCTTTTTGAAATGATCAGGATGATCATGATGCGTAGCTAATTGAATCAAGCGGTCGATATCACCACATTCACTGCCAAACACGATATCGGAAACATGTGCCAGTGCCAAAGATGTTACTGCGCCTTTTGCAAAATAGCGAGCGCTCTGTGTCGCATAGGCAAACGGAAGCTCAATGATCAAATCAGCGCCATGTTGAAGTGCAGTTTTCACACGACTCCATTTATCGGTTATTGCCGGTTCGCCACGCTGTACAAAATTGCCGCTCATGACACAAATCATTACGTCACAGCCGGTAATTTCACGACTTTTATGGAGATGATATGCATGTCCATAATGAAATGGATTGTATTCACATATAACACCGCATGCTTTCATAAAGCTCTCCTTTCTTTTTTTAACACTATATCATATTTTTTAATCATCTTCTATGAAAATATTCACAAGAATGCATGTTTTATTATAATACAGGCTATCCTATTTATAAATGTATCGTTTCCTCACTGAGAAGACAAATTCATATAAAATTCAAATGGACCTAAAAAAGATCATATACCTATTGAGAAAATGAATCATTTGCGGTATGATAGCACAAAGAAAGGCGGAAAATTTTATGATCGAACATACATTTACATTTTCAAGCTTTCAAGATCAGCTTACGATTCATTGTTTGATTGAGATACCTGAAAATCCTTGTGGCATCCTACAAATCGTTCATGGGATGAGCGAACATAAAGAACGCTATCTACCGTTCATGGAAGCAATGGCAAAGAGTGGTTGGATCTGTGTGATTCATGATCATCGAGGGCATGGAGAGAGTGTGAAAACAAAAGAAGATCTTGGATACTTTTATGATACAACAGGCACTTACCTAATGGAAGATGTACACCAATTGACGTATTTGATGAAACAGCGGTTTCCTACATTACCTTATGTATTGTTTGGACATTCCATGGGTTCTTTACTTGCACGAGCTTATACAAAAAAATACGATTATGAACTGGATGGTTTGATTATCTGCGGATCTCCCAGCAAAAACCGTATGGCATGGATGGGAAACATTGTGGCGAAATTAATGGAAAAATGGAAACATGCGCAATATCGAAGCCCCATGATTCAACATCTTGCATTCTCCAAAAATGAAAAACGTTTCCATGAAGAGAGTCCCAATGCATGGATCTGTTCGGATCACAATGTGGTGAAAGCATATGACGATGATACTGCCTGCGGCTTTGTCTTTACATTAAACGGATTTCAGAATTTATTTACATTGATTTCAAACGTGTACGACGAAGACAACTGGAAACTGTTGAACAAACAGCTGCCGATTTTCTTTATTGCGGGCAGTGATGATCCCTGCATTGTGAACATAAATAAATTTCATGAAGCCGTAAGATTTATGGAGAAATTGGGTTATGAACATGTTTCCAGTAAACTATACCCGCAAATGCGCCATGAGATTCTCAACGAACGCGGAAAAGAAGAAGTATATGAAGATATACAAGCATTTTTAAAATCCGTTAAAACATTGCATACTTCAGATTTGCATAAATAATAGAATGACAAAATCCAACAAAACAAATAAAAACTTGACTTTCCTAAAAAAATCCCTATACTATTTGAATAGAGCGAAGAAGAGACAAAGTATCTGAAAGTATGCGTCTTTAGAGAGATGATGGCCGCTGAAAATCATTGGCGCATCTTCAGAGAATACAGCTTGGAGCTTCCTTATCAAAAATAAGGACGTCAAATCATCTCACGTTACGAGATGGAAAGTGCATCCAAACGGATGAACTAAGGTGGTACCACGCAAACAGCGTCCTTGGAATAGGGCGTTTTTTTTATCCAAAATAAGAAAAGGAGCAGAAATTATGACATTATTTGAAGAATTGAAATGGAGAGGACTGATCGATAATATTACAAGTCCGGAGTTGGAAAAAGAACTCAATGAAGGAGAATTGACGTTTTATATCGGAACCGACCCAACCGCAGACAGTATGCACATCGGACATTATTCCTCATTGTTAACCGCAAGACGACTAAAAGAAGCAGGACATCATCCGATTATGCTGGTAGGTGGAGCGACCGGCTTTATCGGTGATCCAAAGGCAAGCGGTGAGCGTGAGATGTTGACAAAAGAAACCCTCACCCATAACTATGAATGTTTAAGCAAACAGATGGAAGAACTCTTTGGCTTTCAAATGGTCAATAACTTGGACTGGACCAAAGATATCAGCGTTATCGACTTCCTTCGTGAATATGGAAAGCATTTCAACATCAATACGATGATCAACAAGGATACCGTCAAACGGCGCTTGGAAACTGGTATTAGTTATACAGAATTCTCTTATATGATTTTACAATCATTGGACTTTCTGCATTTGTATGAGACTTATGATTGCCGTCTTCAAATCGGTGGACAGGATCAGTGGGGGAACATTACGTCCGGTTTGGATCTGATACGCAAGAAACACGGCACAGATGTCAAATGCTACGGTCTTACGATGCCTTTGATAACCAAATCCGATGGGACGAAATTTGGAAAAAGCGAATCCGGTACCGTTTGGCTGGATAAAAACAAAACATCTGCTTATGCATTGTATCAATTTCTGCTCAATACGGAAGATGCCAAAGTTATTGAATTCTTAAAGCGTTTGACGTTCTTATCCAAAGAAGAAATTGAATCATTGGAACAAAGCGTCAAAACCGAACCGCATAAGCGATTGGCACAAAAAGCGTTGGCTGGCGAAGTCGTAGAAACGCTGCACGGACAAGAAGAATTAAATAAGGCGTTGAAGATCACCGATTGTTTCTTTAAAGGCAACATCCAAGAACTGGACAAGGCAGAACTCAAAGATGCACTCGCAAACTTTGAAAAGCGCCCTGTGGAAAACGGTTTGACTTTGGTGGATGTGTTAGTAAATGCCCATATTGCTTCCAGCAAGCGTGAAGCCAGAGAACTCATCAACGGCGGATCGATTCAAATCAATGGAGAAAAAGTACATGATTTATCAACGGTCATTCAAAAAGAACATGCGATTTGTGATAACTGTACGTTGATTAAAAAAGGCAAGCGTAATTACTTTGTGATTGAACTAGCCTAAAATAAAACAATAAACTAAGCGTTCTTTCAAAATGAAAGGGCGTTTTTTTAAATTCCCATGTACCTTTGGGCATCTGCCACATAGTATAAGGTAAAGGGGGCAAGATTTTGAAACTGGCAATTGTGAACAGTGATCAAAGAATGCAGGAAGTGTATTTTTCTTTGGCAAACGATTATGAAACGGTTTTGATTAATGCTTATACCGACTTTGATAGAATCGATGACGCAGATGCGTTGATTTTGCCTGTCAAGGGACTGACTTCAACCGGTTCGCTTTATGCATCAGGGAAAGAAATCATAATACCAAAATCATTCTGGCAAAGAATGCAGGAGAAAAAAATCTTTGCCGGTATTCCACAACCATTTCTTCATGATTTTCCACATGTACATTACTATATGCAAGATGAAGAAATCAAACGGAAAAATGCAGTTTTTACTGCGGAGGGGACGCTTTTTCTGTTGATTGATCATACCGGTCGATCCATCCAAGATGTAAAAGTGGACATTATCGGTTATGGCGCATGCGGCAGAGAAATTGCAAAATGGCTCGATGCCTTGCGAATTCCCATTCGTATCGTGAGAAGAAATACAGATGAAAAAGGACGTTTTGTTAACGTTGCCGATTATCGAAAAGGTTCTTGCGGTGATGTTATTATCAATACATCACCGTCGATTGTCTTGGATCGTGAATTGTTGACAAGATGGCATAATAAACCGCTGATCATTGATATTGCAACACCGGATGTGATTGATTATGACGCCGCTTTGAAACAAGATATTCGCGTTATCAAGGCGGGCAATCTGCCTAATATGGTTGCTTATGAAAGTAGCGGCAAATTGATCGCAGATTATGTAAGGGGGAAGATACAGGATGGAAAATAAGCATATTCTGATAGGCATTAGCGGATCGTTTTGTAATCATGAGAACGTATTGAAACAGTTTCAAGCGCTGTCAAAGAAAAATAAACTGACCTTTGTCGTAAGTGAATCTGTTTATTACACCACAACGCGTTTTTTTGAGCGGAATGCGTTTATCACGAAACTGGAAGAAATTAGTGCTACACCCATCATTCATACGTTGGTGGAAGCGGAAAAAATCGGACCGATGAATCCATACGATTTGATGCTTGTTGCCCCATGCACCGCAACGCAATGTGCCAAATTTGTTCATGGAATTTATGATTCACCGCTAACATTGGCAATGAAAGCGATGATTCGCAATCAGAAAAATATCGTTATTGGCTTTTCCAGCAACGATGCGCTTGGTATTAGTGGAGAAAATTTATTTCGCTTGTTTTCAATGAAACATTTGTATGTGATGCCCATTGCGCAAGATGCGCCCGATAAAAAACCGCTCAGTGTTGTGGCGGTATGGGAGACAATGGAAGAAACATTGGATAAGGCTTTTGAGAACAAACAAATTCAGCCGATTTTAAGGGAGCGGCACCTATGAAAGATTTTCAAATAATGACAGCGCTTATAACGCCTTTTCAAACAAATGGAGTAATTGATTATCCGGCATTGGACAAACTTATTCAACAACAAATCGATCAGGGAGTGGATGGCTTGATCGTTTGCGGAACGACGGCGGAAACAGCGTGTTTAAGCGAACATGAACGTTTTGATGTGCTTCGATGGATTCAGTATCGAACCAAAGGCAAGGTTCCGATATGGTTTGGATGTGGAACCAATAATACGCAAGAGACGCTACGCTTAGTCAGCAAGGCATCCTATTATGACATCGCCGGTGTTTTATTGGTCACTCCGTATTACAACAAGCCCTCCCAAGAAGGACTGTATATGCATTTTAAAACAATTGCGAATCAAACCAATATCCCAATCATGCTGTATCAGGTGTATGGACGCTGCGGTGTGCAGTTTGAAGAAGAAACAATCATCCGATTGTTTGAAGAATGTGATCAAATTGTAGCGCTGAAACATGCCAGCGACGATTATGCGCTGATTGAACGGCTTCACCGGCGTTTTCCAAATAAACAACTGTACAGTGGTGAAGATAAAACATTTTATCAAGGAATCGGCAAGGGTCTCAGTGGTTTGATTTCTGTGATGAGCAATGCGTTTTTAACGCAGATTAAAGAAGATCTGATCGATTTGGATGAACAAAAACAAAGCGATCTGATACGTCGTGCGGAGATATCTTTTTTGGAATGTTCGCCAAGCGCCATCAAATATATTCTGCATCAAAAAGGAATCTGTGAAAACGCTTTGCGGCTTCCGCTAGTTCCCATCTCAAAACAAGCAGAACATCAAATTGATGCGTTTTTACAAACCGACAAAAAATGCCAGAATCTGTGATTGCTTTTCACTATAATGATGAGCGGTGATAACAATGATTCAGGTACAAGTCTTTGATGAGGAACATGAAGAAGATCTTATGGATGACATCAACCAATTTCTAAATGCGCATCCTTCGATACAGCTATTTGACATCAAATTCGCAACGGCTGTGGCAAGTGATGCGGACGGGCAGATTTTTTGTTTCAGCGCGATGATCATTTATCGTGATAAATCGTCCATGACCGTGCCATACTAACAGCATGGAGGTGTTATGCAATGCAGAACAAGACAGAAATATTGTGCAACGTACATTCTTGTGTGTTCCATAAGGATAATCATTGTAGCGCAAACTGCATCAGCGTTGGCTGTGATGACTGTATCATGCCCAATGAATGCAGCGAAACCAAATGTGCGTCTTTCCGTAGCGAATGCGGCAAATAAACAATCTTCGGATTGTTTTTTTTCATGAAATAACATAAAGAATATATGTCTTTTATTGTTATCTAAATCACAATACGCATGCTTGTTTTGATGGATCTGTTCAAATGACAAGCATAGTACTTATAAAAAAAGCAAAATTTAAAGTAGGTACAGAAACATAATTTATTGTTTTCTGCTCGATATTGGCAAGTTATCCTATCAAAGCGATATCAATGCACATTACGTTTTACTTTATCTCATTTGTCGCAAAGGATTTTCAAGAGGGGACAATGCACATATAACACTTTATTTTTTTTATAAAATTACAAAAATTATACATCTGTTCTATCTTGAAGGGTGTGGTTATGTTATAATGTTAGCGAGGTGATTACACTTGCGAAAATGGATGGTTTTGGGACTTGTCGTGGTCTTGCTTTCTGCCTGTACCCAAAAAGTGGAAAGTGATAAAGATTTTCAATATACATATAACAGTTTTGTGGAATCCATTCTGGATAATAACGGGGTGCAGTCAAAAGACATCCCTTTTACACATACATTGGATGTTTCAGAAGATAAAAATGGAGAATATCGCTATAAAATCACAATAGATGAACCACGCATTGCCATGTACAACATACAAATGATGGTTGTCGACAAAACGGCTAATGGGCAGTACCCATTCATTGGACTGATGAATGACGATATGTATTCCATGATACCAAACCAAGAAAACAAAGAGAAAAATTTTGTGAAAGGAATCGTATTGGAGGGGGTCAGTAAAACACCGAAATTTACATTGTATGTGCAAGTCAATTGGAAAGATTATGCACAAGTTAATACTAAGACAGTATTCTTTACCTATACATATGAATACCAAAAAGATCAAGTGAGCGGACAGAACAATGAAAAATGAGGTCATGTCAAAGCAAAAACAGTCGATTGTTATAGGCGGTCTGATTTCTTCCGCCGGCATTTTCTTTGCGAAATTCATTGGCTTGTTTTATGCGATTCCGTTTAATTCTTTATTACATACAAGTGAAAACATTGCGATTTATGGTGTT
Source organism: Erysipelotrichales bacterium (assembly GCA_910576345.1). Lineage (GTDB taxonomy): Bacteria > Bacillota_I > Bacilli_A > Erysipelotrichales > Erysipelotrichaceae > C-19. The sequence goes on from CAJTIT010000020.1 coordinate 26,953, forward strand.
GCATTTAGTATTTATACGTATGTGCTGAATATTTGCACCGCCGGTTTTCCATTTGCGATTGCAACGTTGGTTGCGAAATATGCAGCGCAGGGAGATATGCAGACATCGTTATTGATCAAACGCCTTTCCAATCGATTGATGATCGGACTGGGGCTTGTGGCGATGTTGTTTATGATTGTGATGTCAGCGCCGTTTGCGTCGATGTTATTGCCGGAAGGCGCCACCAATATGGATGCGATGAGAAACGTTCTTATCATTATTGCTGTCGCATTGTTTGTTGTGCCAATTCTATCCGGTATGCGTGGCTTTTATCAAGGGTTGAAACATATGGAAGTCTATGCATTGTCACAAGTGCTGGAACAAATTGCCAGAGTGGCGTTTCTGCTTGGGGCTAGCGCGATTGCGGTGTATATGTTTCATGCGGATCACGTATGGTCTGTTTATTTTGGCGCCATGTCCACCAGCATTGCGGCCGTGCTTGCGATTTTGCATATCAAACTGTATGACCATAAACAAATGAAAGAAATTAAGAGCCGGATGGAACATCGAAAAGTTGTACATAAATCGGATCAGCGTGGTTTGTATAAGGAATTGGTTTTCATCGCATTACCATTTTTGATTTCAGCAATTTTGGGATATTGTGATAATATCATCAATACATTTTATTTGAAGAATGGATTGGAAGCCTATTACATGAAAGATGGTGCATTATCTGCACATGCATCACAAGAAGTGATTTTGGTTGTTGGCGCCATCAATTACGGTGTGCTGAAATTGATGTCCATTCCTATGATTTTAGCGCCTGGATTTACCAGTGCCATTATTCCGCATATTACCAGCGCCTTAACCAATCAACAATATGCGTTGGTCAGAAAAAATATTTATGAATGCATTGAAATCGTACTTTATATTGGCATTCCGATCTCATTTTGTCTGTTTGCCTATGCAAAGCCGATTTACGCATGCATGTTTCCGCCAGCCGGATCCGATATGATTGCGGCACAAGAAGCACTGGAGCTTTGTGCAGATGTTCTTCGCTGGTTTTCCGTTGATGCCTTTTTAGGCACCATTGCGCCGATTTTTACAACATTGCTAATGGCAGTGGAAATGCGAAAGAAAAACTTGCGCAATTTGGCAATCAATGCCGGCATCAAATTGATGATAACGTATCCGATGTTGGCATGGTTTGGTTATCCCGGCATGATTATGGCTTCCATCATTAGTATGGGAACATTGATTTTGTTAAGTGCTCATGCACTCTCAAAACAGTTTGAACTGAAATGGATCTATACATTAAGAAAACTGCTTGTTATTTTGATCGGTATTGCAGGACTCTATGGATGCTCTATGTTATTGTCAAGCATGGGACTTGTTGGATATGGAAATGGCAGACTGATCGGTATCTGTCAGCTAGGAATTAACGGATTGATTTCACTTACGATGTATTTTGGTATAACGTATTTCTTTGGTTTGCCGCAGAATCTGTTGCATCTTGATTTCAAAAAGCTGTTTCATCATAAGGCGTCATGATGCGCTTGGATAAATTCTTGGCCCACAGTGGATTTGGCACACGTAAAGAGGTCAAGCAACTGATAAAAGAATATCGTGTTACCGTAAACGATCAGATGAATGTCAAAGATAAAACGCAAATCGATGAAACAGCGGACATCATTAAAGTTGACGGTGCACCTATCATTTATGAAACATACACGTATGTGATGTTAAATAAACCTGCCGGTGTCATCAGTGCCACCGATGATTGTGTTCATGAAACCATTATGGACTGTTTAGAAGGAGTGTTTGTTAAAGGAATGTTTCCTTTTGGGCGATTGGATAAAGATAGCGAAGGGTTATTGATAATTTCCAATGATGGAAAATTGGCACATCGCTTATTATCGCCCAAACATCATGTGGACAAGGAATATGAAGTTCATTTGGATACACCCCTTACAAAGGATGATCTGCGCCAGATTGCGCAGGGAATTCAACTAAAAGATTTTACTACCAAGCCTGCTATTGTGAAAGAATACGATGATTGCATCCTTCATTTAACGATACAGGAAGGTAAATTTCATCAAATCAAACGCATGATGGAAGCGTTGGGGCACAATGTCGTGTATCTGAAACGCATTCGTTTCGGTGACCTATGGCTGGATGAATCTCTTGATTTGGGAGAGTGGCGCTATTTAAGCGAAGATGAAATACAACAACTAAGAAGAAACGGAGAACAACAACATGAAACAATATCTTGATTTATGTAAGCATATACTAAAACATGGCGAAATTCGTCAGGATCGCACCGGAACCGGTACAAAATCTGTATTTGGTTATCAGATGCGCATGGATCTGCGTGAAGGCTTTCCACTGTTGACAACAAAAAAAGTATATTTTCGCGGCATTGCGGAAGAATTGATTTGGATCATATCCGGCAATACCAATATCCAACCACTGGTGGAAAAAAATGTACGCATTTGGAATGACTGGCCTTATGAAACTTTTCAGAAATCAGAAGCGTTTCATGGTGAAACAATGGAAGCTTTTGTTGAAAAAATCAAATCAGACGATGCATTTGCAGCGCAATATGGCCAATTAGGGCCTGTCTATGGAAAACAGTGGCGTGATTTTTTTGGCGTTGACCAATTAAAGGAACTCGTCGATGGTTTAAAACACAATCCATTTTCACGTCGTCATATTATCTGTGCGTGGAATCCGGCACAAATCAAAGATATGGCGCTTCCACCTTGTCATGCATTCATTCAGTTTTACGTGAGTACCGATCAGAAATATTTGTCTTGTCAACTGTATCAAAGAAGCGCAGACGTATTTTTAGGCGTACCATTCAATATTGCATCTTATAGTTTGTTTACACATATGTTGGCGCAGGTTTGCGGTTATGAAGCAAAAGAGTTCGTCCATACGTTTGGGGATGCACATATTTATTTGGATCATATTGATTTGATTAAGGAACAGATCACAAGAGAACCGATGAAACTGTGTAAATTGAGACTGAACCCAAATATTCAAAACATTGAAGATTTCACTTATCAAGATATGGAACTGATGGATTATGTATCTCATCCTGCTATTAAAGGTAAGGTGTCCGTCTAATGATTTCGCTGATTGTGGCTCATGATGAAACACTAGCCATTGGACATAATGGATGGATGCCATGGAATCTTCCGGAAGATTTAAAACATTTCAAACGTGTAACGCTGCATCATGACATATTGATGGGAAGAACTACATTTGAAGCGATGAAAAAGCCGTTGCCTAAACGTCATACGTATGTGGCAACCAATAATAAAGCATATCGTTTTGAGGATGAAGACGTGACTGTCATACATGATTTAGAAGCGTTTTTAAACGACCGGAAATCAAAACAAGAGCCGTTGTATATCTGTGGTGGCGCAAAAATTTATGAAGCATGCATTGGCTATGCGGATGAACTGTGGATCTCACTTGTAGAAGGAACACATAAAGCAGATACCTATTTTCCAACCTATGATCCGCAATCATATCTTATCGTTAGCAAAGAAAAAAAAGAGGGCTTTATCATTATTCATTATCGAAAAAAATAAAAGAAGGTGAACCATATGCGCTTTGTCGATCTCATCGAAAAAAAGAAACAGGGACATCATTTGAGCAAGGAAGAAATAGATTACTGGATAGATGGTTTTGTAAAAGGAGACATTCCCGATTATCAGGTCAGTGCTTTATGTATGGCCATTTGCTTTCAAGGTATGAGCGATGAGGAACAATTTTGTTTGACAGAAGCGATGTTACACAGTGGGAAAATCATAGATCTCTCCCCAATTCACACACCCATATGCGACAAGCACTCAACTGGAGGTGTGGGCGATAAAACATCATTGGCACTGGCGCCTATGGTTGCGGCATGTGGTTTATGCGTGGCTAAAATGAGCGGCAGGGGTCTTGGACATACAGGAGGAACACTTGATAAACTGGAATCCATACACGGTTTTCAAATAAACAAAAGCGAAGATGATTTTATGCGGCAAGTACAAGATATCGGCTTGGCCATCGTGTCACAGTCGGATACATTGGTGCCTGCCGATCGTTTGTTATATGCCTTACGCGATGTCAGCGCCACCGTTGATTCCATTCCTTTGATCGCATCCAGTATTATGTCGAAAAAACTTGCGATGGGTGCAGATACGATTCTTTTGGATGTGAAATACGGAAACGGCGCATTTATGAATACATCGGAAAAAGCAAGAAAGCTTGCACAAGCCATGTTGGATATCGCCAAGCGATTTCATAAAAAAGCATGCGCAATGATTACCAATATGAATCAGCCTTTAGGAAATGCAGTTGGCAATGCTTTAGAAGTAAAGGAAGCCATCGAAACGCTGCAAGGTAAAGGCAGTAAAGATTTCACGCAGCTTTGTCTAGAGGCTGGCAGTCTGTTATTGACAAAAACGCATCTTTCACAAGATCGTGAAGATGGAATACATAAACTGAAACAAGTGATTGAAAATGGGAAGGCACTAGAAAAATTCCTGGCGATGGTTGCATATCAAGGCGGCGATGTCTTACAAATCACAGATCCAAATCGTTTGCCAAAAGCAAATATGCAGATAGAACTTTTGTCAACTAAGAACGGTTTTGTCCAGGATGTCTGTGCGCACACAATTGGTGTGTCTGCCATGAAATTGGGGGCAGGAAGGTCGCAAAAACATGATCACATCCAACATGAAACCGGCATCGTACTCAAGAAAAAGCAAGGAGATTTTGTGCAAAAAGGTGAAGCGCTCGCTGTTATTCATACCAATCAAGCACTGGAAGAACAAATCCGAAATGAACTTTTTAATGCATTCACAATCGGTGATGCAATGCCACAAATACAGCCATTAATTGAAGAAGTTATGCTATAAGAACACCCAAACAAGGTGTTTTTTTTTACAATCTGATTTACTCTTATGCATATTCAAGTACTATTTATATTTTAGTACTTGACATTACAAAGTACTAGATGTATTATAGTAGCGAGGTGATTCACATGAACACACAATTTAAGAAAGGGGTCTTGGAGTTAATCGTATTGCTTTCGGTCAATAAGAAAGATATGTATGGCTATGAACTGGTTAATGAAGTCAGCAAGGTCATCGATGTCAATGAAGGAACCATATATCCGTTATTAAAACGATTGACCAATGAGCATTATTTTGAGACATATCTGGAAGAATCCAAAGAAGGACCACCGCGCAAGTATTATCGGCTGACCAAATCAGGGAGAGAACAAAAACAATTGTTATTAAAGGAATGGAATACTTTTCATGAACAAGTGAATGCTTTTATTAAGGAGAGTGACTGCAATGAATAAGGAACAATTTATCACCTATATGAATAAAAAACTGGCTGTGATCAAAGAAGAAGAACGCAAGGATATTATTGATGAGTATATCAATCATATCGATATGAAAGTACAGGAAGGCATCAGTGAAGAAGAAGCCATTGCGGCATTTGGGGATATCGATGAGATGATTAAGGAGATTTTGGATGCCTACAATATTGATCCAAAACAGGCAAATTCATTTGATCATAAATTGAATGACTGGATTGATCAGGTATTTATCTGGTTTCAAAATATTTTGAGTAGTTTTACCGGTATGGATGTAGATAATGTGGTAAAACTCGTATTTGAAATTTTGATTGTTTTGATTGTTTTGGCGATTGTGCATATACCTTTTGAGATTGTGTCATCAATCGGTGGTGGTGTGTTTCGCTCGCTGTTGGGATCTGGTATAGGATCTTTGATGAGTGGTCTGTGGCATTTATTCATCAATTTGATATATTTGGTATTGTTTTTATCCGTGCTAGTTCATGTGGCAACCAAGCGTTGGGCAAAATGGAAAGATGGTACAGATACGCCCATCATGGATGATGTAAAAGAAAGCCTTCGTTTTGAACAAGCCAAAGAAGCAGTCCATCGATTCACAGATACTGGTGAGAAGAAGGAAAAAAGAAATGAAGAACAAAAGGAATATACGAAATCTACGGCTACAGCCGCAACCACATCTTCAATGATTTTCTCAACGATATTGAAAATCATTGGATATTTGATTGCCTTGCCATTTATCCTTGCAATCATCGGTCTGTTCTGTGCTTTAGGATTTTTAATTCAGATGAGTGTACAAGGAGTAACGATCATTGGATTTTACTTGGTGATCATTGGTTCAATCATTGGTTGCTGGTCCATAGTCTCTTTGATTGAACGCGTGCTATGTAAGGGAGGTCGCAAATCATGAAACGATTTCTGTTAAGCTTTGGAATGTCCGTAATATTGGTCTCGATGGGTGTGACAATGACATTCTTTGAATTATCCGGTTATGAGCCAGTCAATGCTTTGGAAGAGGAATCATTTACAAATTTCAGTGCAAATGCAAGCGAGCATAAGCCCCTTCGTATTGATGTCGATGATGATTATCAGGTGATTTTTGAATATGATGAATCCCTTCACGATGAAGTGAAAATTGAATTGCAAGGTGCATTGAAATATAAATTCAAATCAGACAATCATGTAAAAATCAATGATTATGATTGGTATCGTCTTCCAATCTTACAGTATTTTGACCAATTTATGGAAGGCGTAAAACAAAAGAAATTATATTTTTTCCATTATCATGATTATGATGGATCAAAGAAAGTGATTATTCGCTGTTCAAAAAGTAATCATAAAAATATTTCGCTGCGTGATTAATGAGAACGTACAAGAAACGACCGCCATATTGCGGTTTTTTTCTTAATGATCGCTCACAAAAAGTGCAAAAATTATACTAAAAACTACAAATAAAACAAAACTGCTTTATGTTATATTATATAAGAAAGAAAACGCATACATTTTGCGTTTATGCATCCATAAACCTGTACCATTGTAGACGAGTACAACAAGAAAAATAGCGCTTGGTTTTTTGGTTCAAACCTTACACTTTTATCTTATATTCTTATGTTTACGATTGTACACTTTTATAGAGGGAGATCAGGAGGTGATATTTGTCAAAGTGGGTTAATGTTGGGATATGAAGGAATTTGACACAAACAAGGAGGATTAAACATGAAGGCGTTCAATAAGTTAGCAAAATTGTTTTTGTCTGTCAGTTGTTTTATGTCGTTGATTACGATCGATCAGGCGATTGCAACAAAGGCAGCAGATGATGGAGAAATCGTTGATGATAATGATGCAAGATTTGTATATTCAAGTGGTAACTCTAATGCCGGTGGATGGGACTATTGGCCAACGACAGGTGGTTCAGATCCAGGAGAAACAGAGCATTGGAGCAATTCCGCAGGAGCAACGATAGATATCACATTCAATGGTACAAAATTAGAATTGTATGGAAAATTAGATCCAAGTCATGCGATGTTTAGTGTTGCGATTGATGGTGGAACAGCTACAGAGCATGATGCATACGCATCATCCAGACAAGACCGTGTCAAGGTTTATGAGAGTGCTGAATTAGCTCCGGGAGATCATAGCGCAAAAGTTACGGTGTTGGGCAAGCGTAATGCAAATTCGACAGGTAGTGGAACCACTTATGGTGTACAATTTGTTTATGCGAAAGTATATGGAAGCTCTGATACCGGATTCACAGTAATAGAAGATATGAAAACTACAGAAACCGATGAAATGTTTAAGGTAAAATATACGGGAACATGGGGCGGTGGAGAATCATATTATCCTTCTTATTTCCATGATGGATATGAGCATTATTCAAGCAATGGATATTATGAAATGCGCTTTATTGGAACTAAATTCCAAATCATCGGATCAAAAAATAGCAATCATGGCGTTTATAAAATCAGTGTTGATGGTGTGGAAGTTGGAGAAGCAGATGCAACAACGACAGGAGATGCACAGCATCAGCAAGTGCTGTATGAATCTGACGAGTTCGATCATAGCGTGCATACATTAAAAGTTGAACTGAAATCCGGCAGTAACATTCAACTGGATTATTTAAAAATTTATCATGAAGATTTGCCAATTTCTAGATTATTTGCCAGTGTGCAAGAGGTTAATTTAGGAATCAACCAAACAAAAAGCGTCACGTTGGATTATGAACCTTGGTTCAATGAAGAACCTGAAATTGAATGGAGCAGCAATGATCCTGCGATTGCTACTGTGAATGCTGACGGATTGATTCAGGCCGTTAGTAAAACAAAGGCTTCCACTCAAGTAGTGGCGAGTGTAAAAGGAACAAATGTTTCAACGTCCATTGATGTAAATGTAGATCCTGCCATTAAGGATTTGATAGTTTCTGTCGGTAATGAAAAACTATTGGAAACACAAAGAGATTTTGATACTTTGATGGCTGCCAACATTGTGCGAAATTGGAACGGAGTCGCTTGGAAAGGTGATGAGTTGAATTCCAAACTCAATATTTTAGCGAAAGCAGATGTTCATTCTGTGAACATTACAGCTTCTGATTTTACAGACGGAAGCGGAAATAAAATTGATGCAAGCAATGTAGAAATCAAATGGTTGAAAAATGTGAAAGCAAACGATGGCCGTAATATGGCAGGAACAGTACTTGATTTTCCGGATGTTATTCATAAGGGTGGAGCCCATGATGTAACAAATGGTTCTGCAAATTTTGCATGGGTAAACATTCAAGTTCCGGAAAACACAGTGCCTGGTACTTACACAGCGAAAATCACGGTTACAGCGGATGAATTGACGAATCCGATCGAACTAACTTATGAATTGGAAGTTTTGGATCTTGTTCAACCGGAATTGGAAAAAACTGAGCTTCAAATTTGGCAGCATCCATTTGCGGTAGCGAACTATTATTTAGGTTTGGGATCTAATCCCAGTGGCGGAATTTCCAACGATGTTAACAACGATTTCTATTTTACAGAGAATCATTTTAATTTAATGCGTTCCTCTATTGAAGAATATGTTTCAGCTGGCGGACATGATGTTGTCGCAAATATCGTGGAAGAAGCTTGGGGACATCAATCCTATTATAGCGATCCTTCAATGGTAAAATGGACGAAAAAATCTAATGGTACTTGGGAATTTGACTATGATTGGTATGATAAATGGATCAATTTCATGATTGAGTCCGGAGTTATTGATCCGGATAAAGGCATAGGAAAAATCAAATGTTTCAGTATTGTGCCATGGAGCAATCAGATTACTTATTATAATGAAGCAACAGGCGCAAATAAAACAGAGACGCTGAAAGCCGGTACAACTGCAGGTGATGCAGCATGGAGTGCTTTCTTAACTGATTTCATGCGTCATTCCAAGGAAAAAGGATGGTTTGATATCACTTATATTTCCATGGACGAGCGCGCTCTTGCTGATTTGCAGGCTGCTGTAACAGTGATTGAATCTGTTACAGATTCTGAAGGAAATCACTTCAAAATTTCTTCCGCCTTGAATTATGCAGCTCCTGAGCATTATGATTTTACGGACAAAGTAGATGATATTTCTATTAATCAAGGGAATATTACAAATAAAGCACAAATGAATGCTTTAACAGCGCATAGAGATGAATTGGGATTGACGACAACTCTTTATTCTTGTACAGGAGATTATCCAACCAATTTCTTAATCAGTGATCCGGGAGACAATTACTGGAAGATTTGGTATACGATGACATTGGGAACAACCGGTTATATGCGCTGGGCATGGGATAACTATGTTTATGATATGCATGGAGATGTTTCTTATCGTTATTGGGAACCAGGTGATGGTTGGTATGTTTATCCTCAAGAGCGAAGCGAATTGGATACTTCAACGTATCGAGCAGAGATTTATACTACTCCGCGATATGAAATGTTAAAACAGGGAATGCGCGATGTTGCGAAAGCCAAATATTTGATGGAACAAAGCGGGGAACTCAATACAGAAATTTCAGCTTTGGTGGATTCCATGCAGCGTCCTATTGCCGGAACGCACAACGGTAGTGCAGTAGCGGGTGATGAAGTACAAAGAATGTTGGTTCATTCTGAAACAGATAGAATGTATTTTGAAGTAACAAAACTTGCAAAAGAATATCTGTCAAGTGTTACGGTTGTTGATAAAGCGGATTTGGAAGCAGAAATCAATCAAGCAGAAACATTGAAACAGAGCGATTATACAAGTGAAAGCTGGGCAGATTTCGCTGATGCATTGGCAGATGCCAAAGATACTTATGCAAATTCTGATGCAAAACAAAATGAAGTAGACAATGCCTTGAAAAATTTACAAGATGCAAAAGCTGCTTTACAGACAATTCCTGTTGATAAAACTGCGTTGAAAACGGAAATTGATAAGGTCAACGCATTAACGGAAACAGACTATACGGAAGAAAGCTGGGCAGATGTTGCAGATGCGCTTGCTGCAGCAGAAGCTGTGTATGCGGATTCTGATGCAAAACAACCAGCAGTAGATCAGGCGTTGAAAGATTTGGAGCATGCGCTCAAAAATCTAGAAGTAAAACCAATCGGACCGGTAGATCCATCCGATCCGGTAAATAAGAATGCATTAAAGGCCGAAATTGCTATTGCTGAAGCATTCATTGAAGAAGAATATACAACAGAGAGCTGGGAAGTATTTGCAAAGGCATTGGCAGATGCGAAAAATGTGTACGCAGATGATGATGCTGATCAAGCAACTGTAAATGATGCAACAGAAACATTAAAAGAAGCAATCAAAAATTTACAAGAGCGTCCAATTGTTGTTGTAGATAAGACTGCATTGAAAGATGTTATTGATCAAGCAGAGGCTTTGAAGGCAACTGATTATACAAAAGAAAGCTGGGCAGAATTCACCAAAGTATTAACAGATGCAAAAGCAGTATATGTAGATGAAAATGTAACGCAAGCAACTGTAGATCTTGCAAAAGAGAAATTGAGTATAGCAATCAGAGTATTGGTGAAGAAACCTGTTGATCCAGACAAACCAACAAATCCTGAGGAGCCTGGTTATATTTATAGCATTACAGATTCTCAAGAAACTATAACTGTCATTGGAAAATTCCCTGAGAATACGAAATTGCATGTAGATAAAATGGAAAAGACAGCAGTTCTCAACATCTTGAATACATTAAAAGATCGTGTTTTGCTAAGCAAATTTAAATTTGAATCTATCTTTGATATTTATATGACAAGAGATAATGTCACATATCAACCTGATGGATCAATTCTAGTAAAAATTAAATTATCCAAAGAATTGCAGAATAAAAAATTAAAAGTCTTCTATATTTCAGAAACCGGAGATGCAACAGAAATGCCTTCTTCACAAAAAGATGATATTCTGCAATTCACGACAACGCATAATTCTTATTATGCAATTGTATCTGAAAAAACAGATTCGACACCAATGAAAGATACAGCGACACAACCATTCACAAATGGAATGTCTATTGTCTTGCTAATTGGCGGAGCTATCTTCTTATTGACAAAAAAATCAGAGGATGTATTAGAATAACATCATTAAAAATTGCAGAGGAGTTTCATGAAACCTCTGCTTTTTATTCATACAACCATAGTTTTGCCAAATTATAAAGAATAAACTTTGTAAATTTTTGATAAACTGTGTATAATATGTTCTGAGTTCTCAGAAGGTGAATGTATGAAGAAAAAACATTTGTTTGTATTTTTGATGATTTTGCTCATCGATCAATTAACGAAATTTTACGTAAGCTCGCATATGATGCTGGGTCAAAAGATTCCAATTATTTCTGGATTTTTCAACTTTACATATTATCATAATACAGGTGCTGCTTGGAGTATGCTGGAAGGTAAAATGTGGTTTTTCTATATCATCACGATTGTGGCATTGATTGCGATGTGGATGTTTTATCAACATGCCAAAGAAAGTGATGTGATTACTCGATATGGTCTTGTGCTAATGATGGCTGGTACTGTCGGTAATTTTATTGATCGATTATGCTTTCAATATGTACGTGATTTCATCGATTTCATTATTTTTGGCTATGATTTTCCTGTGTTTAATATCGCTGATATGGCTTTATGCATTGGAGTATTTTTCATTATCATCGATATCTTTTTGGAAGAGAGAGGATTGGTGTTAAAAAAATGAAACATCATTTGATCGTAGAGATGAGACATCATGGAGAAAGAGTCGATAAGTATATCAAAGAACAATTACCTGAGGTATCACGCAGTCGCATACAAACGTTGATAGATCTTGCGCACGTAACTGTCAATGGTATATCATGCAAAAGCAACACAAGGCTCAAAGAAAATGATGAAATTGAGATTTGTTTTCCTCAGGAAACTACGTTAAATGTAGAAGCAGAAAATATGAATTTGGATATAAGATATGAGGATGATGATGTCATCGTTATCAACAAACCCAAAGGCATTGTTGTACATCCTGCAGTCGGTCATCACAGCAATACGTTGGTCAACGGTCTGATGTATGAATGCAAGGATCTTTCAGGGATCAACGGTGTGTTACGTCCGGGAATCGTTCATCGTATAGATAAAGATACCAGCGGACTTTTGATTGTTGCCAAAAATGATTTTGCGCATCAAGCACTGGTAGAGCAACTTCAGAAAAAAACAATGCATCGATTGTATTATGCACTGGTACATGGTGTGATTACGCATGAATTTGGTACGATTGATGCGCCAATTGGACGAGATCCCAAGGAAAGACAGAATATGACCGTAACGGCAGTCCATTCTAAAGAGGCGAAAACACATTTTAAGGTTTTGGAGCGATTTCATAATTTCTCTTTGGTTGAATGTCGTTTGGAAACAGGCAGAACCCATCAGATTCGAGTCCATATGCAATATATTGGCCATCCGGTGGCCGGTGATCCCAAATACAGTTATCGTAAGCCCTATGTGGATAATGGACAGCTGCTTCATGCACATCAGTTATCATTTATACAGCCCACAACGAAAAAAGAAATCACTGTTCATGCCGAACTGCCAAAAGAATTTGATGAAATTTTGAATAAACTTCGAATGGAAATGAGGTGAACTTTTGAATCAGATGAATGAGTATGAAACTTTTTTATTTCAGATTATGTATGAATTGATTACTACACATGGTTATCTTCTTGTTTCCATCAAACATAAGGAACAGGAAATATGGTTGATGAATGCGAATAACGAACATTTCCCTGTGATACGCTTATCGGCATCAATAGAGGAAGATCTCTTGGGTAATTTGCAAGAACTGCGTAAAATACACCGCATTATCTTAGATATGATTCAACGAGAAGGCAAACTGTTGATTTTGAATACGAATCCATATAGTGAAACTATGGAGAATGCCTATATTATGCAGACAATTATCACGAAAGATGGTTGTGAAAATGCATTGTTTAATGAAACGTTTCCTGATTTGGTGAAAGCAGCGCTCCAACAAGAGCCTACCAAAGAAATGGTAAACCTTGCGAAAACGATGGAAGAAGCGCAGCTGAAGACCATCCATAAACAGCGCAAGAATCTAGCATTTTGGGATTCTTATGTTACGCCGAAGCTGACCATTGTCATCTGTGCCATTTGTTTGATTTATTATCTGATTGCCAATGCATTGTCGATTTATGTAGAAGACCCTACTATTGGTGTGATTTTATCCGGTGCGTATTATAAATTGAATATTGTTGGCATGCAAGAGTATTGGCGTTTATTCACGGCTGGTTTTCTGCATATCGATATGTTTCACTTGATGTTTAATTTGATTGCTTTATGGACAATTGGCCAGCAATGTGAGTATTGTTTTACGAAACGGCAGTATTTGACTATCCTCATCGGTGCGATTCTGATGGGAAATCTATTTGTGTTTCTGGCCGAGGGAAATCAGATTGCGCTAGGAATTAGCGGCGGTGTTTTCGGTTTGTTTGGCGCATATGTCATTGCCTTGTATAGGAGTGGAAAAATGCGTATTCCACACATACGATCGGCTATCTATCGTATTTTGGGTATGAATCTTATGATTTCACTTCTTCCGGGCATTTCCTTTCTTGCACATCTTGGTGGTTTCATATATGGTTGCTTTTTGGGGATATTGTTTGTGAAAGAAGAACGTTGGATACAGTTGAAGCGAAACGTGCTGCTTAGCCTCGCTTTATTGGTAGGTGTTATATGTGGAATGGCAATTCGTGTGGATGTAGTGGAACCACTGGATCGTCAGCTCGATCTTGCACTGATCAAAACGGTACAAGGATTGGGATGGGAGCGTTATGCCAACCGGATGTCTTCTGCATATTTACGTTTTTATACAGAGGAGGAATTGGGATTATGAAACGAACAGATGTATTGACTTGGGATGAATATTTTATGGGATTGGCGCATTTAAGTGCAAAGCGTAGTAAAGATCCCAGCACCCAAGTGGGTGCATGTATCGTTTCCAAGGAGCATCGTGTGGTCGGTATCGGATACAATGGATTTCCAAATGGATGCAGCGACGATGAATTTCCTTGGGAGCGGGAAGGTGAATTTGCGAAGACGAAATATCCGTTTGTCGTTCATGCGGAACTAAATGCGATTCTAAACAGTACGCAGAATTTATCCGGATGCACGATCTATGTGTCGCTTTTTCCTTGTAATGAATGTGCAAAGGCAATTATTCAAAGCGGAATTGCGAGAATTGTTTATGAATCCGATAAGTATGCGGATACAGATGGAGTAAAAGCCAGCAAGCGTATGCTGATGGCAGCAAATGTGGAATTGGTACAGCTTCCATATGCGATTGATTTAAAGGTTGCACGAAAAGAAACAATGGGTGATTAAGGTAAATAACACGCAAATAGTAGATACTATATACGATCTGCGTGTTTTTTTATAAACATTTTATCATAACAAGCGCAAAATAAAAAAGCGCCTAGAAATTACTATGTTAAAGTGTAAGTAACCAAACAAACAATTAACCGGAGATAATATCTATGAGTTATAGTTATCTTACCATAAACGAACGTTGTTGTATTTATCAATTTAAAAATTCCGGTTTGAGCATTGGAAATATCGCAAAAGCAGAGTTTTCCGGGTATGAGAAAATAAAAAATGAATTAAACTGTAATACATATTTTTGTGATCCGTATAGTGCATGGCAAAAGTGACAAATGAAAATACGAATGGATTGCGTAGAGAAATTTTTCCCAAAGAGATGGAACTATCGGAAGTTGATGAAGATGAATTGTCTTATCATTTAACCATCATGAAGGATCGACCAAAAAAATGTCTTCAATAAAACACCTAAAGAAGTCATATTTGGACTATAACTTACTTTAGGTGTTTCATTTTATTTGATGAATTATCTGCACAAAAAAAACGATCACATTGGATCGTTTTGGTAAATTTAGGATAATTCTTCTTCTAGTTTTTGAATACCGATTTGTATTCGTCGCAGCGTTTCTTCTTTGCCTAGGATATGTGCGATTTCAATTGCACCACCCGGTGTAAACTGTTTACCGGTAATGGCGGTGCGCAATGGCCATAACACTTGACCATTCTTCATTTCCAATTTTTCAGGAAGACTTAACAAAAGATTGTGAATGGCTTCTTCGCTGTTCCATTGCTCAAATTTTTCCAGCGCAGTTTTACTTGCTTGTAAAGAAGTGAGAGAAATTTCATAAGTGGTTTTCATTTTCTTGTGCAGATACATCGTATTGTCATATGAAGGCAACTGATCAATAAAATCAACCATTTCAGGAATCTGGGTAAGGATTTCCACACGCTGTTGAAGAATTTTTGAAACATCCATTAAATTGATGTTGCGATGAATCGCTTTTTGATAATATGGAAGTGCCAACTGGTGGAACTCTTCCAGTTTCATATTACGGATATACATTCCATTCATCCAAGTCAGCTTATCAATGTCAAATATTGCAGGTGATTTGGAAATGCGCTGGATGTCAAATACGCGAATAAGTTCCTCCAATGTATAGATTTCTTGTTCGGTTTCAGGCGACCAGCCAAGCAATGCAATATAATTTAAAATAGCTTGTGGCAAATAACCTTTTTTGATTAAGTCTTGAAAAGATGCATCACCATTGCGCTTGCTGAGTTTCTGGTATTCATCCTTCATTACCGGTGGAACATGCACATAAGTAGGAATTTCCCATCCGTACGCTTCATAGATCAAATTGTATTTTGGTGTTGAACTTAAATATTCGTTGCCCCGTACCACATGAGAAATCATCATCTGATGATCATCGATGATATTGGCAAAATTATAGGTAGGGTATCCATCGCTTTTAAGCAGCACGGATTCATCCAAAATATCGTTGTCTACTTCAATACGTCCATACACTTCATCATCAAAATAGGTGGCGCCTTCATGTTGAATCGTTTGGCGTACCACGTAAGTTTCACCATTTGCGATACGTTGTTTTGCTTCTTCTAAAGAGATATGTTTGCAAGGGTCATCATATTTAAATGGCTTATTGATGAGTTCACATTCTTTACGCTGTTTTTCTACTGTGTCTTCGCTACAGAAACAGTAATGGGCGCCGCCGCGTTCTACTAGTTCATCCGCATATGCTTTGTACATAGGCAAACGTTCCGATTGAATATAGGGACCGTAATCACCGCCGATATCAGGACCTTCATCATGTCGTAAACCAACTTCTCTCAGTGTTTCGTAAATGATGTCAACGGCACCTTCTACTTGTCGTTGTTGATCTGTATCCTCAATCCGCAAAAGAAAATCTCCATTTTCATGTTTTGCGATTAAATATTCAAATAATGCAGTTCTAAGATTGCCAATATGCATATATCCGGTTGGACTTGGCGCAAATCTTGTTCTTACTTTTTTCATATTTTCATAGTTCTTCCTTTCACTTGTATGTATATCATACCTTAAACATCTTACAAGTGCAATGTTTGAACTGGTTTTTTATGGAAAATTAAAAAATATTCTTGACATTGAAATTGTTATCAAGTAGAATAATAACGTTCTTCTTTATTGGGGTATAGCCAAGCGGTAAGGCACCAGACTCTGAATCTGGCATTTCCTTGGTTCGAATCCAAGTACCCCAGCCATATATAAGACAAAGCCTATAACAATGGGCTTTTTTTTTAATGTTCTGCTTTGCAACCCCCTAAAAAGTGGTTGAGTAAAAGTTTAAATATTCACATCCAAAAAAGAAATAAGAAGATAGCAGGCATCAATTATTTAAAAAAAATAGAACGGATAATTGTATATCCGTACACATCTAACCTATGCGGGTGATAAGTAACAAGTAAACTATAGTTCGTAGGATACCAAAAAGCACAAAATTATATGTGAAGCGTTGCACATTCAAGAGAATTTCTGATTTGACATTGGTCGTTTGAAAGTTTTACATAAGAACATTCGACATATGGCGCTTTTGGCGTCGGCTTATAGCTGATATATTAAAGTCATATTTTGCGCATGATTATTTGCGTAAAGGGAAGTATCGTTTTCATTGAAATTTTTTTAAAAAGCGGTATAATAGATGACAAGAGGTGAGCATATGCTGGAAAATATCAGTGATTATCTGTCATTTGCAATTTTGATGGCTTTTCCCATCTCTTGGATCGTCTATTTCTTGGTGAAACTGATTCATCATAGACGCGCAAAACTGTTGGCAAATCAAGAAAAATTTTATAGGGAGTGGTAAGACTTGGACAGTTCGCATATAGGCCTTTTAATTATTTTATTTTTACTGATTGTTCTTTCAGCGCTGTTTTCATCAACGGAAACAGCATACAGTTCTGTTAATCAAATACGATTGAAACAGATGGCAAAGAACGGCAACAAACGTGCAAAAACAGCGTATAACAACACAAAGCGATTTACCGCGCTCATAACAACCATACTTATTGGGAATAATATTGTGAATATTCTGGCAACCAGTATTGCGACGATGGTATTTACAGAATTGTTTGGCAGTGCCGGCGTTGGTGTCGCTACCGGAGTTATGACACTGCTGATATTGATTTTTGGTGAAGTGGCGCCAAAAATCATCGCAAAGGCAAAAGCAGAAGACTGTGCATTGTTCATGTCACAACCGATGCGTTTATTGGTGTTTATCTTTCGACCCATTACTGTCATTGTTGAAAAATTGGAGGAACATTGGGAAGAGAAACTGGATATTGAACAGGTAACGGCAACCGAAGATGAGCTTTTGGAGATCGTTTCCACCATTGAACAGGAAGGCGTTTTGGAACAGGAAGAACGTGAACTGATTGAAAGTGTCATTGAATTTGATGATAAGCGTGTGCGCGATATTATGGTGCCGCGTGATCAAGTAGTATTTTTATATGATAATGCTACTTTTGAACAATTAAAAGAGATTTTGCATCAGCATAAACTTTCCAGACTACCGGTTTTGTCCTACGAGACAACAGAAGTCGTGGGTATCTTACGTGTACGTGATGTGTTGGATACGATGATGAGCGGAGAAGACATCATCATTAAACAATTGATGTGTGAACCGGTATTTGTGTCACAGCGAAAAAAACTGCCTGCAGTATTAGAGGATATACAAAAGTCACGTGAGCATATGGCCATCGTGGAAGAAAGTTTGACATCACATGTGTTTGTAGGAATTGTAACATTAGAGGATGTACTGGAAGAATTGGTCGGAGAAATCTATGATGAATACGATCCACTACCAAATCATGTGATTGAAATCGGGCTTCATACATTTGAAATCGATGGAAAAGTGCCATTGGCAGATTTCTTTGATACGTATGTAGAAGATCAAGAGCTGCCAACGACAAAAGCGAGAACATTTGCAACATGGATATATGAACTAAACAATCATCGCAAAGTACGCAAGGGCAGAGAACTTGCATTTGATAACTTTGAACTCAAAGTACTAGAAACACTGGATGGCATGGCGACAAGAGTAGAATTACAAATATTGTCACCGCAAGAAGATGAATTGCTTGACTAGGAGGTATAAATTATGAACATATTTATCAAGCCAATTAAACCAGAGAATGCGCCAAAGGCAATCGGACCGTATACACCGGCGGTTAAACTGGGAGACTTTGTTTATCTCAGTGGTCAGATTCCATTGGATCCGAAAACGGGAGAAATCGTTGGAACAACCATTGAAGAGCAGACCCATCAAGTAATGAAGAATATTCAGGCAATTTTGAATGATATGGGGTTGGATTTCAAACATATTATGAAAACAACGATATTTGTTTCTGATTTAAATGATTTTAATCAGTTGAATGAAGTATACGGTTCTTATTTGGAAGAACCATATCCGGCACGCAGTTGTGTGGAAGTAGCCAGACTGCCGAAAGATGTGAAATTGGAGATTGAGTGTATCGTTATTGATACGTTGGTTTATGAAGCACAACTTGCCCAGCAGAATGGCTGCGGCGGATGTGCGGGTGGGTGCTCAGATGGGGGCTGCGAAAGCTGTCAATAAGCAAACGATAAAGAAGATGATCAACGTATCACCTTCTTTTTTTGTAGCTGTGATGAAGGAGGTTTTTTATGACAATTTTATATATGGATGAATATCATCATCATTTAACCATACATTTCGCAGATGGGACGATACAGGAAAGCGAAAAAAAAGGCATCGCATATCTGGATGAATTATGCCGTGCCTATGGTAGTACATATGAGGGAAGAAGACAGGCTGCCTGTTCAATTTTAAGTATTCGTCAAAAAGCACCCATCTATGTCAATGATTCATTAATAATGTTTCCAAATGCTATGAATGTGGAGCGTAAGTTCTGGATCAATTACTTACAAATCAAAGATATGAAAGAAGTATCTTATCAGACGATGTTTACATTTCTAAACGACAGTGAAGTCTTGGTTGATATGGGATATCGCAGTGCCATCCGACAAAAACAACGCTGTTACAAGTATTTGTATACTATCCAATGGAATCGCAGCCACTCTTTGGATAATCTGATTTTATGATAGCTAATGACGTCCCATTGTCCAGATGTCGTAAAAAATACGGGCATTTCGATAGGTCAGGGGAATGATCTTTGTTACTTGACGTTTTTCTTCGATTAGGGTTATGGTAACAAATGGTATTTCATGCATATTCCATTTCAAATAGAGTTTTAAATATTTACATGTGAATGATTCACCTTGTAGTAAAAGCGCATCGTTTGTCACAAATAACTTTAATGTTTTGTCGTGTTCACTTAAAAACTGCAACTGTTCCATAACATCCGGATAACAATGTATTTCTTCTTCCTGATGATTTAAAGAACCATAGCGATCTTTTATGATTTGTATCATTCTCTCTTGTGAGCGCTGTTTTACTTCCTTGCGTTTTGTGTCAATACGTGTCCATACTTCTTCTATTTTGTTGATATCGCTTGTTTGATGGATATGCGCCTGATGCAAATAGAAAAGATCATACGCATCATTCAGTGCATTGTGTTCCACTTGCCCTTGAATATTGTGGATATACTTTAAATCGTCCAATGATAAAGTGCGGGAAAGTATTTGTTGATTCCATGTGATAGTTTTACTGATTTGTTTTTGTAAATCGATTGTATGATCAAAGGGAAGTTCCTTTTCGTATTTTTCATATCGTGCATGGTTTTTCATTGTTCGAAGATCATCCGGTCCAAAACAATAAAAATTACTGGATGCATCTTTTCCGCTGTTGGCAAGAAATGCGTTCGCTTCTTCCATCACTTGTGCAAAGGAAGGAGCGTTTCGAATGTCTGCATTACATAAATGTGTCATTTCTTTTACCGTTCTCATCAGTTTTTGAAAGCGTCGCGGACATATGAGGGAATAAAAGGAATCGATAATAACATCATTTTCCACTGCGATGATGCCTATGGAAATCAAACATTGCGTAAATCCTTTTCCTGTATGTACCGCGTTGAATTCTTCATCAAAATAATAATCCATATATACCTCCTGCATTACTTTATCGGTTCCAAATAAAAGTTTCCGCCAATCATTTCTGTTTTGATCACATTGACGAATGCAGTAGGGTCTACTTTTCTGACATGGGTGCTGATATATTTGATGTCGTTTGTGTTCACTACTGTGTATAAAAGCGTACGCGGTTTTCCGGAATATGTTCCGATACCTTCCAACTGTGTAACGCCGTGATGTGCCCATGTTTGGATGATTGCAATGATTTCTTTAGGACAGGATGTCACAATCAACATGGTCATGCGTTTGTAGCGAGTGTGGAGCGTATTGACCACCTGGGTGCTGCAGAACTGAAAAATGATGGAGTACAGTGCTTTGTCCCATCCAAAAAGATAACCGGCTATCACCAACATTACCGCATTGATGCCCAATACATAATTCCATGAAGACTGACCGGTATATTTGGATATCCACATGGATATGAAATCTGTACCACCGCTGGATGCATTTCCTTTGAGTGCGATGGAAAGTGCAATGCCGTTCACAATGCCGCCAAAGATAGAAATGAGAAGGATGTCTTCCGTGATGTTGTGAACAGGTATAAAATCGACCAAAATACCGGTTAAAATAATCATCAAAATGGAATAAATCGTGAATTTCTTCCCAATGAGTTTGAACCCAATATAGGCAGGAAGCGCGTTTAAAGCGTAATTGATGAGTGAAAATGGCAGGTCGATATGAAAATATGTCGACGCAATTCTTTGAATCAATACGGTAAAGCCATTAAATCCGCCGGGAAAAAGACCACCGGCATGAACAAACGTATTGAGGTTAATGGCGCTGATCAAAGCAGCGATGACAACGAATAGTATGGTCATGGCATCGTTTTGTTTTGGCTTTCTTGATGTTTCCATCTAATCCCTCTTTCGTTATGTATTAAGAAAACGTACACAGATGTTTCAATCTTTTTGTACGTTTTTTATATGCTTTTTTTGATTTTCTTTGATTTGGGCCAAGATAATCATACCTAGACCCACCCAAAGAAAAATATCCGCTATATTGAGAATGATCCATTCATCAAATACAGAAATGGCGATGAAGTCTCTGACATAAGACAGAAAGATGCGATCCATTAAATTGCCAAGCAGTCCGGACATCATAAGCAAAATACCATTCACAGATAAATGATCATCTTCACTTACATGATGATAATAGCTGAATAACAGGATGAGCGATAAAAACGTGATGATCAAAACACTGAACATATGGCCTTCCACAATACCGAATGCCGTTCCATAATTCTGTGCATTCATGAAATAAAAAATATGATGCAGCGATGTGCTTTCTTCTTGAAACGGTAAAGTAATGCCTGCGATAAATTTAGAGATTTGATCGATGCATAGTAATGCCATGATTATTTTCATATGTGCTTTTTTCATCTTTTCACCCGCTCTCATCTTTCAAATGACAACGCCATCATTATAACAAATTTCCTTTATTTAATAAAGCTGTTCTAAAAGTTTCTATCGAAAATGTAAGGTATAAGGTTCCATTGTCGAATCAGAAAGAAAAAAGTAAATGAATTTTCCTTCATTCGCACATTTTTCTCTTGCTTTTTTTCTGGATTTTTGAGAAACTTATTAGTGTGGAAGGTGAGACGAATGGAGAAAAGATTCAAACTTACGATTGAAGATGTTTTAGAAAAACAATTTAATATTGATTTCAAGGGGTATGCATCCGGAGAAGTAGATGAATTTTTAGACCTTGTCATCGCAGATTACCAACAATACAATAAAATGATTGAGGAATTGGGTGATCACCTTCAGGAATACGAACGCCAGATCAACGCATTAAAAGCAAAAATCGTGGAACTGGAAGGTAAACAAGGCGCTGTCAACGTGGAACAAAACAGCGGGATGTCCAATGTGGATATCTTAAAGCGTCTGACCAGACTGGAGAACGAAGTGTTTCGCCGATAACATCCAACCAGCACATAAGTGATGCGATCGCTGATCAGGAATGATTAGAGGAAAGTCCATGCTCGCACGAACTGCGATTGTTCGTAGTGTTTGCGCTAGATGAAACGCTAAGTCTAGGCAGATTTTAAATCTGACGGCTGTGAAATTCCTAAGGCCGTTTGGCTATGGAGGATCACTATAAAAGTGCCATAGAGACGAGTTGTCATGGAAACATGATAAGTGGAACGTTGGTAAACCCCGTAAGCGAGAAACCCAAATTTGGTAGGGGAACTTGAAACAGGCAAAAGACAAGGAAGCTTGTTTTGGGATCTGTGAAAAACAGATAGATAAATGGTCGCACCTTTTTATAAGGAACAGAACATGGCTTACCTTATGTGCAATGATGCAGGAGCAGAAATGTTCCTGTTTTTTCATATGAAATAAATGGAAGATTGTGCACTAATGGTGTCAAGCAAAAATGAAAATGTCCCAAAAAAAGTTAAACATTAGCACCAAGATTACGGTGCTTTTGTTTTGCAAGATAAGCTTGAAAAGAAGCATGTTTCCAAGGATGTGACATAGGAGGTATATAAACCTTCTTAGGCTTGTTGTCATGGGAAACAAGATCAAAGGTCTCGGATCTAACTTTATGAGTTGGAACATCCTCCAGCGAAAAGATATGATCCAAGATATTCACATACAAACTTCCATCAAATGCTTCAATGACCATGGCAGTCATTCCCTTCTTCATATATGCTTT
>CAJTIT010000021.1 GCA_910576345.1 Erysipelotrichales bacterium
AAGCGTATCACTTAGTATTTGAATATGTGGAAACATTTTATAACACAGTGCGTATTCATAGCCATTGTGAATATCAATCTCCAAATGATTATGAAAGTAACTATGATTTTCAAAAAAAGATCAATTAAATGTGTCCACTATCTTGACATAGTACCAGTTTCTCTCAATATAGAAAAAATAGAGTAGATATTATGAAGCCAAAAATTTATAATAAGATGGAAGTGGTATTAAATAAAGGAAAGAATCAAAGATATATATGTATCTGAAGTAGAAAGTTGAAGCGATGTCTACCAGCTTCTTAAGGGTTCATCTTAGTTTGAAGTTTAAAATAATGAGAAAAACCCAATATCAATTATCAAATCATTGATCCTTGATAAAAGGATCATTATATTTTTACATTAAAATCAGAATTTGGAGAGTGAAAACCATGGTTGAAAAAGATGATTGGCGTTTATTGAATGATATTGAAAATTTGAAGAGCGTATACATGCATCCAACGGATGGTAAAGAAATTCGTATGCATGCCCCTCATTTAAAACGTTGTAAATTTTATTTGGATAAGGTGCATGATCATCTACATCAGTGGTGGTATGTTACTGAAGATTTATCTGAATGTATATGTGAAGAATGCTACAATGATTTAAAAGATGCTTTTGCGTGGAGAGAATTGGATGGTTGGGATATCGATTGGTTTGTCAGATGTCCTAAATGTGGAGAAATTCTCAGTAAAACTTCATTATCTCAGAATTATGTATATGAATGCTTAAATTGTCATATTTTGTATAGCTGGGATTTGCATGATGACATACAATTAGATTAAATGATATATAATTAGTAATGTGGAATTTATGAAAGGGCTGATGATATGTGTTTGAAATCAATGCACGCGGAATAGAAATAAAATTACAAATAAAGGGTTATAAGCCAACAGATAAGGATAATTGGTATAACGATTGGTGCAAATGTGACTACTTGTTTTCATCAGATAATTGGCTTCATTATCATGGAGAAAATGATGAGGTATTATTATCTTATGAAGTGGATCAGCTGGAAGAAGCCTGCACGAAGCTTCTAGACAATAAACTTACAGAAATAAAAGAGATAGTTTGTATTGAACCAGACTTTGTTTTTAAATTATATCCGCAGACGGATTTAAGAGATAATCCAAAAATTATTTATATTCGGCCCGGACATGAAATCCAAGATATTTATCTTGAATGGAAGATATTCTTCTGGCATGATGGAATTACGAAAAATCACCTTTCAATAACACTTGATAGAGAAGAAATCGTAAAGCTCAGAAATTATTTATTAACGCTAATCAATCAATGAGTCAAAGATTTATTTAAATTTCAACTATATAATTGTGTAGTCTTTTATAAAAATGAAATGATATGGTTAGATATTTTCATCGCTTCGTTATATCATAATATCAAAGATGAAACAAGGTGCTGATATAAATCGGATCATTTCTAAAACGTTGAAGGATTCAATTTTTATTTGAAATTTATATAAATAATAAGAAAAGTGGTATTTATAAAGTTTTATAATTCATCGATTTTCAAATAGAATAATTTGTCGAAACTTGTCAAAAGTGCTTTATTTTAGCCAAAATTTACATAAAACATAGTGTTTAAGGTTGCAATTTAAGATTGATTTATATATAATTATAGTGCAATCTTCAGAAGGGAGGTTAAGTAATGCCAAAAGTAGTTTTGAAAGAGAATGAAGTTCTGGATGATGCACTGCGTAGATTTAAACGTCAGGTGTCTAGGAACGGAACCCTTGCTGAAGCTCGCAAAAGAGAATTCTATGTAAAACCTGGCGTTCGTCGTAAGTTGAAGTCAGAAGCCGCTCGTAAAGCACGTCGCGGTAAATAATAGGGAAGTCGAATGACTTCTTTTTTTTCAGCTTAATAATAGTATAGTGCTTTCTATCCGCGTTCAATCATAAATCAAAATGCAAAGCGTATAATGATGATAGAGGTGAGAAGTGTGATTACTATCCATAACAATCAATTAATGATCGAAAAGTATCGAAGTGTGATCCACGTCACTTCTGATAAAATTGAATTGGATCTTAAAGAAAAAAGACTTATGATTCAAGGCAGTCAGTTACAGATACTGGCGCTTTCAAAAGATGAAGTATTGATTGAAGGAAAGATAGAAGGGCTGTTGTTCCAAAATGAAAAATAAGCAGATGAAAACGATCGGTATGGATTTATGGAGCTGCACTCTCTCTATGAAAATGTTATTACGGTTGGTAAAGCGTAAAGGATGGCAAATCTATGAGCCGAAACAAACGGAATCCACCGTGCAGTTTTATGCGCCAATCGTACAAAGAAATGATATACAGCGCACCTTGGAGCATGCAGAACGGTTAAAAACGACCGGAATGCTAGGATTTTTCTTCCGTCAGATGAAACGACCACGCCGTATTCTATGTATAAGCGTCAGTTTGATTGTTTGGTATGTATTATCGCACACTGTCTTTACGATCACTTTACAGGGTGATGAAGAAAAAATGAAACAGATTATTACAAAAGCGCTCAATGATATGGGATACACAACACCTTTTTTCAAACAAGATGTACAAGACATCAAATTAAAATTGAAAAAAAAGCTGGAAAATGATATTGCCTGGATGGAAATATCAAAAGAAGGAAGCATCTATCACATTCAATTTACCACAAAAGATTTTGCCATTATAGAGCAGTTACAGCGTAATGAACTGGTTGCACAAAAAGACGGCGTCATACAGCGCTTTGAAGTTCAGCACGGAAATAAAGTTGTCAAATTGAATCAATATGTGCATAAAGGAGATGTATTGATAACCAATGTGATACAGGACAGTTCTTCGATTGATCAGGATTTATATGTCAAAGGCCAAGTATATGCATATACATGGAAAGATGTTCATGTAGAAATGAAAAAAAGCAATCTTCCGAAACCATTTGCCTTTTATCAGCTGCTTTTTGAAGCAAGAAGGGAGGCAAGCAAGAATTTAAGAATCCATGATCAAATTTATAAAGAAAATATTTTGCAATTTCAAGACAATATGGGTAAAATAAGTATGGATATTCACTATACGCTGATTGAGGATATCTCAACCCCAAAATAAAAGGAGATTTTATGAGTAATAATTACAATATTGTTTTGAATGAATATACAATGGATGAAATCAAGGCACTGTGCGGCTCCAACGATACGCACTTGAAAATTCTGCGTGACAATTTTGATTGTGAAATCGTTCTTCGTGATGCGCATTTGCACATCATAAGCAAAGATTATGGTCATCAAAAGCAAATAGAAGAAGTTATATTTGCCTGTTTGGATATGATTCAGCATCCTATGGAACTCAATGAACGTGATGTGATCTATGCTTGTCAGTTGGCAAAACGAGGTGCTTTAAAAAAATTGTCTATGACGTATCAAAAGTCTATTGGAAAAACCATACACGGAAAACTCATTTATCCAAAAACATTAGGACAGAGAAGTTTGTATCAATGTATGGCAGAAAATGATATTACATTCGCAAGCGGCGTCGCAGGTACCGGAAAGACGTATTTGGCAGTTGTATATGCGGCTAGTATGTTAAAACACGGAGATATCAAAAAAATCATACTGACAAGACCTGCCGTAGAGGCCGGAGAAAGTCTTGGCTTTTTGCCCGGTGATCTGAAAGAAAAAGTCGATCCCTATTTAAGGCCACTTTATGATGCGCTGCATGACGTATTGGGCGTTGAGCAAGTAGAAAAACTCATCGAAAAAGAAGTTATAGAAATTGCACCGCTCGCATATATGCGCGGTAGAACGCTTGATCATGCTTTTATTATATTGGATGAAGCCCAGAATACTACAAAATCACAAATGAAAATGTTTTTGACCAGAATGGGATTTCACTCTAAAATTGTGATTACCGGCGATACCACACAAATTGATTTGATTCGTAAATCAGACAGCGGATTGTGGAATGCCAAACAACTGTTGGAAGACATAGAAGGCATTGGGTTTGTGGAATTGACGGCATTAGATGTCGTGCGAAATCCTTTGGTACAAAAAATTATTGAACGCTATGAACAGGCAGAAACCACATAAAATGAAGTTGATTTAAATACATATAGATGCCATATTCTTATGCATAAGCATATCCATCATTCGCACGTTCTTATATTACGGAATCCCATTCATTCTTTCCTGTATAACAGGTTAAATAATAAAGCTTCTACGTTATTTTATCTTTTGTAGGTTTGTCAATGATGAATGAAACCAGATAAGGAGAAAACTCAAAATTTTGTTTAAGACAGTAGACATAACAACGTGGAGTGAATATCTTATCTGGAGAAAATAGAAAATGGCAAATATATTATTTGAGAAACTGGGCGGCAAATATGAGCGGCAAGGAGATTACTTAATACCATGCTTGACTGTACTCGCCGAAGAAGAACAGCCGATAGGCACATGGGGACAGCGGCATCTGGACTATCTGAAGCAGTATCGCAAGGTTACATACACCAATCTTCTCACAAACGGCAAGCTGAATACATACCTTGCCGACATCGATAGGCAGGCACAGGAACGCTTTGAAAGGCTCATAGAGGGCATGAAACAAGCGCAGGGCATAACGGAACGCCTAAAGGAAGAAAATGCCTTAGAATGGGTACAACACTTAAATAACATAAGGGCATGTGCGAGACAGATTGTGAACGAGGAAATTGTTTTTGCATAAGTACAGAAAGGCGGCAGAAAATTGCCGCCTAAAAATTTTCCGAAAAAGTCTTGCTTGTTACGTTGCGTAATGATTTATAATATGTTTCAGGAGGTAAAGGACTATGGCAAAATACAGGGCAATCCCAAATGGATATATGACAGTTGATTGATACCAGATAAGGATAAAAATAGATATGTATGGGCAGGAGCATAGACTTTCTCCTGCCACGCCTATATTTAGGCGGTTTGACGTTTGGTACGTTTTCCGTATTCACGTTCTATTTCCCGCATTTCTTCATCCGTTGGAATATCAACAATCCCGACATAGGAATAGTAGATGTCAATATCCTGTGTCCGTTTCCCGTCTTTTTTCTCGCATTCATGGACTACGATTTTATCCACAAAGGTATTTAAGATTTCGGGCGTTAGCTCGTCAATACGAGTATATTTTTTGGTGACGGCAATTAGCTTGGAAACATTGGTTGCTTCTGTGTCGGCTTCGCTGACTTCGGATTTCAAGGTTTCGATTTTGTGTTTTAGCTGTTCCTGCTCAGCTTCATAACCATCTGACAGCTTGTAAAAGCGTTCGTCATTCAGCTTTCCGTTGACATTATCTTCATAGATTTTGCGGAACAGGCGGTCAAGTTCTTCCATGCGCTTTTCGTCTTTTTCAATCTGTTTCTGCTTTGCGTATAACTCGTATCGGCGTTCCGCAAGGGTAGTGTCAATCTGCTGTCGGATAAATACCCTTTCAAACTGCTGTAAATAGGACAGGAAATGCTGAAGCTGTTTTAATACCAACTGGTATAGGACATCTTCTCTGACTGCTTCGCATCGTGGTGTGCCGACCAGTGCGGCTATCTGGAAAGCGGCATCATCCCGAAATTCTCCCTCTGCTCGGACGGTGTAAACTGGTTCAAGGGCAAAAGGCAATGGCAGGATAAGAACTATGAGCCGCAGGCAGGCGACCTTATTTTCTTTGATTGGGGGAGCGACGGCTCAATCGACCATGTGGGAATCGTGGAGAGATGCGAGAATGGAACGGTCTACACCGTGGAGGGTAACTCTGGGGATGCCTGCAAACAGCAGAGCTATCCAGTCGGGAGTGGCTCAATATACGGCTACGGAGTGCCAAACTATTAGCAGGGCAGGGCAAAAGGAAACCAGAGGGACTTAATCCTTTGTCTGTTCCTTTGCCTTACATAAGGCAATTACTTTAAAAAAGGTTAGATAAAAAACACCAGAATAGGTTTTTGATTTTTTGAAATATCATAGTTGCTCATAATATAACAAAATGACTATTTGAATAGTTGACACCACATGACTATTGTGATAGTATACTCAAAAAGAACTATTGCAATAGTCATTTTAGGAGGTGCAGAATGAGGATGAAGTTATTTGATTCAGAATTAAAAGTGATGGAAGTATTATGGAAAGAGGGAAACATTACAGCAGGACAGATTTCAAAAATACTGAAAGAGGAAATTGGCTGGAATAGGAATACAACTTACACGGTGATAAAAAAATGTATAGAGAAAGGCGCAATCGAAAGAATTGAACCTAAATTTATCTGCAAGGCAATGATTTCCAAAGAAGACGTACAGGCATATGAAACAGCGGAATTGATTGAAAGGGTATTTGACGGTTCTAAGAAAAAATTTTTTGCCGCTTTGTTGTCTGAAAAAACCTTGACACATGATGAACTGCAGCAATTAAAGAATTTGATAAACCAGATGAAATGAGGTGAAAAGTATGTTGCTTAAAATGAGCATCTCAAGCAGTATATTGATTATCTTGATTGTTATTTTGCGCTTTGTTGCTTTAAACAGGCTGCCGAAAAAATTTTTTGTGCTGTTGTGGAATATTGCAATACTAAGATTGCTGATACCCTTTGACTTACCGATGCATTATGGACTTGCTTCACCTATGACAAAATTAGCGGATAGTGGCATCAGTCACTATAATACTGCCAACAGTCCGCTTATAACAGAAACATTAAAAGAACCAATTACTGATACAACAGTAGCATTATCTTTAAACAACGTCGCATGGATGACGATTGTTTGGGCAGCAGGTATGGCAGTCATGCTTGTGATTTTCGGGGTATTATATTGGAGAGAATATCAAAAAATACGGACAGCATTACCTATTTCAAAAGAAAGCGATGATTATTTCAGGTCAGTGACAACGATTCCTAAACGTGTAAAGTTATTGGTATCGGACAGAATCTCAACACCTTTAACGTATGGAGTTTTGTCACCTAAAATTATATTCCCGAAAATTTTTAAACTTTCGGACAACACGAAAATAAAATATGTCCTTACGCATGAAATGATACATATAAAACGGTTGGATAATCTTTGGAAAATAATTATCCTTATAGTGGTGAGCATACACTGGTTCAATCCTTTCGTTTGGATAATGTATCGGCTTCTCAACCGTGATATTGAATTATCATGTGATGAAAAAGTGGTTGCTCTTTTGGGAGAAACAGCAAAAAAGGAATATGTTACGACGCTTGTAGATTTGGCGGAAAAGCAGTATCATTGGTCGTTTATCTCAAATGGATTTGGAAAGAACGCCATACAAGAAAGGATTGTGGCAATCATGACGTTTAAAAAAGCAACTTGTTTAAGCATAGGCTGCACAGTGGTTTTATTAGCAGGCGCGATTACAGTATTTGCACAAAATGATTTTAAAGTGGCAGGTACTGATGCTGGTACAATGTCTAAAGCCCACATTACGGAAGACAAAAAAAATTATTTGGAAAAAACTGAAATCGAAGATGGTGAGTATTTACATCATGGAATTACAGTTATCAATGGAGCTTATTATTACCAAGGCGTGCGCATCCGCATATTCATGGATTTAAGGGAAAACAAATCTTTTGAAACTTTCAGTTTTGATAAGGAAGGAACCGTTGATATACGGTTAATACGGTCAAAAAATAATTCTATTAAAAAAATTGAGTATCTCACAAAAGAAGAAGCAGATGAAATCCTTAGTGATTTTGAAGATAGCGAGTTGGATGGGCAGACGGAAGAACAGCATACGGGTGTGATAACCAGATTAGCAAAAGAAGAACTTCCGAATAAGGTTATAGATGCCATAAATTCTTGTGATGATGAAAAATGGTATGTGATTAATGACAAGGAATATCAATATGTTTATTTTAATGGTTTGACTGCCAATTATGCTTTCCAACCAGAGATTTATGCTGACAGCCATAGCGGGACTTTACAAATATATGATATGGGTACTTCA
The DNA here is from genome assembly GCA_910576345.1 of Erysipelotrichales bacterium. GTDB lineage: Bacteria > Bacillota_I > Bacilli_A > Erysipelotrichales > Erysipelotrichaceae > C-19. The sequence continues at coordinate 7,974 of CAJTIT010000021.1, forward strand.
ACTAAAAATTATGTATTGCTTGAAATTGAACGGAATATTTCACTGAAAATTTTATACAACCATTCGCAAGTTTCATATACAGAAATAGCTTTATGATGGAAACATGGTATTGAAACTGGTATGCCATAAAGAGCGGATAAAGGAGGATAATTTCAAATGAAAAGAAAAACAATTTTTTCAATAGTTACAATATTTATTTTTATATTCATGGTTTCTATGCCAATAGCTGCATCTGCAAAGGGTACGCCATCTAGTAAGCATGTTTCTGAATATGCCCAATTAGGTATTATAAAGAAAGATGATGCGTTCTTTTATAAAAATAAGCGTATCCGTATTTTTTTTGATGAAAGGGCTGACCGTTCTTTTGAATACAGCTTCGTGGATATTGATGGAACAATTGATATACGTCTGTTGAGAAATAAAGCTGGAGATATTAGCAGGCTGAAACGGATACCAAAAAAGAAAGCGAATAAAATATTGAAAGATATGCTTGGTTTTGTTCCAAAACACCCCACTGAAAATACGAAACCTCACAAGAAAAAAGAGTATACTGATATTGAGCGTTGCCAGCTTAAAGATGTCCCTGTCGGAATTAAGAAAGTTATTAAAAAAAGATGCACTAAGAATAAATGGTACATTATCAAATCTTCAAATAGAGATTATGTATATTTTAAAAAAGTGCCAAAAGACTTTGCATTCCAAATTATCGGCAAAAATTTAAATATACATGATATAGGGAAAAAGAAAAAAAATGGTTCTGTACTGCTCTCTATCGGCAGGAATTTTAATTTTACTCTCACTTATAATTCCAAGCCAGTAAAAACCATTATTATAAAAGCTAAATAGAAAGAAACGACTCAAGCAAATGTGTCTGCGTGGATATTTGGCGATTATCACGAGAGTTAATACCCCGCTGTTCACAGCGGGGTATTGGTTTATTAAAGAAATTCATTTATTTTAGTGCTTGCCAAAATTTATAGATATATTATCTATTTATGTAATGATATTTTTTACATATTTTGTTCTTTCTATAATCATAGGTAGGACAAGCCCACCAAATAAAAAAAACGATGTTCGGGTGGGCTATTTCGTCATACCCTGACCACCCTCCGACTTCGCTTTTTGAAGTTTGGAGGGATTTTTATTGCCTGCAAATAGCAAATTCTATTTACATATATCATATCGGGGATGGGCGGACAGCCTGTTAAAAAACTCCTCGTCAGTACATGGGGGCTTTGTACCCTGCAAGTAGAAGTCATATTTCTACATATTGGAACTAAAATCTCTCTAAACCGTAAAGGTCACGGAACCTTTGCGGTTTTTCTTTTGTCGTTTTTTATCGGAATGTGCCGAAGGGCTGTTTCCGCTGTTGGCTGCCGTTCGCCGCCTATCCAATCTGGATTATTACATTTCAAAAATTCAGATTGGAGGAAAAAAGAATGGCATACAACAACGGACGGGAGAACAGGAAATGGCTTATCTGGAAAGAAGCCGAGGAAAAAATATTGAGGGAACACGGAGTTGATGAAACCACCATTGAACAAATCCGCACAGACGACAGGGCAGACTTCAATTCCAACAGGCGGTTTTACCATTGGACAAGCGACTTCGGTGAATACCTTGAGGGGATGGCAGACAGGGAACAGAATACCGAGCTAAAGACGGTTGCTGATTTACTGGACGAGATTGAGGACGAAACTCTGTATCGGGCATTGCTTACGGTGGACAGGCGTACCCTGCAAATCATCCTGCTGAAAATGCAGGGCTATTCCACAAAGGAAATCGCCCCGCTTGTGGGATTGACAACGGGTGCTATCTATGCAAGGCTAGACCATCTGCGGAAAAAGCTGCGGAAGATTTTATAACCAGCTAATAAAGGCAGCTTTCTGGCGGGCTATTGGGTGGGGGATAAAATTTCCCCACCCAATTTAAAATTATATGAATAAAATTCCCGTCCACAGGGAATACTAAAAAGTTTGCCCAAAGTATTGACATGGGTACAGCCGCTATGGTATTCTGAAATACCCATGAGGGAATTGGAAGATTGAAAATGAAATAGCACATAGATGGAAGAATGAAATGTCAGCCAATGGATAAGGCTGACTGCCGCCGAACGTAAGTCGTCCTTTTCGGCTGGCGTATGGCAGCAAGGTTTTGAATCCCAAAGCCGTTACATAGCATTGCGAATCTGAGCAGGAGAAAACACTCCTGTCATTCGTGGTGCGGTGTGGCGGCTTTTTCATTTATCCAAAAGTCAAGAAAAATCGAATCCAGAACGGAGGTGGAAAGGACATAGGATTTTCTTTTCGGCGGGTAAGGCAGGTATGGAAGAATACTGCTGCACAGGAAAAATGCTCTGCGGCGTTGTCCACAGAGATAGCGAGCATCGGATTGTGTCAGCCACAATCCCGCCCACACAAAACAAGTGGGCGTAACTTACTCAGGGGACATCCCCTGTTTACCCCGAAGAAAGAAAAATAAGACTGGAGGATTGAGGAAAATGAGCAGAGAAAAATCAGAAAAGGTTGTGCGGAGTGTCCCGATTACTGTCCGATTGAACGAGGAAGAACATGAAAAATTAAAGCAGTGCGCCGCCGCTTGCGGTCTGTCCACCGCCGAATTTATGCGCCAGTTATGCAAGGGAAACGCCCCTCAGCCACAGCCTAAAACCGAGTTTTGGGAACTGCTAAACAAGCTCTATGAGGTGCATGACGCTTTCAAAAAGTGTGTTCCCTACTATCTAACCGCCGCCGAAATCTGTAAGGAGATTGAGGATTTTATCTTAGAACTGCAACAGAAAATAACTCTCCCACTACGATTTAATGTAGAAGAACTGATGGAACAGGGGGCGGTCTGATATGGCAACAACGAGCTTATGGCATATCAAAGGGCGGCTGAAAGACCTCATTGATTATGTGGAAAATCCAGAAAAGACCATGCCGAATGAAGATATGCAGGACTTCTTTGACGTGTTCTCCTATGTGAAGAATCCGTTAAAAACAAACGAGGGCGAGTATGTTTCCGCAATCAACGCTCTGAAAGAAACCGCCTTGCAACAGATGATTTTGACAAAGAAGCAGTACCAAAAGACAGGCGGATATATTGCATGGCACGGATACCAGAGCTTCAAACCAGACGAGGTAACGCCCGAACAGTGCCACGAAATCGGATTAAAATTAGCAGGGGAAATGTGGGGCGATAAATACCAGATAATTGTTGCCACTCATCTTGACAAAGGGCATCTGCACAATCATTTTTGTTTCAACTCTGTTTCTTTCATAGACGGACAGAAATATAATTACTCAAAATCAGAACAGAAAAGGTTGAGGGAAGCGTCCGACCGCTTATGCCGAGAGTACGGTTTATCGGTGATTGAAAACCCCAAGAAAGCACCATCCAGACCGCTTTATCTGGACGAAAAGAACGGAAAACCCACACGGTACAATGTCTATCGGGAGGATTTAAGGGAGGCAATCAATGGGAGCAGGGATTTACAGCACATGATGAAATACCTTGCCGATAAGGGATATGAGGTTGATTTTTCGGGCAGCCATTGGAAAATGAAGCTGCCGAAATACAAACATTTCACGAGATTAGACACGCTTGACGAGCGGCTAACCCCCAATTTCATACAGTCATGTTTAGGCGGGGCTTCCCGATATGGGAACTACAAAGCAAAGATTTCCTACTCTCCCCATATGCCAGAGCAGTATAAAAATGCATGGAAACCACATCAAAAAACCACGGGGATTTTAGCGTTGTATTACTACTGGTGCTATCAGTTGGGGATATTCCCCAAAGGCACGGACTACAAGCCGACAAGCCCGCTGATGAAAGAGGAATTGCGGAAGTTAGATGAAATCACCACACAGGTACGGTATATGTCCAAGCATAACATTTCCACCCTCTCCGACTTACACGCCGACAGGGAGAAAAACCAGACCGAAATGAATAAACTGATTGACTACCGCCAGCACGTGCGGAACAAGGTACGCCGTGCCACACCAGCCGAAAAAGAAAAAATTCGGGAAGAAAAACGGTGCGTGACGGAGCGGATAACGGAGCTTAGGAAGCGGCTGAAATATGCAGACAGGATTGAAAAACGCTCCGCACACATTGATGACTGCTTAAACCAAATCTACGACACGATTGAAAATCAGCGGTCAAACCGACAGAAACAGCCAGTTAAAACAGCACGCAGGAGGGAGGAACCATTGCGATGAGCAGACTGTCCGAGGAAGAAATACAGGCGATTATGGAGGAATACAAGGACGTCCCTATGGTAAATCCAGACAAAATATATCCCCCTCTGCCGCCTGTCCAGAACGTCACGCCCCTTGTCCGCATCCCAGAGCCGATGAGCCTTACCGAGAAAATCGGCGGCACGGAATACACCGTCAACGCCCATTTCCGAAAAGACGGGCGGGACTTGCTTGTAATGCTTACGGATATTTTTCGGCGCAGCGCACAGGGATATGGATTTTATGATAATGAGAATTGGGGTGATGACGACGGGGAATAACAGGCAGCGGAAGAATTATCACTTTAAAGCGTTGAAGTTTAAGGGCAGATGTGGTATACTGTACCTACACTTCACAATACCGTGTCTGCTGTCGGAAAGGAGAGCTTTATGAAAAGACAGCAGGAAGAATTCACGGCATTATATTGTAGATTAAGCCAAGATGATGGGCGGGAAGGTGAAAGCAACAGCATTGTAAACCAGAAAGAATATCTGATGAAATACGCAAAAGAACACGGTTTCCCTAACCCGAAATTCTACGTGGACGACGGCTATACGGGTACGAATTTTGACCGCCCAAGCTTTAAGGAAATGTCGTCGGACATTGAAAAAGGGTTTGTAAAGACCGTCATTGTCAAAGACTTATCACGCTTCGGCAGGAACTATATCGAGGTCGGCTCATACTCCGAAATCATCTACCCCGAAGCGGGCGTGAGGTTCATCGCCATCATGGACAACGTGGACACGGGCAGCCTTGAGAGCAACGAATTTGCCGCCTTTACCAACCTTTTTAACGAATGGTATCCCAAAAGCACGAGCAAAAAGGTAAAGGAAGTCAAGAAAGCGAAAGGGCTTGCAGGCGAGCATTTGGGCGCACCGCCTTATGGGTATTTGCGGAATCCAGACGATAAAACACGTTGGCTTGTGGACGAGGAAGCGGCGGCAGTTGTCCGCAGGATATTCTCACTCTGTATACAGGGAAAAGGCGTGTCAGCCATTGCCACAGCCCTCTGGGAAGACAAGGTGCTTACCCCGTCAGCCTACAAGGTGTCAAAGGGAATCGGCGTTGCAAAAAAATCGGAACATCCCTATAACTGGGAAACGTCTATGATTGCATCCATTCTGGAAAATGTGGCATATATCGGCGTGACGGAAAGCTTTAAATCCACCCGTTTAGGCTTCAAGAGCAAAAAACGCATCCCAACCGCAAAGGACAGGCGGACGTATATCGAGGACGCCCATACGCCCATCATTGACAGGGATATGTGGGAAAAAGTGCAGATGATACGGGCGAACAAACGCAGACCGACCAAAAGCGGAACGACAAGTATCTTTTCGGGGCTGCTCTATTGTGCCGACTGCGGGGCGAAACTCAGCTTAGCCACAGCAAACGGATATGAGCATTTCCGTTGTTCCATGTATAAAAGGACGAGCAGGGCAAAGGAATGTACACAGCACTATATCCGAGAGGACGCATTAAAACAATTAGTTCTGAAACAGCTCCAGCAGTTCCTCTCCTATTTACAGCAGTTTGAGCGTGTGTTTATCCGACAGCAGATTGACGCCACCCTTGCAGAACGCAGATACGAGTTATCCGCAAAGCAGAAACAGATAGAAAAGGACGAAAAGCGGATAAAGGAGCTTGACCGCCTGTTCCGCAAAATCTATGAGGATAATGTCAACGGAAAGCTGAATGACGAACGCTTTTACAAGCTGTCGGACGGATATGAAGCCGAGCAGGAACAGCTAAAGCAGGAAATCGAAACCTTGACAGCCGAGGTCAGCGAAGCCGACACGGAAGCGACCAATGTCACCAAGCTGATAGCCGTCACCAAGAAATACACCCGCATCGACGAGCTGACGCCCGAAGTCCTAAACGCATTTGTGGATAAAATCGTAGTCCATGAGCGTGAGAAAAAAGACGGGAAACGGACACAGCAAATCGACATCTACTATTCCTATGTCGGGATTGTGGACATCCCCACGGATGCGGAAATGCGGGAAATGGAACGAGAATATACGCAGCGTACCAAACGTCAAACCGCCTAAATACAGGCGTGGCAGGAGAAAATCTATGCTCCTGCCGATACATATCTATTTTTTATCCCTATCTGGTTTAACCCATCTATTGTAAACCAACACTCCGTCTTGCAAAAGATGAGTTTTCCATTTTACATTGGTTAAAAACAAGTGATATGATGCATATCTTCATGATGTCAGTCGTTTCAATGTTGTTTCAGGATCAAAATTACTTGCTATGTTGAGTAACACATTGATTTCATTGTGTGATATTGTCTTTCTTCCATATCAAAAACAAGGGTTATTTGATGCGTTTAAGGAACCTAAAAACGATGTATAAATCAGTTTCTATTATCTCCTTGTGCTTGAATTCACCAATGGATTTGGTTATAATATGCGTGCACTTAAGCAAAAGATTAAGAGGTGATCCTATTGTATCAGGAACAAGATATTTTACAATATATAGAGCAATGTATGATGACACAAAAACCGCTGAAACAAACATCGAGGTTATTCAGCACATTGCGTTTAAGCAGTATTGTTTTGGCATTGATATTGGCTATATACGCAGACCAGACGCATACAAACATTGGTTTTTATCTTGCCGGAGTACTCATTCTTTTTTTTCTGGTATTGGTAGTACGTCATAGCGAGATCAAGCGTCAGCTTCAAAGACTGGACGCCAAAATTTTCGTTGCCCAAAAATTAAAACGACGTATCAACGGAGAATGGAAAAGGGAAGGTTCAACCTCGCAATGTCCAAAAGAAGATGTACTCTCTTATGATCTGGATTTGCTTGGCCCATCGTCCTTATATGCGTATTGTGACATGTGTGCCACGCCTTATGGAAAGCAAAGATTAGAAACACTTCTACTTGGTAAAGACGACAACATTCAACAAGTTAAACAAAGACAAGCTGCCATCCAAGAACTGCTTCATCATCAAGATTTTTTATGGGAATATGAAAGTGCAGGCGTTTTATTTGCCCAAGACGCAATGAAGTTACAAGATACAACCTTTGATGATCTTATTGTATATGGAACAAAGGGTAGTCAAACATTGCCCAAAGCAATTCGTTATGGTTCTATGTGCATGGCGTTTCTTACAATACTTACATTGATATTGGCTGTTTTTCAAATCATTCCTTATGGATACAGCGCTGTATTGATGTTAGCGAATCTCATTATCAGTCTCATCATCAGTTCCCATACAAGCGATGCCCTCAGTAATTCAAAAAATCTATATAGAATCATCAAAGATTATGATATATTATTTGCTTGTATGAAGAATGTGCAATTCCAAGATCCTTATCTTATTTCTCTTCAAGAAACGATGAAACAGGGAAAAAATGGTTTGGATCAATTAAATAAAGTCATGGATATGCTTGCTTTGCGTCATAATATATTGTCCTATTTGATCTTGGCTGCTTTAATGCAAATCGATGTTCCATGTGTTTTTATATTGGAAACATGGCGTCGTGCCTATGGAAAAGAAATGAATCAATGGTTTCAAGCCGCCGGTGAAATGGAAGCACTCATATCCTTAAGCGTGATAGGACAAGTATTGCCATATACGTGTTTTCCAACTTTGCTGGATCAAAAAGAACCATATCTGCATATACAGGATGGTCTTCATCCACTGCTTTCTCAAAAGAAAGCTGTCGCAAATTCGGTGGAACTGACGAATGGTTCCGTGATTATCACCGGATCGAATATGAGCGGAAAAACGACTTTTCTACGGATGCTTGGTGTGAATATGATGTTGGCACGTGCCGGCACTTGTGTATGTGCCAACACAATGCACTGTACGTTAATGGGAGTATATACATCGATGAGAGTCAAAGATGATGTGAATGAAGGAATATCAACTTTCTATGCAGAATTACTCAGAATCCGCCATATGATGGAAGCATCCAAACAGAAACAAAACATGCTTGTGCTCATTGATGAGATTTTCAAAGGCACCAATAGTGCAGATCGTATTATGTGTGCCAAAACCGCTATCACGAAACTCCATCTTCCTTGGATCATTACTTTGGTTTCAACGCATGACTTTGAATTATGTGCATTGAGTGAAGATCCAATGATTTCCGCCATCAATTATCATTTTGAAGAATACTATGAACAAGATGACATTTATTTTGATTACCGATTAAAAGAAGGAAGAAGTACTTCCACCAATGCGCTTCAGCTGATGCGTCTGGCAGGTATCAGCGATGCATAAAAAGTATAAATAAAAGCGTAAAAAGTACAAATACAATTACAAATTTGATTTGTATAATAAATATGCATTGAAAAGCATGCAAAAATGGATGAATGTATTTACAAACGTACACATTGATAGACAGGTGTTTCTGTAAGGAAATTGCCTGTTTTTTTCTTGCAATCATACATTTTTATACGCTGATCGTTCATTTAACAACGTGTAGTTTTAGAAACAAATCCAAGAAAGATATAGGAGGTGAAATGAAAAAAGAATAGACATAAGGAATCAGTTATGATAAAATAGCATTCGTTATATAACATATGCTATGAAAGGGGTCTTTATGCCAAAGAAAAAGAAATTTCAGAAAGAAGAGATTGTAGACGCTGCATATGAAATTGTGAAAATGCATGGATTAAATCAGCTGAACGCAAGAAGACTGGCAAAAAAGTTAAACTGTTCTGTACAGCCAATTTTCCATAACTTTAAGACGATGGAAGATTTGATTAAAGAGGTACATGTAAAAATTTATCAGACGTATGTTTCCTATATGTCTATCAATTTAGATGATGAAAAGGTATATAAGAAAATCGGTATGTCCTATATACAATTTGCTAAAGATTTTCCGGAATTTTTTAAAATTTTATTTATGCAACAGACCAATCAAAAAGTTGAATACTTTATGCGAACAGATACCATGTATGATCAGATCATTCAAGCCGGGCAAAAGATGACGCATCTGTCTTATGAAGAACAGGAAAAATTTCATATCAAGGTTTGGATTTTTACCCATGGTATTGCATGTCTGGTTGCGACCAATACAGTACAACTCAGCGAACAAGAAATCGCTGACTTACTGGGAACGACCGTTATGGAAATGATGCTCGGTCGTAAATAAAGAAAGCTGAGGAACAAGTGAATGGAACCTGTAATTGAAGTAAAAAATCTAACCAAGGAGTATAAAAAGCTCAAAGCAGTAAATGATCTTTCTTTTGAAGTTCAAAAAGGGGAAATCTTAGGACTGTTGGGACCAAATGGAAGTGGTAAATCGACGACCATCAACTGTATATTGTCACTGTTGAAATTTTCAAAAGGAAGCATTCGTATTTTTGGACAGGAAATGAAACCGAATGCTTACGACATCAAACGTAAAATTGGCGTCGTTTTCCAAGAGGTCGCAGTTTTTGATGAACTGAGTGTGTATGACAATATTGATTATTTCTGCGGCTTGTATGTAAAAGATAAGAAACAGCGCCGACAATATATCGAAGATGCGATACAACTGGTTGGTCTGGAAGATTTCAAGAAATTTTTGCCAAAACAATTATCCGGAGGTTTGTTAAGAAGATTGAATATTGCATGTGGTATCGCTCATAAACCAAGTTTGATTTTTTTGGATGAACCAACGGTTGCCGTTGATCCGCAAAGCAGAAATAATATTTTGGATGGTATCAAGACGCTGAGAGATCAAGGTGCGACGATTGTATATACCACGCATTATATGGAAGAAGTGGAATTGTTATGTGATCGTGTCATCATTATCGATAAAGGTCAGATATTGGCAAGCGGTACAAACGATGAATTGAAAGCACTAGCCAATATGGAGGAAAAAGTCACGATCGAAACAAAGCATCTGCGTAAAGAACAATTTGATTATCTGCAATCTTTGCCAAACGTATTGGAAGCCACGTATCAAGCGCATCAGCTTGTGATTGTTTATCGACAAGGCAATCATAATTTGTCACACCTTATGGAGTATTTTAAACAAGAACAGATTCAGTATGACCGGATGTATTCGCAACGTCCAACCTTGAACGATGTCTTCCTGAAATTAACAGGAAAGGAATTAAGGGATTAGCGCTATGCACAATTATAGATATACATTAAAAACACTGTTCAAAAACCGCATGATGATTTTTTGGACATTTGCTTTTCCAATTATACTTGGTACGCTATTCCATCTGGCATTTTCCAACCTTGAAGAAAGCGAACAGCTAAATACGATGCCAATCGCGATTGTAGATAATATGGAATTTCAAAGCAATGAAGCGCTTGTGAGTGCTTTTACGGCGATGAGTGATGAAACAAGCGAAGATCCGCTGTTTACCATTCAATATGTGGATGAAGAGAAAGCAAAGGCGTTATTGAAAGATGAAGAAATCATTGGCTATGTCTTCGTTGATGCGTCTACTCATGTCATGATTAAAAACAATGGCGTTGAACAAACAGTTTTTAAATTGATCTGTGAAGAAATCATACAGTCTAATGAAATGATCAATACCATGATAGAAGAAAAAATGGCACAGGTCGGAAATATGCACATAACGGATCCAACAGCGATGATTGAGCAGATCAAACAGGATGTCATGGAACGTATGCAAGAAGAAACATCATATTTGAATGATACGAGCAGTGAACATATGAGTTATGTTGTCATTGAATTTTACACCTTGATCGCTATGGCATGTTTGTATGGCGGTATGCTTGGAATGTTTGCGGTCAACTGTAAACTTGCCAATATGAGTCATCATGGTAAGCGTGTCGCTGTTAGTCCAACCGCGAAGGGCAAATTGATTTTTACAAGTGTTTTGGCAGGCTATACTGCACAGCTGGTAGGTATTGCATTGTTATTTGCCTTCCTTGTAGGCGTGCTTCATATTGATTTCGGCGATAATCTGCCTTTGATAACGCTGTTGGCATTGGTGGGGTCCTTTGCCGGTTTGACCATTGGCATTGCGATTGCCACACTCGTTAAATCAAATGAAAACATGAAGGCAGGAATCTTTATTGCTCTTACAATGTTGGGATGTTTTTTATCGGGTATGATGGGTGTCACCATGAAATATGTGGTGGATACCAATCTACCGTTTGTGAATCGAATCAATCCGGCTGGTTTGATTACGGATGGATTTTATGCACTTTATTATTATGAAACGCTGGACCGTTATACGATGGATATGATTGCTTTATTGCTATTTTCATTCGTTATGATATTCATTTCCATGTTCCAGTTAAGGAGGCAGCGTTATGACAGTATTTAAAACATATTGCAAAGTTTTGACCAAATGCAAATGGCCGATCTTGTTATATACGGTGATCTTGATTTTTTTCAGCGCATTTAACACGCAAAACAATGATACGTCGACGATGTTCAGTGCGACAAGACCAAAAATTCATATCATCAATCTAGATGAAAACAGTGATGTGTCGAAACATTTTATCACATATTTGAATGATCACAGTGATATTATAGATTTTGATTCAGAAGAAGCTGTCAGCGATGCCTTGTTTTATCATAAAATATCTTGTGTCATTACGATTCCAAAGAATTTTGGTGAAGATTTCTATCAAGGAAAGGATGTACACATCGACATCAAAAGCACCAAAGATTATCAGGGAAGCTTGATCGAAATGATGCTGGAGCGTTATGTAAAGGTCGCCACTGCATATGTTTCCATATTTGATGATCATCATGATCTGTTTCAGGCAATCGATCAAACGCTTGCTACGGAAGTTGAAACATCGATTGCTTCTTCACTTGATTCTGATTCTTTAAATAAAGCGGCGTTATACTTTAATTTTTCCAATTATTGTCTTGTTGCAGGCTGTGTGTTTGTCATCTGTATGATCTTGACCAGTTTCAAGAGTGATCATATTCGTAAACGTACGATTATCAGTAGTCTCAACTATAAAAAATACAATCGGCAGTTATTATTGTCCAATGGCGTATTTACATTTGTTTTATGGTTGTTTTATATCGTGTTAAGCATACTTTTGGTTGGCAATGCGATGTTTACGTTGCATGGTCTTCTCTATATGTTAAATTCCTTTGTTTTTGCATTCTGTTCGTTGTGTTTGGCATTTTTGATTGCCAATTTGGTGAAAAATAAGGAAGCCATCAACGGAATTGTCAATGTTTTGGCGCTTGGCTCCAGTTTTCTTTGCGGAGCGTTTGTGCCAATGGAAATGTTGCCGGAAGGTGTTTTAAAAGCGGCACATGTGCTTCCGTCTTATTGGTTTATCAAAAACAATGAAACATTAAAGACATTGGAAACGTTAAATACAGACACACTTCAGCCAATTTTCATCAATATGCTTGTCATTTTTGCATTTTCTTGCTTATTTATCATTATATCCAATATCATTGCCAAGAAAAAAAGGAAAATCAATTAACATACAAACCTTGAAAGTGGTAAAATATACGTATATAAACCATTGACAAGAAAGGTGATGAGAGTATGTTAAATGGTAAAGTCGCAGTCGTCAGCGGTGGAACAAGAGGAATTGGTTTTGGTATTGTGAAAGCGTATTTGAAAAACGGTGCCAAAGTCGCTTTGCTTGGTTCCAGATGGGAGAGTGTTGATCATGCGCTTCAGCAGATGAAGGAAATGGATGATTCATTTGAGGTATGCGGTTTTGCGCCCAATCTTTCCAATGAAACAGAAGTAAGTGAAGTGTTACAATCGGTGAAGGAACGATATGGTCATATTGATATCATTGTAAACAATGCCGGCCGTTCATCTTCAAGTAAGCTGGAAGATTTTAGTGAGGAAGAATATCAAAGCATTGTGGATCTCAATATCAAATCTGTGTTTTTGATGTCCAAATGTGCATTGCCATACTTGAAAGAAAGCAAAGGCGTGATCTTAAATACAAGTTCCATGGTTTCTATATATGGTCAGCCTTCCGGTGTTATGTACCCTACCAGTAAGTTCGCTGTGAACGGCATGACAAAATCATTGGCGCGTGAATTGGCGAAATACGGCATTCGTGTAAATGCGGTCGCACCAGGTATCATTGAAACGGATATGGTGAAGGCACTACCAAAAGAAGTCATTGAGCCATTGATCAAAACGATACCACTTGGCAGAATCGGAAAAGCAGAAGATATTGCAAATGCATTTCTGTTTTTGGCAAGTGATATGGCCAGTTATATTACCGGTGAAATTTTATCGGTGGACGGAGCTGCTCGCGCATAAAAATTGATTTGTTTATACAGAAGTATTATGAAATGATTCCAATGGATCATTTCTTTTTTTTGTATCTTCATGCTTTTTGAATGAAAAATGGTATACATAAGCATAAAAAAGATGTGCATACTAGGGTCTATGAGGAGGTTGATTTTGATGGATCAAAAGCGTTTGGAAGAAACGGCAAAAAAACATGTGCCCAATCAGCACAAAGGGAAGAATGCGTTGATCGCATTTATGAGTGGTGGGATCATGGGATTGATTGGTCAGGCTCTTGTGACATTTTATACACAAGTATGTTCCATGGATGAGAAAACAGCCTTATCAATGATGGTTGTGACAGTGATCATTGTCACGGCATTATCAACCGGATTGGGCGTGTATGACAAATTGGCGCAGATTTGCGGAGCAGGTTTATTTATACCGATTTCCGGATTTGCGAATTCTTTGACATCTTCAGCATTGGAAGGCAAAAGCGAAGGATTGATTTATGGCATTGGTACGAATATGTTTAAATTGGCGGGTAGTGTATTGACGTATGGAATTGTATCGGCATTCTTTTTCGGCGCATTACGTTTTCTGTTTTTTGGAGGTTGATTAGATATGGTAACATTTCAAAATGTGTATGTGAACGCAAGAGCGGCAGTGGCTGGTCCGCAAGAAGCGAAAGGACCACTGAAGGATTTATTTGATAAGACCTATGACGATCCTTATTGTAATGAAAAAAGCTTTGAAAAAGCGGAACAGGCAATGGTATATGATGCATGTGATATGGCGCTGCGCAAACAAAATCTGCATTTGTCGGATATGGATGTTATTATCGGCGGTGATTTGATCAATCAATTGACATCATCTCATTATTTCGCACGTGATACGCATGTACCGTTTATCGGTATGTACGGCGCTTGTGCAACCAGTTCGCTTGTTATTGGGCAGGCTGCCATATGGGTAGAACATCATTTGGCAACACGTGCAATGGCATTTACAAGTTCACATGTGGCGACTGCGGAGCGTCAATTTCGCTATCCCAATGAATATGGGGTGCAAAAAAAAGAAACGACGACTTCTACTGTAACAGGGGCTGGTGCACTGGTTGTCAGCCATCAGAAAAGCAATGTTCGCATTGCGGCATTTACGCCAGGCAAAATCGTGGATTGGAATCACAGCGATGCGAATGATATGGGGATGGCGATGGCGCCAGCCGCATATGATACGCTGACACGCCATCTGAAAGAAAGTCAAACGTCTATAGAAGACTATGACATGATCGTAACCGGCGATTTATCAAAAATCGGTTTTTCCTTTTTAATGGATCTGTTGTATCAGGAAGGCTATGATGCGCATAATCGTTTACATGATTGCGGATTGATGATTTATAATACGAGCGAACAAGATGTATTTTGTGGCGGCAGTGGCTGTGCATGCAGCATGTGTGTTTCTATGGCATCTTTGTTAACAAAATTGGAGCAGGGTGAAGCCAATCGTATCATGGTTATCGCAACAGGTGCTTTGTTGTCGCCCGTAGCGATTCAACAAAAAGACAGTATACCATGTATTGCCCATGCGATCGTTTATGAAAGGAGTGAGCAGTCATGATATTTCTGAATGCATTTCTTGTA
This sequence comes from Erysipelotrichales bacterium, assembly GCA_910576345.1. Lineage (GTDB taxonomy): Bacteria > Bacillota_I > Bacilli_A > Erysipelotrichales > Erysipelotrichaceae > C-19. The sequence continues at coordinate 23,024 of CAJTIT010000021.1, forward strand.
TGCGGTGCTATTTCTTTGGCAGGGCAGATGATTTACGATCATACAAAATTAACCGCAGGGCATATTACATCGTTGTTTGTGGTATTGGGCGCTGCATCGGATACGTTTGGCCTTTATGACAAATTATTGGAATTTGCAGGCGCAGGCGCTTCTTTACCAATTACCAGCTTTGGACATTCTTTGATACATGGCGCTTTGGCGATGGCAAAAGAACAAGGATTGGTTGGTATTTTGCTTGGTATGTTTGATCTGACAGCAGCAGGTATTACGAGCGGTATTTTATTCGCATTTTTGGTGGCGCTGATTTTTAAGCCGAAATCATAATGAATACTTCATTAGAAAAGCGACTTCAGCAGCTGCAAAATCAGATCACACAATCATTTGATGTCGTCTATCGCCAGGTGCAAATCAAGGAACATCATTGTGTTCTTATCTTTTTATCATCACTCAGCGACAGCGCATTGATATCCGATATTGTTCAATCGATTGTCATTACCGCAAAAAGTGAAGTGAATCTTACGTTTTATCCGGGCAGTGTGGAAACGAAAGAAAATATGCATCAAGCGATTACTGCCATGTTGGCCGGACAGTGTATGGTTTTGGTGGATGACAGTGAAACATATTATTTGGTGGAAACCAGGCATTATCCTTCCAGAGCGACCGCTGAGCCTAGTGTAGAAAAAAGCGTGCGTGGTTCTCATGATGGATTTGTAGAAAATATCATGTTGAATGTTGGATTGATTCGCCGCAGAATTCGTGATCCGCATCTAAAGATTGTCGCCAATAAGGAAGGTAGTAAAACAAGAACCGATATCGCGTATCTTTATATTGAGCATTTGGTGGATCCGGATATTTTGAAGGATTTTGAGCATCGTTTGACAACTTTGGATGAAACAGAAATATTATCGGAGCGCAACTTATGTGAACAGTTGTATGGAAAAACGCTCAATCCTTATCCTCATGTACGTTATAGTGAACGGCCGGATATTTGTGCCATTCATTTATTACAAGGGTATATGGTCGTATTATGTGATAATTCTCCCAGTGCCATCATATTGCCGACAACCTTTTTTGAGCAAACCAAACAAATTGAAGAATATACGCAGACAACACTGATCGCAATGTTTACGCGCTTGATTAGACTGATTGGCATCTTCTTCTCTTTGTATTTGCTTCCGCTTTGGATTGCCATTGTAGTGGATCATAATGCGACGATGCTGCGCTTGCCATTGGAACAAGATGTAAAAATCATTGAATTTGGTTTTCAAGTGATATTTGCCGATGTAGTCGTTGAATGGATTCGACAATCCTTGATTCATACACCTTCGATTCTCTCCAGTATTATGAGTTTCATTGCGGTTTTTGTTTTAGGAGATATGGCCGTGGGATTTGGCGTATATACGAATGAAATTTTGATTATGATTGCCTTATGTAATATCGGTAATCTTTTGACACCAAGTTATGAATTATCTTTAGCAAACAAATTATTCCGTGTTTTTATTGGCATTTTGGCATTATGTATGGGGCAGGCAGGCTTTTGTCTAGGCGTACTTCTTCATGTTATCATCTTATTATCTACGAAGACTATTAAATTTCCATATTTATATCCCATCATACCGTTTTCCTATAAAGAATTGAAAAAAATATTGTTTGGTGCGCCCATTCAGTTGAAAAAAGACAGCGATCGCAAATAAGTAAGCATCGCTGTTTTTAGATTATACATTAGGATGATTCCACATAGAGGACAATAATGCATACGAATGATCAAATGCGTGAAAAAAAAGATTGAAAAGAAATTCGTTATGTGCTAATATATTACGTGTTGTATGTCCTTTTGGACTTACAACCGCACATTTCTGGAACCTAAGCATGATGAATATCATCTCCAGCAATGGCGAGTCTGAAGCAAAAAAGAAGGAGGTGCGACGTATGTACGCAATTATTGAAACAGGCGGGAAACAAATCCGTGTAGAAGAAGGCGCAACTATTTTCGTAGAAAAATTAAATGCGCAGGAAGGTGAAGATGTCGTATTTGACAAGGTTGTGGTTTATTCCAACCGCACGACACGTATTGGTACACCTTATGTAAAAGGTATCAAAGTAAATGCCAAAGTTGAAAAACAAGGTAAAGGAAAGAAAATCACGATTTTCAAGTACAAAGCAAAAAAAGGCAGTTCCCATCGTAAACAGGGTCATCGCCAACCATATACAAAATTAACAATTACATCTATTGAGGCGTAATGAAAACATGGTTCAAGTTGACATAAAGCGTAAGCAGCATACCATACATGAAATTACGATACGACATCATGCAGGTTATGCGAAAAAGGGAAAAGATTTAGTTTGTGCAGGTGTTTCCTGCATAACGATTGGAACACTGAATGCTTTAGATCGACTATGCAATGGCAAATGCATCTTGGAAATGAAAGATGCATATATTCACATTGTGGTAAAACAGCCGGATCATCAAAAAACGCAGATAATTTTAGAGACAATGCATATGCAATTGATGACCGTGCAGGAAAAGTATCAACAATATATAACAATTACGGATCAGGAGGTGTGATTATGAAATTCGTATTGGATATTCAGTTATTTGCATCTAAAAAGGGAGTAGGTTCTACAAAGAACGGTCGTGATTCTCATTCCAAACGCTTGGGCGCAAAACTGGCAGACGGACAAAAATGCCATGCTGGAAGTATCATTTATCGTCAGCGTGGGACGAAAATCCATCCGGGAACGAATGTGAAACGCGGTGGAGACGACACATTGTTTGCGACAGTAAACGGTGTTGTAAAATACGAACGATTGGGAAAAGATCGCAAAAAAGTATCTGTTTACCCTCAGTAAAATGTATAAATCCCCATCAAGGGGATTTTATTTTACGCTAAGAAAGAAAGGTGTGTGCTGATGTTTATCGATCGTGTGAAAATCAATATCAAAGCAGGAAAAGGCGGTGATGGTATCGTCGCTTTTCGCAGAGAAAAATATGTCGCATATGGTGGTCCTAGTGGCGGTGACGGTGGTCGTGGCGGCAATATCATATTTGAAGCTGATTCCAATAAATCCACCTTGTTGGATTTGCGTTTTCATCGCAAGGTAAAGGCAGAAAACGGAGAAAATGGAAAAACAAAAAAAATGCATGGTGCTGATGGAAAAGACTGTATTGTAAAAGTTCCTGTCGGCACGTTAATCAAAGATGCAGAAAGCGGCAGAATATTGGCTGATTTAACAACCAATCACCAACAAGAAATTGTGGCAAAAGGTGGTAAAGGTGGTAGAGGTAATTGGCATTTTCGCACAAGTAAAAACACAGCGCCGCAATATAGTGAGATGGGAGAGGTTGGAGAAACACGTGATGTGGAAGTGGAATTAAAGTTATTGGCAGATGTTGGTTTGGTGGGATTTCCATCTGTTGGAAAATCAACACTTTTGTCTGTTGTCACGAAAGCAAAACCACAAATCGCTGATTATCATTTTACTACGATTACACCCAATCTTGGTGTTGTTCAAGTGCCGGATGGAAGAAGTTTTGTGATGGCGGACCTGCCGGGACTCATTGAAGGTGCCAGTGAGGGAAAAGGATTGGGACATCAGTTTCTGCGTCACATCGAGCGCTGTCGCGTCATTATCCATGTTGTAGATATGGGGGCGAACGATGGCCGAGATCCGCTGGAAGATTATCGCATCATCAACGAAGAATTGGCGCAATATGCATATCGTTTGATAGAACGTCCACAAATCGTTTTGGCAAATAAAATGGATCTGGAACAAGCAGAAACCAATCTCAAACGTTTCAAAGAGGCATATCCGGATATAAGCATATTTGAAACCACGACAATCATTGCGGAAGGGTTGGATCCGGTTTTATATAAAGCTGCTGATTTACTGGAAGTAACACCGCAGTTTCCTTTGTTTAACGAAAATGAAGAAAGTGCGGAAGGTGTTTTATATAAATTTGAACCGGAAGAAGTACCATTTACCATTCATAATCTCGGCAATCATCAATGGTTGGTAGAAGGTAATGAAATTGAGCGCAGTTTTTCTATGAGTAAACTGAGTAATGAAGAGGACATTATGCGTTTTGCAAGAAAAATGAGGAAAATGAATGTCGATCAGGCATTGCGTGATGCGGGCTGTGTGAATGGAGATACGGTTGTTATATGCAATGTGGAATTCACCTTTGAAGATTAACAATAAATGATGTATAAAAAAACGATGAATTTTCTTTTCGTTTTTGAAACATACATGATATAATGAACACGGTGATTGTATGATAGCTTTTATCAAAGGTACTGTTTATGGAAATTATTCAGATTCAATTATTGTGGAAAATCAAGGTATCGGATATCGTATTTATGTAGCGAATCCAATGAAATTCCAAATACGGCAGGAAACCATTGTATATACATATCAACATGTAAGAGAAGATGCCATTACCTTGTTTGGCTTTTCTTCTTTAGAAGAGCACGATCTGTTTCTGCGATTGATTTCTGTAAAAGGTGTGGGACCAAGAACAGCTTTGGGCATGCTGGCAATTACGAGCGCAAATGAAATGATTCAAGCAATCGAGAATAACGATGTGAAATACATGAAAAGCCTTCCCGGTATTGGCGCTAAAACCGCTTCCCAAATCGTATTGGATTTAAAAGGTAAATTGGTGGAAGTTGAAACAAAACAAGATGGGGATATGAAAAATGAAATCAAAGAAGCCATTGAAGCGTTAAAAGGACTTGGTTATAAACCATCGGAGTTACAAAGCATTGTTAAAGAATTATCACAAAATGATGCGGCCACTGTAGAAGAATATATACGACAGGCACTAGGGATTTTGGCAAAACGGAAAGGAATATAGCGTATGGAAATGGAAACGCGCATGATGAGCGCAGAAGAATGTGCGATGGAAGACGAAGCAAATCTTCGGCCGCAAACATTAAGCGAATATATTGGGCAAAATCAGCTGAAAGAAAATCTGGGGATTTTTATTGAAGCTGCGAAACAAAGACAAGAAGCATTGGATCATGTTTTGTTATATGGTCCTCCAGGTCTTGGTAAAACAACCCTTTCCTATATTTTGGCCAATGAAATGGGAGGTAATTTAAAAACCACCAGTGGTCCTTCCATTGAAAAAAGTGGTGATCTTGCGGCTATTTTGTCCACTTTACAAGCTGGTGACGTATTATTCATCGATGAAATCCATCGTCTTCCAAAACAGGTTGAGGAAGTATTGTATCCTGCAATGGAAGATTATTGTTTGGATATTGTCATTGGCAAAGATGCGAATGTGCGTTCCATTCGTTTGGATCTTCCACCATTTACACTTGTTGGCGCAACGACCAGAGCAGGCGACTTAACAGCACCACTGCGTGATCGCTTTGGAATCGTTTCCCAATTGGAATTTTACAGTCTGGAAGATTTAAGTCGTATTGTTTCAAGAACCGCAGTTGTTATGTCTTCTGAAATTGAATCGGATGCCGTGCAAGAGATAGCCCTTCGCTCTCGCGGCACACCAAGAATAGCCAATCGATTGTTTCGCAGAGTCAGAGATTTTGCACAAGTTATGAATGATGGCGTGATTTCAAAAGAAATCGCTGATATGGCGCTTAATAAATTGAAAGTCGATCGATTGGGTTTAGACAGCGTCGATCACAAGTATTTACACGGTATCATCGAACGCTTTAAAGGCGGTCCGGTTGGTTTGGAAGCGCTTGCCAGCAGTATTGGCGAAGAAGCAATGACGCTGGAAGATGTGTATGAGCCTTATTTGTTGCAGATTGGTTTTATCAATCGCACGCCCAGAGGACGTATCGTCACAGAAAAAGCATATGCACATTTGGGGTATCAATTTCAGGATACGCTTTTTGTAAATTCCGACTCATAATTTTATTGTTTCATTGTCATCAAAATACAGCCAAGTGCGTACGCAAGCATTTTGGTAGCGAATTCCAATACATCAAGAATTGTATACGCATCCATAAAGAAAAAGCCAAACACACCGATAACAATTAAAATGACCAAAGCGTGTAACAGCGCTTTTTTCTTTATGCCCAGTCCCAACAAAACTCCGGCAATAAAATACGCTGTACATCCAAAAATCCAATTCAGAATGTGAAAAATACTTTGTGATATAATATGTGCATAGTATAAAGTTGAGAAAATCAGCGAAAATAATATAGAACAAATACATAAGAGAGCCAAAGATTTACCGATGGCCAGCATTTTGTCTTTCATAAAAGTCACCTCGATTCAGTTTATGAAATAAACAGACGTTCTAGTACTTGGAGGGTTCACAAATGCAGGAATATTTTAATTTGATTTATAAATGCGTCATCATCTACTTTGTCATTATTTTAGCACTGCGCGTGATGGGCAAGCGAGAAGTAGGAGAATTATCGATTTTTGATATTGTCATTTATCTGGTCATGTCGGAATTATTGGCGATTTCCATATCGGAGCCAAATGAAAATATCATGAAATCACTGATTTCCATTACAACATTGGCACTTCTACAAATTGTTGTTTCTTGGATTTTGTTGAAAAGCAAGAAATCCAGAGATTTATTTGATGGCAAATGTGCGGTACTTATCCATAATGGGCATATTAATCAAAACGTCATGCGCAAAGAACGCTATAATATTGATGATTTATTGTCGCAGTTGCATGAGAAAGGCATTGCAACACCTGATGAAGTAGAATTTGCGATATTGGAAAGCAACGGATCACTTTCTGTTTTGGAAAAATCAAAATGTAAAGTCAAGCATCCCGGTCCTTTAATTAGTGACGGTATGATCAATCAACATGTATTGCAGGATTTGAAACTGGATGAACATTGGCTAAAAGAAACCTTACAAAAAGAAGGCATTGAGGATATAAAAGATGTGTTTCTGTGTATGATTCAAAAAAACGGACTCTATGTCATTAAAAAGGAACTGCATTCCAAAGATCAGTGGTTTTCATGAGTATGCATGGCCCACCATACATTGCAGGCATGAAAAAAGGTCGTGATGATCATACCAACCGTAAGTCCAATCGGAAGTGAATATGCATGAACCATCGGTGTTAGAAACCAAACACACAATAAACGGACAACCGATCCAAAACATGTATCAAATACGGTGCGCTTGGAATAGGACAATGCATGAAGCATGCTGGATAAAGGGGGTTGAAGCACATAAAATGCGAAAGGCCAAGCAAGCATGCGCAACAAATCAGCGCCGCTAGTCGTGTGATAGAATAATTCCATCAATGTTTCACTATATTGGAAGCATAGGAACGAACAACCGATGCCAATCAAAAGACATGTACTGATTATGACCGTAAATAATTTTGCGGCTGTTTTATGATGATTTCTTGTATAATGATACGTAAAGGATGGCAATAGAAAATTACTTAACGTGATTGTGATGAAAGAGGGCATTGTTAATATGGGAAGGACATATCCGTTCAGATGTCCATAAGCGCTGACCATTTCCGTTGATAAACAAGCATTCCATCCAATAACCATGATGATGGGTTCCAGAAAATATGTCAAAGATCCAATTAAACGGCTGCCGGTCATAGGAATGGAAACAGACAAGACCTCATCAAATGTATTACGATGAAGGTTGGTAAACAAACGTCCAAATTCCAATTTGCGCCGAGTTTTCTTTTTTACAGCGACAAGCATGAACAATGAACTTCCGATTTCACCAACCGTAACGGAAAACATTGCGATTTTGGCCATATCGACGACATCCAAAGATGTATGATTGGTGAAAACGAAAAGCAAAAACAAAATACGGGTGCTTTCTTCTATGATTTGGCATGCCGTAGCGGAAAGATGACATTGTTTGCCAAACAAATACCCTTTCAAAAGACCGGAACAGGTAACCATCGGGATCAAAGGTACAATGGTAAAAAGCACTGCTTCCATACCATCCTGTTTTAAAATGCGGTTGCTTAAAAATGGCAGAATCAATAAAAACAATGCAGTCACGATCAAATTGTTGATGATGGAAATGATAATGCTTGTTTTCATTACATTTGCGGCATTGTTTTTTTGTGCGATGACCTTGCTGAGCGCACTCGGTATGCCCATTTGCGCCAGCGTAATCTCAAAGACCATGGTTGGTGACGCCAGAGAATACAGGCTCATTGCATCAGCGCTCAAAGAACGTGCCAATAAGATACGCACAAGAAAGGACAATGCCTTGGCAATGATCGATACAATAATCAAATAAATGGTTGATGTTACTATTGCTTTTTTCATAAACCTTCTCCTCATTTCTAGCCTACGTAATGAATATACTTTATCATACGGTTTTCATACTTTGCTTATGCCCTTTAAGATTTGAAACGATCAAAACGTTTATGTTAAAATAGAATCAGAAAGGGTAGGTGTATAGATGATAAAGCAAGTGGACGAAAAGGTTATGTAACGGATTGTATAATTGCTCAGACATACAATAAAAGCAATTTATTCCCAATATTATCCCAATAACGTTGTATCAAATGGGAAGATGAAATCTTGATTTTTGATAAGATGGAAAACAGTTATAAAAGGACGAATGCTTTTCATACCACTGAACAGAAACGTATTATTTTCTTTAATCATGCATAAAATAATAAAAAGTTCCAATAAAAAGCCAGAATTTAATTTATGTTTATAGACGTTTTCAATATTTTGCTTTATAATATAAGTCATGGGATTGAGGAGGATATTATGAATGAATCATATTTGACCGGCAATAAACATATCAAACTCGCCATTGCTTTAAAAACAAGTCAGTTAAAGCGTGAGGAGTTGTCCTCTTTGACCTATGAACATGTAGAGAGCGCATTGCTGGGGCTTATATGGTATCATCATGCGCCAAACAGCGTTCATGAGGCGGTCGATGATATATTCAAACTCAACGCCAATGAAGTGGTTCAGTATTTGTCTTCACAGGCAGTGATTGTTGGATCACAAATGAAACTGAACGATTTTAATGATTTGATAGGAGGAAAAAAAGAATGAAAAAATCACGTTTGATTACGTTTGGGATAACTGTTATTGCGATTTTGGCAGTCATCTGTGCGTTCTTCTCTGATATACGTGATGGAATGCGTCTCGGCCTTGATTTAAAAGGCGGATTTGAGATTTTGTATGAAGTGACACCATTGACAGAAAATGACGAGCTTCCTAGTATGGATGCCGTAGTTCGCTCGATTTCCAAGCGTGTCAATACACTTGGTGTCAATGAACCGGTCATCATGGTGGAAGGGGATAATCGTATTCGTGTGCAGCTTGCCGATGTGCATGATCCGGAAGCTGCAAGAAGAATGATTTCATCCACAGCGAATTTAACGTTCCGTGATGTCAATGATGCATTGCTAATGGATGCGACCGTATTGCAAGAGGGAAGCGCAACGCTTGCCTATGATGAATATGGACGTGCCAAAGTATCATTAAAACTTTCGGATACGGAAAAGTTTAGAGAAGTCACTTCCACAATTTCACAAAAAGGTTCCGGTCAAAATTTGATTGTCGCTTGGCTGGACTATGATGAAACAACCGATACATACAGTCGAGAAAGTCAGAAAGAAGATCCAAAATACATATCAGCCGCAACGGTTTCACAGGCTATTGATTCATCCAATGTGGAAATCTCCGGAAATTTTTCTGAAGATGAAGCAAGAGAATTGGCAGATTTGATCAATAGTGGGTCTTTACCGGTAAAAATGAATGAAGTATATTCCAATGCGGTTAGCGCAGATTATGGTGTGGATGCATTCTCAAAAACAATGCTTGCCGGTGGTATCGGAATTGTGCTCATCATGTTGTTTATGATTGCATATTATCGATTGCCTGGTGTTATATCGGCGATTACGATTGTGGCTTATATATTTATCGTATTCCTTGTTTACAATGCCATGGGAGCCGTCTTTACATTGTCCGGTATCGCAGCGTTGGTACTTGGTGTCGGTATGGCGTGTGATTCCAATATTTTGACATTTGAGCGCATTAAAGATGCGATGTATAGTGGTCGTACGGTGAAAACTGCTTTCTATGAAGGAAGTTCCAAATCATTCACCACGATTTTGGACGCACAATTAACAACGTTCATTTCTGCATTGATTCTATATATGTTTGGTACAGGTAGTGTCAAAGGATTTGCGACGATGTTGATTATCTCCGTTATTACCACAATGATCGTGATTGTATTTGTGGCAAAATTCTTATTAAAACTGCTTGTAGATAGTGGGGCTTGCGATGGAAAATATGCATGGTTTGCGGTAAAACAAAGCGATGTTCCAAACGTTATGAAAGGGGAGGAACGCCATCAATTTGGACGTTTTGCCAAATTTGACTTTGTCGGTAAAGCAAAATATTTCATTTATACTTCTTTGGCAATCTTGGCGGCCGGAATTATATTTATGGTTGTCAATGTGGCTAGTGGCGACGGCGTTTTGAATCTTGGTATCGATTTTACCAGCGGTACGAAATTGCAGATTGAACACAGCGCGCAAATTGATAAAGATGCATTAAGCAAACAGATGGATGAACTTGGTATCAAAGTCAATAGTATCAAAATCAACGGTGAAAACAACAATATTGCGTCCGTATTCAGTAAAGAAGCCATCAGTACGGAGACAATGAACAAGGCAAAAGAAACATTGCGCAAATCATATGACGGAGAAATCAGCGATAATGTTGTTCAGCCGGTGATTGGACGAGAACTGGTGCGCAATGCAATGATTATTTCCGTATTGGCATGGTTGGCAGTATTGGCTTATGTATCGATACGATTTAAGTGGGACTATGCTTTATCCGGTATTGTGGCACTTGTACATGATGTGTTTATCATTTTGGCATTCTGTTCTATTCTGCGTATGGAAATCAATACGGATATTATAGCGGTAATGCTGGCAATCATCGGTTATTCCATCAATAACTCGATTGTTGTATTTGACCGTATTCGTGAAAATGTGCGTGCGCATAAACATGATAAACTCACGCCGGAATTATATAAATCGATTGTCAACGAATCACTGCAAAGTACTTTTATACGCTCCATTCTTTCAACGTTTACTACGTTATTGCCAGTCGTATGTCTGTTATTCATGGGAAGCGATGCTATATTCTCTTTTAACTTGACGCTTTGCATCGGACTCATTGCCGGTGCCGGTTCATCCGTGTTCATTGCGGCTCAATTATGGTATTATATTCGATTAAAAGTAAAGCCAAAACAAAAGAAGAAAAAAGTGAGAAAGAAAGATGAAGTAGAGGAACTGATTGTTCCAGGTGTCAACGATTAATAAAGCAGGATTTTATTCCTGCTTTTTCTGTACGTATTTTTGAAAAGAATTCTTAACCATTTCACCATTCTATGGTAAACTTATAACAGTGAGCGAGGAGAAGAGATATGAGGATGAGTGAATTGTCCAAGGATGCCTGCATAAAACTTCAAGAACGTTATGGCATCGGTACCTTATGTGCAAAAGTCATCGTATCCAAAGGATTGAAAGAGAAACAAATTCATGAACTGTTTCAAGAGAATCAATTATGTGATCCAATGGATGCCACAGGTATGCGTGAAGTTATAGAGCGGATTCATCAAGCAAAAGAAAAGAAAGAAAAGGTCATCATATGTGGAGATTATGACGCGGATGGAATTTGTGCAACAGCAATTTTATATGATGCATTGCATCGCTTTGGTATTCCATGTGGCTTTTATATTCCCAATCGTTTTAAGGAAGGTTATGGACTGCATGTACATACGGTGGATATGGCAAAAGAAAAAGGTTATACATTGCTCATAACGGTGGATAATGGCGTGAAATCCATCGATGCACTGCATCACTGTAAAGATGTGCGGATGGATACGATTGTAACGGATCATCATGCGATGGATGAAGATGTACCATGTGATATTTTACTTCATTCTTTGACGATGGGAGAGCGGTTTTCCAATCTTTGCGGTGCCGGGATTGCATTGATGATCTCTCATGCATTATTAGGAGAAGTGAAGGAACATGTGATTTTGGCTTGTGTTGCCAGCATCGGAGATGTCATGCCATTGTGGAAAGAAACAAGACAGATTGTAAAAAAAGGATTGATATATCTCAATCAAGGGATATGTCTTCCCGTTCAGTGTTTAAGCAAAGACGCATATCCAAGTTGGGATGTGCAAAAAATAGCGTTTCAAGTTGTACCAAAGTTAAACACGACCGGAAGATTGGCAGATTTGGCTAATGCGAACAATACCGTTCGTTATCTGTTGATGAAGGATCAAATGAATATTATAGCCTTTGCGAAGCAAATCGAAGAATTGAATCAAAGACGACGATTGCTCTCTGCGAAAATGTGCGATTTGGCACGTGCTTTAAAAGATGATTCTACACGCTTTCAAGTACTTTACGATTCTGAACATCATGAAGGATTGAGCGGTATTGTCGCTGCAAAATTATGTGAAGAGTTTCAAATGCCGGTGCTGGTGTTTGCGCAAGACGGTGAATTGTTAAAAGGCAGTATTCGTAGCAATCATTTTGTGGACTTACGTAATTTTTTCAAAGACTGTCCGATCACATTGGTATCGTATGGAGGACATAAAGCAGCTGCCGGCATTTCCATCCGACAAGAAGATCTGCCTGCATTCAAGTCTTATTTGAAGGAAAAAACCAAATCAATGACTTATGAACAGGTGGACACAGAATCCGATGTGATTCTATGTACCATTCAAGAATTATCTGTTCGTAATGTGGAAGAACTAGAATCTTTGGCACCGTTTGGCGAAGGATTTATCAAACCGCAGTTTTATGTAAAAGATTATCCGATACATATGATCAAACAGCTGAGCAATGGAAAACATGTGAAATGGGAGAGTTTAGAAAACGTTGACGCACTTTACTTTAACGCCAAAGACGTTTATGCAAAATATCAAAATGAAACCAAACTATCTTTTTTAGGCAGTCTTTCCATCAATCATTTCCGTAATGAAAAAAAAGTCAATATTTTCATCCAAGAAGTGATTTCATAATGCATTTTTAAATTGTATTTGTTATAATAGTGACATATGAATAGGAGGCAACAACATGGATTTTAAGCAATATATTGCTGATATAAACGATTTTCCACAAGATGGAATTCTATTTCGCGATATCACGCCTTTAATGGCAAATGGAGTAGCATTCCATGAAGCATGTGCAAAACTGCTGGAATTTGCGAAAAGCGTTGGCGCCGAAGTCATTGTGGGACCAGAATCAAGAGGATTTATTTTTGGCTGTCCGGTCGCATATGAAATGGGAATCGGTTTTGTTCCGGTAAGAAAACCGGGAAAATTGCCAAGAGAGACGGTAAGTGTTTGTTATGATTTGGAATATGGCACCAATGAGCTGCATATGCATGCGGATGGTATTCAAAAGAACGCCAAAGTATTGATTATCGATGATCTGTTGGCAACCGGAGGTACCGTAGATGCGACCATTCAGCTTGTAAATCAGTTGGGTGGAGAAGTGGTTGGTTGCGCATTCTTAATTGAACTTGAGGGATTAAAAGGTAGAGAATTGTTAAAGGATTACCCTGTTTTTACATTGATGAAATATGAATAAGCAAAAGGGGGATATCCCCTTTTTGCGCATGGAATAAGGTGAATGGGCATGGAAAAGAAACATCAGACGATTACATTTGAAGATGTGCTGCATGAGGTATCAAAATATATCAAAAAAGAAGAAAATTTGGATATGATTACACGTGCATACGAATTTGCAAAAAAACACCACGAAGGACAGTTTCGCAAAAGCGGTGAGCCATATCTAATTCATTTGATCAATGTCGCCTATATTTTGGCGCAGTTGCGTACCGGCCCCAAAACGGTTGTGGCTGGTTTTTTGCATGACGTGATCGAAGACTGTGCCGTAACACAGGAAGAAGTTACAAAGCGTTTCAGTGAAGAAGTAACCATGTTGGTAGAAGCAGTGACAAAAATTTCCAATTTGAAATTTCAAGATGAAAAAGAATATCAAGCCAGCAATCACCGCAAAATTTTTATTGCCATGGCAAAGGATGTTCGCGTGATTTTAATCAAATTGGCGGATCGTTTGCATAACATGCGCACGTTGCAATATATGAAAGCGGAAAAGCAACGGCGCATCGCATCAGAGACATTGGAAGTATATGCGCCCATTGCACATCGTCTTGGTATCAGTGAAATCAAGAATGAACTGGAAGATATTGCGTTCATGTATTTGAACAATGAAAAATATCATGAAATTGCACATTTGGTTGAAAAGCGAAAAGTAGAACGTGACGCACAAGTAAAAGACATGATCAAAGACATCAGTGATATGATGGATGAGCATCATATCACATACCGTATCTTTGGAAGAAGCAAGCATCTTTATAGTATTTATAAAAAGATGAAAACAAAAAATAAGCGTTTTGAAGAAATCATGGATCTACTTGCCATACGTATCATTACCGATACCGATACCGCATGTTATGAGATTTTGGGCTATATCCACGCAAAATATCGTCCCATTCCAGGACGTTTCAAAGATTACATCGCGATGCCGAAGGTCAATTTGTACCAATCGCTCCATACAACAATCGTGGCCGGCGGCAATATTTTCGAGGTACAGATACGAACAGAAGCAATGGATGAAATCGCTGAGCGTGGTATTGCGGCCCATTGGCGATATAAAGAAAGCGCCAATTATAATTCACAAATACAACAGAAAGAAATCGAAGAACAGCTACACTGGTTTCGTGATTTCAGCATCATGAGTGATGAAGTCAATGATGACGCAATGGAATTCATGAATATGATGCAAAAAGATATTTTTGAAGCCAATGTTTATGTCATGTCACCGAAAGGTAGGGTGATCGCACTGCCCAATGGTTCAACGCCCATTGATTTTGCGTATCGCATTCATACAGAAGTTGGACATCATGCGGTTGGCGCAACGATTAACGGCGTTTTGGTGCCTCTCAACACACCTTTGAAAACCGGCGATGTCGTTGATATTCGTACATCCAATCAATCACAGGGACCAAGTGAAGATTGGATCAAAATCGTCAAAAGCACCCATGCCAGAAATAAAATTCGCTCTTTTTTCCAGCACAAGGAAAATGAACAAAGAACAGGCGGCATAAAAAAAGGTGAGGAACTTTTACAAGAAGAACTGAAAAAGCGCAATTTGGATGTTTCTTTATATTTTGATAAAAAACGTATAGAAGGCATTACGGGATCCCTTTCATTTTCCACTTACAATGATTTAATGTTCGCATTGGGCGTTAAAAGTGTGTCTATGCAGGCGGTTTTGGAACGCCTTGTCAAGCATAAGACCAATGTACCAATGGATAATGACGATTTGATGGAATTATTTTCTCGTCAAGAAGCCAATCGACGACATGTCGCAAGTAAAAGCGGCGTCTATGTGCCAGGTGTAGAAACGATGAAAGTATCGTTGGCATCTTGCTGCACACCGGTTCCCGGTGATGAAATCAGTGGTTATGTTTCCAAAGGACAAGGGGTGAAAGTGCATCGCAAAGATTGTCCAAATATCCAAAAGGAAAAAAACAGACTGATTGATGTATATTGGGATGAAGAAATTGAACAGAAACAGTATGAAGTAAAATTGCTGGTACGCTCCATGGATCGCAATTTCTTATTGAGTGATATCGTAACGGTTGTGTCACAATGTAAAGCCGGATTGAATCATGTAGACTCCAAAGTCAATGATGACAAAATCACCGCAACGACCAAAATGACCGTAGTGGTGGAAAATGCACGTCATTTACAGACACTGATTGCCAATCTTAGAAAAATCAATTCTGTTATGGAAGTAGAGCGTGTTATTCAATAAGTTTAAAATATGCCATTCATTGATTTTTTCATTGACAAAACTCATAAATGAAAGTAAACTTATACCATATCCGTTGGATAACGACAAGTAATGTTGGAATCAAGCTTTAGAGAGGAAATGAATTGCTGAAACATTTCTGCTGGACCATCATGAACAGACAGCGTTAAAGGAACATTCAGGAAATGGAATGTCGCAAACTTCAGCGTTAAGAAGGAAAGCGCATGCATTACATATGCATGAAGTAAGGTGGTATCGCGTGCAAACGTCCTTATAAAAGGGCGTTTTTTTATTCACAAGGAGGAAATCATATGAGCTATCAAGTACCAAGAGGAACCCAGGATATTTTGCCGGATCAAATCCACAAGTGGCATGCTTTGGAAGATTTGATTCGTCAATTTTGTTATGTATATGATTACAAGGAAATTCGCACCCCGATTTTTGAACATACGAATGTATTCAAACGTGGTAATGACGCAAGTGATATGGTCAATAAAGAAATGTATACGTTTACGTTGGAAAATTCCAGCACATCGCTGACACTGCGTCCGGAAATGACAGCAGGTGTTGTTAGAAGTTATGTGGAGCATAAATTATATGGAGAAGCCGATCAGCCTTTGAAGATGTATTATGTGGGACCAATGTGTCGTCATGAGCGTCCACAGAAAGGAAGATCACGTATTTTTCATCAGTTTGGTGTGGAAGTCATCGGAGCGAAACATCCTTTGTTGGATGTGGAAACAATTGCGCTTGGCTGGTCTTTTGTATCTGCCCTTGGCTTGAAGGATATGAAGGTTTTGATCAACACACTGGGGGATGATGCGTCAAGAGATGCGTATCGTGCAGCGTTGAAGCAGCATTTTGCTAAAGACATCGATCATATGTGTGCAGATTGTAAACGTCGTTATGAACAGAATCCATTGCGCATTTTGGATTGTAAAGTTGACAAAGAATCCGCTATTATGAAAACAGCACCAAAGATGAAGGATTATTTGAATGAAGAATCCAAGGCTTATTTTGAACAGGTACTGGCAGGTTTGGACGCACTTGGCATTCCTTATGAGATTGATGATCAATTGGTAAGAGGTTTGGATTACTATACGCATACTGTTTTTGAAGTCGTGAGTCTCAACAAGGAAATGGGCGCACAATCGACCGTGTTTGCCGGTGGACGATATGATGGCATGGTAAAATACTTTGGCGGTCCGCAGATGAGCGGCATCGGATGGGCACTAGGAATGGAACGTTTGATTCTTGCATGTGAAGCGGAAGGCATTGCACTTGGTGAAACAGAATCACTGGATATATATGTATTATGTCTTTCACCATCGGTGTCTGTTCAGGCACTACAAATCGTAAGTGCATGTCGTGCTGCCGGTTATAAAAGTGACATGGACTATCAAGAACGATCTTTCAAAGCACAGTTTAAGACAGTAGATCGTAAAGGCGTTAAAGCGGTCATTTTATTGGGTGAAGATGAAGTCAAAGCGAATATGGTGACCATCAAGCGAATTGCGGATCAAAAGCAAGTACAAGTGAAACAGGAAGAAATGATTTCTTGTTTGGATGGATTGTTTCAAGAAGAAACTACATACGATTGTAAGGAAGGGAATTGTACTTGTCATCATGAAGAATAGAAAAGAGGAATCATTACATGAAACGTACACATCATAACGGAGAATTAAGAATTGAAAATGTCAATGCGCATGTCACATTATGCGGATGGGTCGCAAAACGCAGGAATTTTGGCGCATTGGTTTTTATCGATTTGCGGGATCGCGAAGGTTTGATACAGCTGGTTTTTGATGAAACAATGGCGGATTCCATCAGTGAAGTGAGAAATGAATATGTGCTGCAGGTGGATGGTATCGTCGTAGAGCGACAAGATAAAAATCCGAAACTTGCGACAGGTGACATTGAAATAAAAGTGGAACATGTACAGATTTTGAATACGGCCAAAACAACGCCGATCATAGTAGCAGATGAAACCGATGCTTTGGAAGATACGCGATTGAAATACCGCTATCTTGATTTACGTCGTGCACCGATTCAAGCCAATTTGATTTTACGGCATCAAGTGACGATGTTGGTGCGTAATTATTTGTCCGATCAAGGATTTATTGAAGTGGAAACGCCGATTCTTTGTAAGTCCACACCGGAAGGTGCCAGAGATTATTTGGTTCCCAGCAGAATCACACCGGGTTCCTTTTATGCATTGCCACAGTCTCCGCAGTTGTATAAGCAACTGTTGATGATTGGTGGTATGGAGAAATATTTTCAGATTGCGCGTTGTTTTCGGGATGAAGATCTGCGTGCCGATCGTCAACCGGAATTTTCACAGATTGACATTGAAATGAGTTTTGTGGATGAAGAAGATGTATGGTCTTTGACGGAAGGATTGATGTGTCATATTTTCAAGAAAATCAAGCATGTTGATTTAGATGCGTTTCCGCGTCTTACCTATGAGGAATGTATGGCACGATTTGGATCAGACAAACCGGATCTTCGCTTTGGCATGGAGCTAAATGATATCAGTAGCATTTTTTCCAATACATCTTTTCAAGTGTTCAAAAACGTTTTGGATGATGGCGGAATTGTAAATGCGATGGTTGTAAAACAGGGAACCGATCAATTCTCACGTAAAGATTTGGATAAATTACAGGAATTTGTCAAAGTTTACAATGCGAAAGCATTGGCGTATTTGAAATATGATCAGGGAGCTTTCAGTGGCAGTGTACATAAAGTGTTGAGTGATGAAGAAAAACAAGCGATTCAAACGCAATTACGATTGGAAGACAAAGATCTTGTCTTTATGATCGGGGATCGCAGAAAAATCGCACAGACAGCAATGGGTGCGCTGAGAAGCAAACTGGGACATAGCCTTTCTTTGATTGATGAGCAGGCTTATCGTTTCTTATGGGTCACTGATTTTCCTATGTTTGAATACAGTGAAGAAGAAGATCGCTTTGTGGCGGCACATCATCCGTTTACAGCGCCAAATGCGGACGATGTCGATAAATTGATGAGTGATCCTGCACATTGCATGTCCAGAGCCTATGATCTCGTGTTAAACGGTTATGAATTGTTAAGTGGTTCGATTCGTATTCATGATCAGGAACTGCAGGCGAAAGTTTTTGAAGCGATTGGTATGAGTATGGAAGAAGCCAAAAATAAATTTGGTTTCTTCTTGGATGCATTTCAATACGGAACACCACCGCATGGTGGAGTCGGCATCGGTTTGGAACGTCTGATTATGATCTTGGCAGACACCGAAAACATCAGAGATGTCGTCGCATTCCCGAAAACCGCAAGTGCATCGGATTTGATGAGTGAAGCGCCAAGTCCGGTGTATGATGAACAGTTGAAAGAACTACATCTATCCACAATAGATAAAGAATAACAAAAAAAAACAGTTATATGGCGATATTCCATATATGACTGTTTTTTTAGGATATCTAAATTATTGTAGGGATAAAAGTAGGCTATAAATTATCATAGGGTCAAGATGAAGGTGAGCTCTAAATTATTGTAGGGTGATCCTTTTTGTTCATTTTCATAAAAAATCCTTTCATAGTAGAATGTAATTGCCAAACAACATTTCTATGAAAGGAGTGGTTTTAACCATGTTTATTTTATCAGATATGCTGGGGATTCCTCAAGACATTGTTTCTGATATCTCTTCTTCTAACCAAAACGGTATTTTTATGATTCATCTTTCCTTAAAGGTGAAACCTCATGCTTGCCCTTCTTGTGGTCATTTTACTTCTCACATTAAAGAGTATAAAATCAAACACATTAAACATTCTTTACTTAATAGACAACAGTGTTTGATTCATTATAAGGCAAGAAGATTTGTTTGTGATTTTTGTGGCAGATCTTTTTTTGAAAACAATCCTTTTTCTTCAAGTGGTCGCTCTATTAGTAATCTCACTATTCTCAATGTCTTAAACGAATTGAAAGAATCTAACGCTACTTTCGCCAGTGTTGCCAGACATAACTTTATCTCTTCTACCAAAGTTCAAGAAATATTTGATCTCTATGTTCATATCCCCAGAAAATCTTTACCTGATGTCGTTTGTATTGATGAAGTATATGCTTTGAAAGATAATCATAGTAAATATGTTTGTTTACTCCTTGATTTTAATTCTCATGAACTTATTGATATGCTACCGGAAAGAAAAAAATTTTCTCTTTTTAAATATTTCGATAAGATCAGTATTGAAGAACGCTCTCATGTTCGCTTCTTTGTCATGGATATGTATTACGTTTATCGTGATGTTATTCTTTCTCGCTTTTCTAATGCTCGTATTGCTGTGGATTCTTTTCATGTTGTCATGAACATTAATAAAGCTTTAGATAA
>CAJTIT010000022.1 GCA_910576345.1 Erysipelotrichales bacterium
ATCTTGTTTCCCATGACAACAAGCCTAAGAAGGTTTATATACCTCCTATGTCACATCCTTGGAAACATGCTTCTTTTCAAGCTTATCTTGCAAAACAAAAGCACCGTAATCTTGGTGCTAATGTTTAACTTTTTTTGGGACATTTTCATTTTTGCTTGACAGCCCTGCCGAAGAAGATTTTTGAGGGAGGCAGCGGACAGGCGGTCAGCGATGGTACAAATGCAGAGGAAAAACTCCCGCAAGGTCCCGCCCATAGGGGGAGCCTTGCGGAAGCCTGTACGCTTTTGCGCTGGTGCAAATACCGGGTGAAAGTCATGTATAAATCAGTTCACGCTTGATGCTTTCCTCGGCGCGATCCACGATGCTGTTCATGGCCCTGACCCACTCCCACTGTGACCGGCGCTTCAAATCCTCGGTTACTCCTTCGGTGGCGGCTATCTGTTGAACGAGTACCTGGCAGCGTTCCTTTGCCTGCCCGTCCAAATCAGCAAGGTAGGTGTGCAGTCTGCCCGTCAAAATCAGATGGTTCAGCAGAAGCGGGTTCGTTTCTTCCAGATATGCCCGGTGCATCCGTCCCCATTTCCCGATGAGGCGGTCATCACCCTCCGGCAGTTCAATAGCTGGGATGTAGTAGTCCCCGACCAGGACATAATCAAGGTCGTTCACCTCGTCATGGATTTTCGGTTTCAATTCATTCATAGCGTTCCTCCGTCATTTTAGATGTTTTCGGTAGCGGCTACCGATAATGCGATACGGGTCTTTATCTCCTTTCCTACGACCGCAAGTCCTATTCACCACAAATGAGCCGCAGTCATATGTATTTGGTGGCAGAAACCACCCTCTACATAGTAACTCTCAAAAGAAGATATTAGAGGACTATGCGGAAAAAAACGGTTACGCCAACCTCTCCCACTATACTGATGACGGTTAGAGCGGGGCGAGTTTTGACCGCCCGAACTGGAAACGTCTGATTGAAGATGTGGAACAGGGCAAAATCGGCACAGTGATTGTAAAGGACATGAGCCGAGTGGGGCGTGACTACTTGCAGGTAGGATTTTATACCGAGGTACTGTTCCGAGAAAAGGGAGTGCATTTTATAGCAATCTCAAACGGAGTAGACAGTGAGAAAAGGGAAAGTGCGGAGTTTGCGCCATTCCTTAACATTATGAACGAATGGTATGTGCGTGACACAAGCAGGAAGATTACCACCGTCTTACGGGCAAGGGGAATGACGGGGAACGCCCACACATCAAACCACTGCCCTTACGGTTATAAAAAAGACACGCTTGACAGCACCCACTGGGTAATTGATGAACCCGCAGCCGAAGTTGTCCGCAGGATATTCCGCTTGTGCATTGCAGGAAAAGGACCGTATGACATAGCGAGGATACTCTATGATGAAAAAATCGAAAGACCGTCCTACTACATGGGGCAACGGGGATTAGGAACACACTGCACCACCTATGACACCGAAAACCCTTATATGTGGCGTGGAAGTACGGTTGCAACTATCCTCTCCAAACCCGAATACATGGGGCATACAGTAAACTTCCGCACCTATAAAGAAAGCTACAAGGACAAGAGGGCAAAGAAAACCCCAAAGGAAGAACTTGTAATCTTCAAGAACACCCAAGAGCCGATTGTTGACGAGGAAACATGGAACATGGTGCAGGAACTCCGCAGGACAGTCCGCAGACCGGATATTTTAGGCGAGGCAAACCCACTGACAGGCAAGATGTTTTGTGCTGACTGCGGGGCGAAGATGTATAACCACCGCCACAGGACTGCAAGGTACAGGAAAGATATCTATACCAAAGGCAAAGGACGCTGGATTGCCCCCGAAGATGATTACAACTGTTCCAACTACAACTTAGGCAGGCAGAAATACAGACAGCAGTGTTCCTCACACGGGATACAGACAAAGGCAGTCAATGCGCTTGTCCTTGAAACGATAAAGGAAACGTGCAATTATGCGGTAGCCAACGAGGGCGAGTTTAAGGGGATTATCTGCAAGCTGTCCTCTGACAGGAAAGCGGACGCAGGAAAGACCGTCAGACAGCGGATAAAGAAGAATGAAAAGCGTTATGACGAAGTGAACCGTCTGATAAAGAAACTCTATGAAGACAACATCAGCGGAAAATTAAGCGATAAGCGTTTTGACGCAATGCTGAATGACTATGAAAGCGAACTTGCGGAACTGGAAAAGAGCCTTGAAACAGACAATGCGGAACTGGAAGAAATCAACACCGACAAAGAGAACGTAGACCTCTTTATGGAACTTGCAAAAAAATACACCGACTTTGAGGAACTCACCCCCCGCCATGATTAACGAGTTTGTTTCAAAAATCGTAGTCCATAAAGCCGAGGGCATAGGCGCAGGACGGACGCAGGAAGTAGAGATATTCTTAAATTATATCGGTAAAATCGAGATACCCCATGAGGAAATCGAACTGACCGAGGAAGAAAAGGCACAGCAGGAGAAAGAGCGCATACGTTTGGAGAAGAAACGGGCGTGCAACCGTAGGTATATGGCAAGGAAACGGGAAGAAATACGCAGACAACGGGAAAAGGAACTAGCAGAAACAGCAAATTAACAGAGAAAAGGGACTTCCTCAATGAAAAGGCTATGACAGTAACAGTTATAGTCTTTTTTCAATTTTGGAACAAAATTTGCGGTATATTACCGTATGAAATGAACTCCAATTCCCTCAAGCGGAGAAATATCCGTCAATGATATTCCGCAATCCAATCTCTCGACAATTAGTGGGAGAAAATTATATATCCGCACCAATCAATCATATCAATCCATATCACAGGAGGGCAAAGACCATGAATAAAAAGCAAGAACAACAGATTTTGGACTATTACAGTACCGCCGACAAATATATCCGTAGCAAGACACATTCCAATGCGCATCAGAGCGTATTTACCAAAGAAAGCGACAAATACCAGTGGCTTGTGCTGGAACAGAAAAGCCAGTGTGAAGTTGAGGTAAGGCAGACCGACAATCATGGAACAATCACAGCAAGGGATAATTACGAACTGACAAGAAATCTCCCTAAGTGCGTGGGCGTGGAGCGTTTATGTGAGGGCGCAAATTTTCAGATACCTTTTAACGCTGATGAAATCAATCTGATTTATCAGTTTGGGGAACAGAGCAAAGCGGAAACGTGCGCCAGTCTGTCCGCTATTCTTCCGCAGATAAAGGACAGCGACACAAAGCAGATTGTAAGTGCCACCTTAAAAAAATTAAATGCCCTGTCAGAAAAAACGTGTGCGGAACTGACTGCCACCACCAAAAGACGGAAACTGACCGAGCGTGACCAATCCATAAAGACAAGATTAGCCAAAGCAAAGGAACAGGCGAAACTGCCGACAGTTGTCGAGGGAAAACAGCGCAGAACCCACAGCAAAGGAAAGGGGGATATGGAACTATGAAACTTTCCCGATACGAGCAGGAAACGGTTGTCAATTACAATGCAGGAGAACAGACCGCCACCCTCTACACAAGGGATAAGGCAGTTATGCGGAAACTTGACACGCTGGTTGCCGACTTCCCCGACACATACAAGCTGACAGGGCAGGACGAAGTATCTAAGACCTATTCTTTTCCAAAGTCATACGTCAGCTACCGCAAGCCGAGGGAACGGGCAAAGCAGATGATGATTGCTAATAATAGGGCAAAGAAAGATTAAGGAAAATTTATTGGTATTGTGTTTGTGTTTGTGGTAAAATTGTGACGTTGAGCAACTCAATAATCGGAATTTATGATAAGGTAAGGGATAATTGTAAAATGAATGCAGATAATGAATTACTAATAAATTTGGATAAATTGCACACAACGGAATTAGGCGTAGAGCGCATTAAAAGAAATCTATCTTTAGATACAGATGATGTGGTTGACTGGTGCAAAAGTAAAATCAATTCCGATAATGCTGTCATTACCCGAAATGGAAAAAACTGGTATGTGAATGTAGACAATTATATCTTAACGGTAAATGCATATAGTTACACGATTATAACGGCACATAAGGAAAAGAAATGAAATGAAATATACAATTCGTGAATTAGAAACATTTTCAGTTATTGGGCAGGAAGTAGAACTCACCAATTATCAAAAAAGAAACATTCAAATCAGTACACAATTTTGGCGAGAGTTTAACAGCAATTTGAAGAAATCGTATCTTTCACAATCGGGAAACTGGATAAAATATGCCTTTATGGAAAGAAGAAATGAGAAACTATTTTATTTCTGTTCTATTCCAAAAAGGAATGTCGTTCCAAATAATTTTGTCTATAAAGAAATACAACATTACAAATATCTTGTTGTAGAGCATATAGGTTCTATGGACAAAATATATGAAACCTACGGAATGATTTATCAAGAAATATTACCCCAAACGGAATATATACCTTTACAAGAAAACTTTTTACACTTTGAAAAATACGATTATCGCTTTCATTGGAATAAGGAAAATTCTATTATTGAAATATGGATACCAATTAAGGGGTAGTTAAATTCTTATTTGTCAGAAAAAATCAAGACAGAAAAATGATGTAAAAACTGAATATTGTTTACTTTTAGGTAGCGATTATCTTAACAGACAATCCGCTACCTTTTTTATTTTCAGAAACTATTAACACAGCCACAGAAAGAACGAGGTATCAGAAATGATTGAGAGCAAGAATGACACAAGCAAAAACTTAGAAAAGGCATTACAGGCATTGAAACAGGCGCAACAGCGTGTAGCCAACGAAAAGAAAAAGCAGAACGAGAAGAAACGCAAAGCCGAGAACCACCACAAGTACATCATGGGCGGTATTATCGTGAAGTATTTCCCCGACTGCTACCGTTATGACGAGGGCGAGTTAAACCGTATCTTGTCGGTTGCTTTGCAGACAAGGGAGTGTCAGCAGATTATATCTAAAATCAAGTCAGAAAGCCGAGAAACCACTCCCCCACAATCCACTCTCCCCAATGCCGAAAATGAAAGCGAGGGCGATACGGAATGATAAAGGCGGAGACACTGGAAAGCCGAGGTAACGTATTCACCCTGTTTACAGGGTGCGCACAGATATACCACCAGAGGTGGTATGTGCGCCCTTCGGGGAGTAAGTTTCACTTGCATGGACTCCTGCGGAGGGCGGTGCGCCAAAGGCAGGCGCACGTTTCTCCATAGTCAAGCGGAGCAAAGGGCAGTCGGCAGTCGAGAAAGCATCATACATCAGCAGGAGTATTCTTGTCAGCGAGTTTGACGGGCAGACCTACCGCCCCAAATACCATGAGGATTTAGTGCATAGCGAAATCACTCTCCCACCAAATGCGCCCAAAGAATATGCAGACCGAGCCACCTTATGGAACGCTGTTGAACTGTCAGAGAAAGGGCAGAAATCACAGCTTGCGAGAATGTTAAAAGCGTCACTTCCCAACGAGTGGAGTTACGAGCTTGCAGAGGAAGTTGTGAGGGATTACGTTCAGAGGAATTTTGTTGATAAAGGAATGTGCGCTGACTGGGCAATCCATGACAGCGAGAATGATAAAGGACAGCGCAATCTCCATATCCATGTTTTACTCACAATGCGTCCTCTCACTGAAAACGGGGAATGGGGAGCGAAACAGAAGAAAATCTATGACCTTGACGAAAACGGGGAGCGTATTCCCGTCATTGACAAAAAGACAGGACAGCAGAAAGTTGACAAGCGGAACAGGAAACAGTGGAAATGCCACACCGCCGACAGCACAGACTGGAACAGCCAAGAAAACGCCAAAATGTGGCGCAAAGATTTAGCCGACACAATCAATGCCACCAATGAGCAGTTGGGGATTGCGCTACATTAGGAACACCGCTCTTTTAAGGAGCAAGGCATTGACAGAGAGCCGACAATCCATATCGGGGCGGTTGCCAACGCTTTAGAGCGCAAAGGCATACAGACCGAGAGGGGCAATATCAATCGGGAAATCATCAAGAACAATCTGCTGTTGGAACAGGCGAAAGAAATGCTCATACTTGCCAAGCAGGAACTTCACAGCGCACAGTACGCCAAGATTAAGAGTACAGCGGTCAGCGTGAAGAATGAAGTCATGGAAATGATTGCAAAAGTGAGGGAGCGCAAAGGCAGACTTGACTTGCCGATTGTCAGCGGAAAGCACCTAAGAAGAATATCTGACCGAACTGCCTTGCAGTCAGTCGGCAATGCGGAGAAATTCATCACGACAAGGAAGATAGACAGCTTTGAGAGCCTTGCGAAATTCACAGCGGATAAGGAACAGAGATACCAAGAGTTGGAAACGGTACATCATTCAAAGGGGCAGAAACTAAACCGGTTAAAGGAACTGTCAAAAATGTATGCCCTCTTTGCGCCAATTCAAGCTACCTATAAGGAGAGCCAGTCACTAAAAGGATTTGCAAAAATGAAATTTGATAAAGAGCATAAAGACAGCTTATCGAAGTACCCCGAATTAAAGGAACGTATGCAGAGCCTTTTACAGAATGGCGAGAAGATAATGCCGAAACAGTGGAAAGCCGAGATACAGTCTTTACAGTCTGAATATGACAGTATCGGCAAGGAGCAGAGCAAGACCGCCACAGAATTAGCGTATGCGGAAGTTATCAGCTACAACAAAAAGAACCTTGAGAGAGAGCTTCAGAACGAGAGCCGACAGCATAACAGACAACAAAACAAAACTAAGCGGAGGGAGGAAGAAATTTAATGGAAATTTGATGGAAATATGGGCGTGATTGTGGTATTCTGTTAAAGGTACAAATCAGAATTTGAAAGTGAGTTAAAATATTATGGATTTAAGGAAAATAGAAAATTTTATTGATAAACAAAAAGTTAGTTTTATATGCTCTATTGATGATGAAAATTGTCCTAATATGAAAGCAATGCTAAAACCCCGTAAAAGAATAGGGCTAAAAGAGTTTTACTTTTCTACTAATACTTCATCTATGAGAGTAAAACAATATAAAGATAATTCAAGTGCTAGTATTTACTTCTATCACAAAGGATTAATTAAATATGTTGGTGTTATGTTAAAAGGTAAAATGGAAGTCTTAACAGACCAAGAAACTAAAAACATGATTTGGAAAAAGGGCGATACAATGTTTTACAAAAAAGGTGTAACTGACCCAGATTATTGTGTTTTAAAGTTTACTGCTACAAGTGGTAGATATTATTGTGATTTGAAAACAGAAAATTTTGATATTAAGTAGTTACTAAATTCCAGTTTGTCGAAACAACCATTACCACAATCACAACTGAATAAGTAATATAACACAGCGTCAGAGCGTATAGAAAAATCTATGCGCTCTATTTTATTGTAAAGGAGCAGATTTATGAGCAAAGACAGCAATACACAGCATAGAGCCACCCGACAGCACCCACCCACAAAAATTATCGTGGAAAGGCACTATGTAGGCACTGAAAAAATGGAATTGGTCTACCGAGATATTGTAACGCAGCGTAAGCTCAAAGAATATCTGTAAACTGGGGTGCTGCCCCTTATTCTCAATATTCGCAAGGTAGCGCGGGGATATATACATTTCGTCGCGTACCTTTTTCCGGCTTTCCTTGCGCCCTTTCCGGGCTGTCTTAATTGCTTCCCCAAAAGCCTTAAAGTCGTATCGTGGTACTGATCTTTTTGCCATATTCATTCACCCTATTACATTTTACTGTTCACCTTTCTTTTTGGATATGTCTACACAGTACCTATCAATAGCTTAAATAATTCCTATTTCTGCATAGAAACTTTACATCAATTTTACAATGCCGCGATATTGGATTTGATTTTTGTCCTGTATGATATAGCTGTAAACTTCAAGAAAAACAAAAAGCAAAGGAGATTCAAAAAATGAAAACATCAAAAAAATACTTGGCATTTGCCCTTATGAGTGTTCTAATGCTGTCTGCGTTAGCGGGGTGCAGTAATAAGAACGAGGGCGATTCAGCCAAATTTGACACAGCAAGAGAGATCAATGTACTTACCCGCGAAGATGGCTCGGGGACACGCGGCGCGTTCATAGAGCTGTTTGGAATCGAGCAGAAAAATGAAGCGGGAGAAAAAATCGACTATACAGCAGACACCGCCGCCGTTACAAATTCTACGTCTGTTATGATGACAACGGTTGCCGAAGATTTATACTCTATCGGATATATTTCTCTTGGCTCCATGAATGATACTGTAAAGGCGATTCAGATCGACGGCTGCGAAGCAACGATTGAAAATATCAAAAATGGTACATATAAGATTGCGCGTCCCTTTAACATTGCGACAAAGGACGGTTTAAGTGACACAGCGCAGGATTTTATCGACTTCATTATGAGTGCGGACGGTCAAGCAGTGATTGAAGAAAATGGATATATTTCTGTATCTGACGCGGGAAGTTACAGCGGGGAAATGGATTCGGGCAAAATTATTGTAGCGGGTTCCAGCTCTGTCACCCCGGTTATGGAAAAACTCAAAGAAGCCTATCTTAAGAGAAATCCAGGCGTTACGATTGAGATACAGCAAAGTGATTCTTCTACTGGTATGTCTGACACAATAGACGGAACCTGCGATATAGGCATGGCTTCCCGTGAGCTGAAAGATTCCGAAATGGAAAAAGGACTGACCGCTACCGTAATTGCAATGGACGGTATTACAGTGATTGTTAATAATGACTGTCCCATAAATAACCTTACAAGTGAACAGGTAAAAGATATTTTTATGGGTAATGCGGTTCGTTGGAGTGAAATATCACAGTAGGATTTTAAGGGGCTGCGGTAAGAAAGCCGCTGCCCCTTTTCAATAAGGAGCATGATTATGAAGAATATAAAAGAAAAAGTGATGAAACTGCTTTTTTTCTTGACAGCCCTTGTTTCCATAGCAGCGGTAATTCTAATCTGCATATTCCTGTTTGCAAGCGGTATCCCTGCAATAAAAGAAATAGGCGTTTTCAAATTTTTGCTGGGTACAAGCTGGAAACCCGCAAATAATCTCTATGGGATTCTCCCTATGATCGTCGGCTCTTTCTATGTAACTGCCGGAGCATTGATTATTGGCGTACCGATTGGAATATTGACAGCGGTATTCATGGCAAGATTTGCTCCGAGAAGTATCTATACGCCTTTGAAAGCTGCTGTTAATCTAATGGCGGGGATTCCGTCGGTTGTGTACGGTTTTTTTGGATTGGTAGTCTTAGTGCCTTTTATTCGGGAAGCCTTTGGCGGGCGCGGTATGAGTGTACTTACTGCTTCTGTCCTGCTGGGGCTGATGATTTTACCTACCATTATCAGCGTTTCGGAAACTTCAATCCGGGCTGTCCCGGAAAGTTACTATGAGGGAGGGCTTGCTCTTGGAGCTTCCCATGAAAGAAGTGTATTTTTTACGGTTCTTCCCGCAGCAAAGAGCGGTATTTTTGCAGGGGTTGTATTAGGGATTGGGCGGGCAGTCGGTGAAACAATGGCGGTTATGATGGTTGCCGGAAATCAACCGGTTATCCCGGACAGTATGCTTTCCGGTGTTCGGACACTGACCACAAACATTGTAATGGAAATGGGATATTCTACGGATTTACACCGTGAAGCGTTAATTGGTACGGCTGTTGTCCTGTTTGTTTTCATTCTCATTATCAATCTGTCCCTCTCCCTGTTCAAAAGGAGGGTGAAATAAATGGTTGGAAAATTGAAACGGAAATGGTGCGCATACAGACGCGACCCTAAATCTTTTGTTCTCTTTCTTTCTGTATGCCTTGCAGCATTGATTACAATGCTTGCGCTTATTTTTATTATTGCATACATATTGATAAAAGGGATTCCAAATTTAACGCTGGATTTATTTGACAGCAAATATACAACAGAAAATGTGTCCCTGCTTCCGGCACTTATCAATACACTGTTCATTATGCTGCTTTCCCTGCTGTTTGCGGTTCCCGTAGGAATTGGTGCTGCAATTTATCTGACAGAATACGCAAGACGGGGAAATAAGCTGGTTCATATCGTAGGTATTACCGCTGAAACATTGTCCGGGATTCCGTCAATCGTTTATGGGCTGTTCGGTTCCCTTTTCTTCGTGAAATATCTTGGGCTGGGGTTGTCTTTGCTGTCCGGGGCTTTGACATTAAGCATTATGATTTTGCCGCTTATTATGCGGACAACAGAAGAAGCCTTGCGAAGCGTTCCCGACAGTTACCGCGAGGGCAGCTTCGGGCTTGGAGCCGGAAAGCTACGAACCGTATTCTCTATTGTCCTGCCCTGCGCCGTTCCGGGTATCTTGTCCGGCGTTATTCTTGGAATCGGGCGTATCGTCGGGGAATCGGCGGCACTGATCTTTACTTCCGGAACCGTTGCAGAAATAGCAACAAGTATTTTTTCGTCGGCAAGAACTTTATCCGTCCATATGTATTCTATTTCGGGTGAGGGACTGTATATCAAGCAGACTTACGCAACTGCGGTTGTATTATTGGTTGTTGTCATTCTGATAAATGCACTTTCTGGGTTTGTGGCAAAAAAGATAGGAGGTAAAAACACAGATGGATAAAATCGTGGTTGAGGATTTGGATTTATTCTACGGAAACTTTCAAGCCTTGAAAAAAATAAATGTGGCGTTTAAGGAACACGAAATTACCGCGCTGATCGGACCGTCGGGCTGCGGTAAATCGACATTATTAAAAACATTGAACCGAATGAATGACTTGGTGGAGGGCTGCCACATCAAAGGGACTATCCGTTTAGACGGTGAAGATATTTATGGAAATATGGATATTAACCTACTGCGTAAACGTGTGGGAATGGTATTTCAAAAACCGAATCCGTTCCCTATGAGCATTTATGACAATGTTGCCTTTGGAGCAAGGACGCATGGTATCCGTTCTAAAGCTGCGCTGGACGAAATTGTAGAGCGTTCCTTAAAAGGGGCGGCAATTTGGGACGAGGTAAAAGACAGGCTGAAAAAATCTGCGCTTGGTATGTCGGGCGGTCAACAGCAGCGTCTTTGCATTGCCCGCGCTTTGGCAGTGGAGCCGGAAGTTTTGTTGATGGACGAACCGACCAGCGCACTTGACCCTATTTCTACGGCAAAGGTAGAGGAACTTGCCGCAGAATTAAAAAAGGACTATACCATTGTCATTGTGACACATAATATGCAGCAAGCACTCCGAATTTCCGACAGGACAGCGTTTTTCCTGCTTGGGGAAATGGTGGAGTTTGGAGAAACAGAAAAATTATTCTCCATGCCGCAGGACAAGCGGACAGAGGATTATATTACGGGGAGGTTTGGATAATGCGCCTAAAATTTGATGAACAGTTAGATTTATTAAATAAAGAGTTGATTACAATGGGGGCTTTTTGTGAAAATGCGATTGCTATGTCCGCAAAAGCTCTGACAGAGGGGAATCCCGCGCTTGCAAAGGCTGTTCCCGATCTCTCTGTTCAGATAGACCACAAGGAGCGCGAAATTGAAACTATGTGTCTAAAGCTACTCTTACAGCAGCAGCCCGTGGCAAAAGATTTGAGGGTTGTATCGTCCGCGCTGAAAATGGTGACAGATATGGCAAGAATCGGAGATCAATCCGCAGACATAGCGGAAATTATCACATTAGCCAATATCCACGCCACCGACGACACACAAGTTATCCATGATATGTCGATTGCTGTCATTAAAATGGTAACGGACAGTATTGACGCTTTTGTGAAAAAGGATATGCAGATGGCGAAAGCCGTGATAGATTATGATGATGTGGTGGATTCCTTTTTCGATAAGGTGAAGAAAATGCTGATTGAACTTTTCAGCAAGCCCGAAACAGACGGTGAGTATGCCATAGACCTGTTAATGATTGCAAAATATTTTGAACGTATCGGAGATCATGGGGTCAATATTGCAAAATGGGTTCTGTTCTCAATCACAGGGAACAAAGAGGGGTGAACATACCGCCATTGATGAAATATAGGTAATTATGGTATGATTGAGTTTGGAATATTGCCACAGGAAAGAAAGGAGCAGATTTACATGATTTATTGTGTTGAGGACGACAGCTCTATCCGTGATCTGATGATATACACATTAAATTCTGCCGGATTTGAAGCAAAAGGTTTTGATGGCGCGGACACCCTTTTTGACGCTTTGCAGACAGAAAAACCCCAGCTTATTATGCTTGATATAATGCTTCCTGGCGAAGATGGCATTTCCATATTGAAAAAGCTGCGTATGCAGGGGACGACAGAGGATATTCCTGTTATTATGGCGACAGCCAAAGGAACCGAATACGACAAAGTAACCGGGCTTGATTTGGGAGCTGATGATTACCTTGCAAAGCCGTTTGGCATGATGGAAATGATTTCCCGTGTGAAAGCGGTATTGCGCCGTACAAGTCCGAAAGAAGAAACTAAAAAGCTAAAAATTGGTAATTTAGAATTGAATTTGGAAACATATATTGTACTTGTAAACAACGAACGGGTTCAGTTGACACTGAAAGAACATAAGCTGCTCCATACTTTTATGGAAAACCCCAGACGGGTGTTTACACGCGATCAGCTTCTTGAAATGATATGGGGCATTGACTACATAGGAGAAACCCGAACTGTAGATGTTCACATTGGAACACTCCGAACAAAATTAGGCGAATGTGGGAGCTATATTGAAACGGTACGGGGAGTTGGGTATCGAATGGAGGGGGAAGTATGACGAAACGAATTTTTCGTTCAATCTGCCTTGTCGCATTGACTGTTTTTCTTGCGTCTGTTGTCCTGTTCATGGGTGTTCTGTATGAATACTTTTCAAATGTTGAACAGACACAGCTAAAAATGCAGACAACCCTTGCCGCACAGGGCGTTACAAATGAGGGCATTGATTATTTCCATGATTTGAAAGTGAAAAATTATCGTATATCATGGATTGATACAGAGGGAAATGTTATTTTTGATAGTGCGTCTGATACTGCGGAAATGGGAAATCATTTAGAGCGGGAAGAAGTGCGGGAAGCCCTTTCTTCGGGCTATGGTGAAAGTAAACGGTATTCTGCTACTTTGATGGAGCGTTCGTTTTATTCCGCGCAGAAACTTGATGATGGCACTGTATTACGGCTTTCCATATCTCAAAATTCTATTTTGACGCTCCTTTTAGGTACGACACAGCCGATTTGCATTATATTTGTGATCGCGCTGATTCTTTCCATTGTTTTAGCTATTCAAGTTTCAAAAAAAATAGTAAAGCCATTAAATGAAATTGATCTTGATAATCCGTTGTCAAATGAGGGCAATGATGAGCTTTCCCCTTTTTTACGGCGTATTGACAGCCAGCAAAGACAGCTACGGGGGCAGAAAGCCGAGCTTCTCCAAAAAGAGAATGAATTAAATACGATTATCGGCAGCATGAATGAGGGCATGATTCTCCTAAATCAAAAAGGGAAAATTATCAGTATAAACCCTGCGGCAAGAAAACTGTTGGACGCTGGCACAGACTGTATCGGTTCTGATATGCTGTCCTTATGCCGTAATCTTGAATTGCAGGAAATCCTTACGAAAGCCTTGCACGGAGAACGGGGCGAAAACATTATCTGGCTACATGGAGAAAGCTATCAAATTGACGCTAACCCGATCACTTCTGAAAACATTGTGAAAGGAGCCGCGCTTTTCTTTTTCAATGTGACAGAAAAAGAAAAAGCGGAACAGATACGGCGCGAATTTACCGCTAATGTGTCCCATGAATTAAAAACCCCGCTTCACTCCATTTCCGGGTATGCGGAGCTTTTGAAAAACGATATGGTAAAGGAGAATGATAAAATACCCTTTGCCGGAAAGATTTATGATGAAGCCGGACGAATGATACGGCTTGTGGAGGACATTATCAGTCTTTCGCACCTTGACGAAGGTGCGGACGATATGCAGAGAGAAAATATCGACCTATACACATTGGCAGAAAAGGCGGTACAGAGCTTAGAGCCACAGGCAGATACCGTATGTGTTGCATTGGAGCTTTCCGGCGTTCCGGCTCCCCTTAACGGCATACCACAGCTTTTATACAGTGTGATTTATAATCTTTGTGACAATGCGATTAAGTATAACCATGAAAACGGAAAAGTAATGGTGAACATACAGAATGAAAACGGCATGGTAGTTTTATCAGTGGAGGACACGGGGATAGGAATTGCACCCGAACATCAAGAGCGGATTTTTGAGCGTTTCTATCGTGTTGATAAGAGCCATTCTAAGGCAGTAGGGGGAACCGGGCTTGGGCTTTCTATTGTGAAACACGCCGCTAAAATCCATAATGCTAAAGTTGATGTAAAAAGTCATGTCGGAAAAGGCACGACGGTTATTGTAACATTTCCAAAATGAAACATTAAATTGTATAACCATTTTTCAAAAAAGCTGCATACGGCAGCTTTTTTGTTTTACATGGATTTTACAATTTCAAGATATTGGATTTGATGTTGACTTGATAATATCTAAATAAAACAAAAGAAATGGAAATACCTGCTAATGCGGGAAAAGACAAAAACCGCTGACAGGTAGGATTTTTGCGTTCATTTTCAAGAATCAACATAATCGGTGGTTTTGAAAAATCAAAGCCGCCGTTTCTTTTTTATCTTCTCAAGGAATGACGCGGTTTCACTGTTAAAAGCGGCGGCTAAAGGAGGTAGCCGCCATGAAGCACATACCGTATCGACAAAATCCGACGGTTATTGACATATCAAAAAAAGCCCGCCCACCGCCGGGGGAAATTCTACCCACGAATATGAACTGTCTAATCAACTGAATACTGCTTACAATTCCTCTGCGCCCGTCTGCAACTTTGTAGACGGGCGTTTTGTGTTCCCCCGGCAAAATTTTTTCAAAAAGTTTGCAAAATCACCGCCTATTCGGGGGTGCGCGGTTTTGAGGGTTTATGAAAGGGGACATCAGAAAAAATCACCCGCTTTCGCGGCTGCGAAAGGAGGTGAGAACATGAATGAACCGAACCGTACCCAATGGCAAATCCGTTGTGCTTTTAATGGCTTTTGCAAACAGGCATTGAAGCGCGAAGCAATGAACGCCCACAGGGACACAAAGCGGCAGCAGTCAAGGGAAGTAACATTCTCCGATCTGTCACCACTGGAAGAAAGCCAGCTTGTTACCTACGACAGATATTTTGCAGATGATGAAGCTGAACAGTCTTTCATTATTGCGGGAAAAGAGATAACCGCAAAGCTGCTTGCCGAAGCCCTGCGGAGCTTGCCGGAAGAAAAGCGCGAAACTATCCTGCTGTATTATTTCTTCGATATGAGCGAAACCAAGATTTCAAGGCTCTGCAACATTCCGAGGACAACAGTGAAGTATCGCCGCAACAGCTCTTTTGAGCTACTAAAACGCTATTTGGAGGAACGCGCCTATGACTGCACAGACTGGTAACAATGAAAATGCCGAACGCGGCTTGTTACCCTACCCGGTAATCATAGCCGCAACAAAGGGCGACCCGGAAGCTATGGCGATTGTCGTCAAGCACTACGAAAGCTACATAACGTCCCTGTCTATGCGCAAGCTCTACGACGAGCGGGGAAATGTATATTGGGGCATAGACGAGGACATACGCGACCGTTTACGGTCACGGCTTATGCGGACTGTCCTTTCATTCGAGGTTTAAGCTGATTTAGGACAGGCAGCGTCCCCCTTTCCGCTGCCCGCCCCCCAGCAGAACCTTTCCAGCACCTTTACAAAGAAAGCGGCGCAAGATAACGGCGGCGCAGCATAGGGCAGATCGGATACGTCCCTTTTGCGCCGAGCCATACGGCGGGTGCGCCATGACACTATCCCGGCGGGGTTTTCTTTTCCCTGCCGGGACAGCCGAGCGACCGACACCGAGCCGGGGAGCAAGTTTAGCAGCTTGCGGGCGACGAAAGCGCAGAATATATAATGATACTCCCTTACCGCCTCAGTCCGAGCGTTCAAAGCGTCGCAGGCAATGGGTAGGGCTGCATGAGAACCATGCAGGGGTGAAACTCCCGTGAGGTTACGCTATTAACCGTCCGATCACAGCCCCTTTTTCACCATTAACCATTTACCCATTTTTGAAAGGGGGATTTATAGAATGAGCAATGCTGATGTGCCTATTTGGGAAAAGTACACGCTTACCATTGAGGAAGCGTCAAAATATCCCCATATCTAAAATGCCGGGAAAGCCCGAAAATACGGGCTATACCGACATATAAGAACTTCTAAAGAGATAATCTAAATTCACCATAAATTTTCATTGACAACTTCACTTATAAGGACTGCGCATTTATCGAAATGTAAATATTTTCTTTCCTCTGGATACAGTAGATGATGTAATCATCGTTTGTATTGGATGCTGCTGATAATTTAATAATATAATCAATACCGGAAGAACACCGCCGTGTTTCTGTATATAATCATCACATAACGGATATCGTAAAAGAAATTCTAGGTGAAGGAGGGATGTAAAATGGTCATTATAAAAGTATTCAACAATAATAGTGTTGCGGTGCTTTCTGATGATCGTCAAGATGTCATTGTGACCGGTTCCGGTATTGGGTTTCGCAAAAAAGCAGGCGATCGTGTTGATGAATCTAAAATTGAACGCCAATATGTATTTCAGGACGAACACAAGAAACGACTGGAACAATCACTGACCAGCATCCCCAATGTTTGTTTTGAAATCACAGAATGGATTGTAAAAAAAGCGACACAGCTGAAAAAGATTTCAGCAGTGAAATCTTTATTGCCATCAGTGATCATATCTCGTTTGCGATCAAACGAAAAAATGAGGGCATTTATCTTCCCAATATCATATTGAATGAAACAAAGATGTTATATAAGGAAGAATATGAGGTTGGCCTTTTGGCTTTGGATCATATTAAGAAAAAAGCAGGTGTGCAGTTGGATGAAGATGAAGCGGGATACATTGCTTTGCATCTGGCAAATTTTTCATTGAACAATCATGACAGCAACGCTGTGAAAATCGTAACCTTTACCAAAGAAGTGATCGATGTCATCCAAAATACGATGAAGATGAAACTGGGGCAAGATACACTTGCCTACGCGCGTATTTCCATCCATTTAAAATATTTATCAGAGCGTATTTTTAGAAATGAGGTGGTCCAACTGGAAGATACCACACATGATATTCGAGAGATGCTGAAAAGCAATCCGCGTTTATCTTTGTGCATCAATCGTATCGTGAAATTGATTCGTCAAGAATATGCATATGAATTATCGCCGGATGAACAGACCTATTTGTGTATTCATATTCGCAAAAATATTGTGTAAGATTCATCATTGTTTGGGTAAGTTATGTATATATTATCCATATTCCGTGTTTCTTTTTTTATCGTTGATAATATATGGTTAGATACGATAAAGATGATTCAACCATTCACACAAAAACATAAAAAAATGTTTGCATTCGTGTGTGTTTCGTATTAAAATATACACTGCGCACAAACGTGTGCTTTTGAATTGCGTGGGAGAGCTATTGCAATTGGCTCGCTACCACTGCATAAGACAACAAATATAGGAGGTGTGTCTTGTGAGTAAAAAAGTTGCAAAAGTATGTAAACTTCAGTTCCCTGCAGGAGGGGCAAAACCAGGACCGGCACTCGCATCTGCGGGTATCAATATGCCACAGTTCTGTTCCGCATTCAATGATGCGACAAGAGATCGTGCCGGCGACATGGTACCTGTTATCATTACCGCATACGAAGACAAAAGCTTTGATTTCGTATGTAAGACGACACCGGCTCCTGTGATGATCAAAAAGGCTGCCGGGATTTCAAAGGCATCCGGAAATCAGAAAGAAATTGCCGGAACCATTACAGTGGATCAGTTGCGTGAAATCGCAGAATACAAAATGCCGGACTTGAATGCCAATGATGTAGATGCCGCAATGCGAATCATTGCAGGAACTGCAAAAAACATGGGCGTAAAAGTAGAAGGCTTTGAATAAGAAAGGACGGAAGAAAACATATGGCAAAAGTAGGAAAAAAATATGCTGAAGCAGTAAAGAAAATCGACCGTACCAAGACTTATTCGGTTGAAGAAGCGATTAAATTAGCAAAAGAAACCAACTGTGCAAAATTCGATGCATCTGTTGAAGTCAGTTTCAATTTGAATGTAGATCCTCGTCATGCAGATCAACAGATTCGTGGCGCGATGGTGCTGCCGCATGGTACAGGACGTACACAACGCGTATGTGTCATTACACAGGGGCCGCAAGAACAGGAAGCAAAAGACGCCGGTGCGGATTATGTCGGCGGAAAAGAACTGATGGATCAAATCGCCAAAGGATGGTTTGAATTTGATGTCATCGTCGCAACCCCAAATATGATGGGCGAACTTGGAAAATTGGGACGTGTGTTAGGACCAAAAGGTTTGATGCCAAATCCTAAGACAGGAACCGTAACCATGGATGTTGCCAAAGCCGTAGAGGACATCAAAAAAGGTAAAGTGGAATATCGTGTTGATAAAGAAGGAAATGTCAATCTGA
Organism: Erysipelotrichales bacterium; assembly: GCA_910576345.1. Classification (GTDB taxonomy): domain Bacteria; phylum Bacillota_I; class Bacilli_A; order Erysipelotrichales; family Erysipelotrichaceae; genus C-19. The sequence continues at coordinate 18,458 of CAJTIT010000022.1, forward strand.
TGATCGGAAAAGTAAGCTTTGAAGACAATCAGTTGGTGGACAATTTCAATGCGATCTACAATACGATTGCCAAAGCACGTCCGGCTGCAGTCAAAGGCGTTTACATGAAAAACGTTGTTGTTTCTACGACAATGGGTCCGGGTGTACGCGTATCCAATGACTAATCAACTGCTTGACAAACAGGCAATATTCGTATAAAATATCGAATGTTATCAATATACCAAAGACAGTAACGGTCCAACGACTTAATCATGTTACCGAGGTAGAAAGTAAATACGTAAACTTTCGTCCGTGTCTTTTGGGTGCGGGCGTTTCTTATGTTATACAGGTATATTGTTATCATATATACAGGAGGTGTAAAGAATGAACGAGGCAATCATCAACAGCAAAAAAGCCGTTGTCGCTGAAATTGCGGAAAAGATGAAAAATGCACAGTCAACAGTCGTTGTGGAATACCGCGGTTTGAGCGTTGCGGAAGTAACCCAGTTGCGTCGTGAACTGCGTGGTGAAGGCGTTGACTTCAAAGTGTATAAAAACTCTTTGTCGCAGCGTGCCGCAGAAGAAATCGGTGCAAATGATCTTGTAAAAGATCTGATTGGACCAAATGCGATTGCGTTTGGTACAGATGCCGTTGCCCCTGCGCGTGTATTGGCAAAATTCTCCAAAGATCACGAAGCATTGGTATTGAAAAGCGGTATCGTAGAAGGTAAGGTTGTACCGGTTGAAACAATTCAGAAATTGTCCAGCCTGCCAAATCGTGAAGGCATGATCTCAAAATTTATGGGGTGCCTGCAATCACCGGTTCGCAAATTTGCATGTGCGATCAATGCAGTAAAAGAACAAAAAGAAAACGCAGCAGCGTAATACTTACAATAGGAGGAAAAAATCATGGCAAAATTAACAAAAGAAGATATCCTGGCTTACTTGGAAGAAGCCACTATTTTAGAACTGAACGATGTAATTGAAGCAATCGAAGAAAAATTCGGTGTAAGCGCAGCCGCTCCGGTAGCTGTCGCAGCTGCAGAAGATGCAGGTGCTGCAAGCGGACCATCTGAAGTTAGCGTAACATTGACAGATGTTGGTGGAACAAAAGTTGCAGTCATCAAAGCTGTTCGTGAAATCACAGGACTTGGACTTGTGGAAGCCAAAGGTATGGTAGACAAAGTGCCTAGCGTAATCAAAGAAAACATCAAACCTGAAGAAGCAGAAGAAATCAAAAAGAAACTGACAGAAGCAGGCGCAACTGTAGAAGTAAAATAATTGAAAGTATTACAAAAACCCTGAAACAAGGGTTTTTGTCTATCAAAGGACGGTGGTCATATGAACAACCATTATTTTACAGACAATCGTCATTTGCCAGAAAACCGGAAGGAAATCACTTTCCGGTTTTGGTATTTTTCCATCCATCTGGAAACCGACAATGGTGTGTTTTCAAAAGATCAAGTGGATTTTGGTACAAATGTTTTAATACATACACTGCTTAACGAGCATCAGCGAATGGGAGATCGTCTTTTGGATGTTGGATGTGGATATGGACCAATCGGCATCAGTATGAAACTAGCGTTTCCTGATAAGCAAATTACAATGATCGATGTCAATCCAAGGGCAGTAGAACTTGCAAAAGTAAATGCAAAGAAAAATCACATAGATGCGTATATTTTGGTATCGAATGTATATCAGGAAATATCCGGGAACACTTTTACTGATATTATAACCAATCCACCCATTCGCGCAGGAAAGAAAATCGTTTATCAAATATTTGAAGAAGCATTTGAGCATTTAAGTGATAACGGTAATTTATGGGTGGTGATTCGAAAGGCACAGGGAGCCAAAAGCGCTGTTTCTTTTATCACTTCCGTCTTTGGAAACTGTGAAATATTGGATAAGGAAAAAGGGTATTTTATCTTATTTGCCAAAAAAAGGATTGACAACTTGACTAAGTGTTGATATTATAATAAATTGCATAATACTAATAAGATAAAATGGCAATTTTATCCTATTTTTGTTAGTAAAACAACGTAGAAAGGATGGCATCATGGAGAATAAACAGCCTTATCGTATTGTCGCTTCCGGTAAAAAGGCAGAGCGCAGGGACTATTCCAAGGTCAGCGGTCATTTGGAACTTCCAAACCTGGTTGAAATCCAGACAGACAGCTTTGAATGGTTCAAAAACGAAGGAATTGGAGAAGTTTTCAATGAAATTTATCCAATTGCCAACTATGGTGGCAACATCAAATTGAAATTTATGGATTATGAATTTGGGGAACCAAAGTACACCGCAGAACAATCGCAATATCGCGAGTGTAATTTTGCGGCGCCTTTGAAGGCAAGAATGGAATTGGAAATCACAGATAACCAGACCGGCGAAGTGATGACCAAGTGGGAAGATGTATTTTTAGGCGATTTTCCTTTGATGACAGAAACGGGTACCTTTATTATCAATGGCGCAGAACGTGTCATCGTATCACAGATTGTCCGCTCTCCAGGCGCTTACTTTTCCACAGGATATGAAGAAAAAACAGGGAAAGAATCGTATAACTGCGAATTGATTCCAAGCCGTGGCACATGGCTTGAATTTATGACAGAAATGAAAAAAGCGACCACCGGTCGTCTTTTGAACGTAAGTGTCGATCGTAAGCGTAAAATTCCTTCTTCGATTTTGTTCAAAGCGCTGGGTATGTCTTTGGATATGGATCGAAGCGAAGATGCCAACAATTTAGCATCCATACAAACATTTTTGCGTGCAATGGGCAGAAATGTCATTGAAGACATACCACAAGATGATGAAAACGCATTTGCGAATTTCTACATGACGCTATATGATGCTTTCTTTGGCAAATATGAAGAAATAGAACACACACTGTTAAACGATAAGGTGGAGACTGCGCAGGAAGCGCTGTTATCCTTATATGAGAATCAGCGTTCGGATGAAATTCCAACATTGGATGGATCTATAACGTTAATGAATGCGAAATTTTTCGATCCGCGTCGCTATGATTTGACAAAAGCAGGACGTTTTAAACTGCGTAAAAAATTGAATGCGATCAACCGTATTGAGAAAAATCGTTTGGCGCAGGATATTTTGGACGTGGATGGAAATGTATTCATGGAAAGCGGCGTGTTGATCAACCGTGATGAGCGCAACGTGTTAAAAGAGGAACTGCGCAAAGGTATGCATATGCGTGCATTCCCATTCAATCCATTGTTTGCGCATCCGGATGCGGTAGAAGTGCCAACGTCTTATCATTTGGGACTTGTTGGTCGTGTACTAGCCAATGATGTGGAATTATCCAATAAAACATTGGAAGCTGGCGCTATCTTGCATGAACAAGATGTGGAAGCGCTAATGAAAGAATTTGAAAAAGTAAGCGTACACGGCGGTGTTTTCGCACAGAAAGTCAAACTAAGCGAGGACAACTTTACATCTGTATTTAATTATGGTCAAAGAATGTTTGTGATGGCACGTTTGAGTGATGAAAACGGCAATGACATAATGAATGGCAACAATGAGCCTTATTGCCAAGGCTATACGCCAAGAAAGAAAAATGTGCCGTTGCGCTCTTCCGATGTAGAAGCAATACATGCGCTTGTAAGAGACGGTAAGGATGTATTTGCATGGCTGGTGGGTGCGGCCATTCAGGAAATCATGGTGCGAAGTGTTGATGAGATGGATCCGGTTAAAATTATGGGAAATGACCCATATGCGAATAAACACACCATTACTATTTCCGATATCTATGCACTCTATTCCTATAATTTAAATATAATGGATGGCATTGGTGAGACGGACGATATTGATATGTTGGGAAATCGACGCATTCGTTCCGTTGGTGAATTGATTCAAAATCAATTCCGCATCGGTTTGAGCAGAATGGAACGCGTTGTAAAAGAGCGTATGTCCATTGCGGACGTTGCGACATTGACGCCAAAGAAATTAACCAATATTCGTCCACTAACAGCGGCAATCAAAGAATTCTTTTCTTCTTCACAGCTTTCTCAGTTCATGGATCAGCAGAATCCTTTGGCAGAATTGACAAATAAACGTCGTATTTCTGCGTTAGGACCCGGTGGTTTGACAAGAGATCGTGCCGGCTTTGAAGTGCGTGACGTGCATTCCTCGCACTATGGAAGAATTTGTCCAATTGAGACACCGGAAGGACCAAATATCGGTTTGATTTCCAATTTGACTTCCTATGGAAAAATCAACGAGTATGGTTTTATCCAAACGCCATATCGCTTGGTGAATCCGGATGGCACCGTACAAGAAGATGCGATTTATCTTTCTGCGGATGAAGAGGCAGATTTTGTGATCGCACAAGCCAATGAGGTTGTGGACGGTCGTTTGATCAATGAACAGGTCGTTGCCCGTAAAGGCGGCGATACAATAATTGCGAAACGCGAAGAAGTGGAATTGGCCGACGTCAGCCCTAAACAAATCGTTTCCGTAGCGACTGCCTGTGTGCCGTTCCTAGAAAATGATGATGCGTCTCGTGCTTTGATGGGTGCAAACATGCAGCGTCAGGCTGTGCCTTTATTGGATCCGCATTCTCCATTTGTCGGTACCGGTATCGAATATAAGATTGCAAAAGATTCCGGTGCCGGTATTGTAGCCAAAGCAGATGGAATTGTGGAATATGTGGATTCACAACGTATTATTGTGGCAGAAGAAGAAGGAAAGCGCGAATACAATATCCGCAAGTTTGAACGTTCCAATGCCGGAACATCCATCAATCAGCGTCCAATCGTATCCAAAGGAGAACGTGTGGAAAAAGGCGATATTTTGGCAGATGGTCCTTCTATGGAAAAAGGTGAGTTGGCACTTGGTCAAAACGTCACCATCGCCTATATGACCTGGTATGGATATAATTATGAAGATGCGATCATTATGTCGGAGCGTTTGGTGCGTGATGACGTTTATACATCCGTTCATATTGAAGAATATGACATTGATTGCCGTGAAACAAAACTGGGACCGGAAGAAATTACACGTGACATTCCAAACGTTTCTGAAAATGCATGCCGTAACTTAGATACACGTGGTATCATCATGGTTGGTGCAGAAGTGCAGGAAGGCGACATTTTGGTTGGTAAAGTTACACCAAAAGGACAAAGTGAAATTTCACCGGAGGAAAAGCTGTTGTTGGCAATCTTTGGAGAGAAATCACGCGAAGTGCGCGATAACTCATTGAAAGTACCGCATGGCGGTGCCGGTATCGTGCATTCCATTCGTGTTTTCAAACGCAGTGAAGGACATGAACTACCGCCCGGTGTAAATGAAACGATTAAAGTCTATATTGTGCAGAAACGTAAAATTTCTGAAGGTGATAAAATGGCTGGACGCCATGGAAATAAAGGTGTCATCTCTAAAATTCTGCCTGTGGAAGATATGCCATATATGCCGGATGGAACACCGGTTGATATCATGTTAAATCCATTTGGCGTGCCATCACGTATGAATATCGGACAGGTACTGGAAATCCATTTGGGTTATGCGGCGAAAAAATTAGGCGTGAAATTTGCGACGCCGGTATTTGATGGTATCAACAATGATGAATTGCGTGGCATTATGGAAGAAGCAGAAATGACCAAAGACGGAAAACAAGTACTGTACGATGGACGTACCGGTGAACCGTTCGATGAGCGAATTTCAGTCGGTGTCATGTATATGATTAAATTGGCACACATGGTGGATGATAAGCTGCATGCTCGCGCAACAGGACCATATTCTCTTGTTACCCAGCAACCGTTGGGAGGTAAAGCGCAAAATGGTGGACAGCGTTTTGGAGAAATGGAAGTGTGGGCGTTAGAAGCTTATGGCGCTGCGCATACATTACAGGAAATATTGACGGTAAAATCTGATGATATCGTCGGACGAACCAAGACATATGAAGCAATCATCAAAGGCAAGGATATTCCAAATCCGGGTATTCCGGAATCCTTCCGCGTTTTGAAACACGAATTGCAGGCATTGGCCATCGATGTGAAGTTGTTGGATGAAACCGGCAGCGAAGTTGATTTGAAAAAAGATGATGATGATGCCAAGAACCGCTCCAATCTTCCGCCAATTCCTCAACCGGTTGTCGATGATTTGGATGAAACCGATCTAATCAATCTGGAAGTGGAAACTGAGGAAGAAGAGGAAGAAGAAATCGATCCAAATGCGGACATCGAGCTAAGTGAAGCAGAAGTACTGGAATTCGCAAATGAAGAATTGAATGATGATGAACCGCTGATCCAGGATTTTGAATCAGATGATGAAGAAGAGGAGGCGTAATGCATGAGTGTTAATAACTTTGCCTCAATTCAGGTGAGCCTGGCATCTCCTGAGCGAATCCATGAATGGAGTCATGGAGAAGTAAAGAAACCGGAAACAATCAATTATCGTTCCCAAAAGCCAGAACGTGATGGATTATTTTGCGAGCGCATCTTTGGTCCAAGCAAGGATTGGGAGTGCTATTGCGAGAAATATAAGAAAGTGCGCTATAAAGGCGTTGTCTGTGATCGATGTGGTGTAGAAATCACCAAATCTAGCGTGCGACGTGAGCGTATGGGACATATCGAGCTGGCAGCGCCAGTCGCCCATATTTGGTATTTGCGTGGTATTCCAAGCCGTATGGCGCTGTTATTGGATGTAACGCCAAAACAGTTGGAAGAAGTCGTATATTTCGTATCTTGGATCGTAACAGACCCTAAAGATACCAAACTGGAATACAAGCAAGTATTGTCAGAAAAAGAGTATCGTGAAAATATTGCGATTTATGGACCCGGTAGCTTTGTGGCACAAACCGGTGCCGAAGCGGCGAAAACGCTGTTGGAAGAAGTGGATTTGGAAAAAGAATATGCCAATTTACAAGAACAATTGGTGGATGCGTCCGGAGAAAAACGTAAGAAATTGATTAAGCGTTTGGACACCGTAGAAGCATTCCGCAACAGTGACAACAAACCAGAATGGATGGTACTTTCTGTTATACCGGTAATTCCACCGGATTTAAGACCAATGTTACAACTGGACGGCGGACGTTTTGCGACCAGCGATTTAAATGATTTGTATCGCCGTGTCATAACCAGAAACAATCGTTTGAAAAAGTTGCTGGAATTGGGAACACCTGCGATCATTGTACAAAATGAAAAACGTATGTTGCAGGAAGCCGTTGATGCGCTCATTGATAACGGACGCCGTTCCAAGCCAATTACTGGCGCCGGCGGTCGTGCATTGAAATCATTATCGCATTCCTTGAAAGGTAAACAGGGGCGTTTCCGTCAGAACCTGTTAGGAAAGCGTGTTGATTTTTCCGGACGTTCCGTTATTGCGGTCGGACCGGATCTGAAAATGTATCAGTGTGGTATTCCGCGTGAAATGGCCATTCAGTTATTCAAACCATTTGTAATCAATGAAATTGTCAATCGTGAAATTGCATCCAATCCCAAAACAGCGGAAAAACTAATCGATCGTCAAGATTCCCGTGTTTGGGACATTGTGGAAGATGTCATCGATGGTTATCCGGTACTTATGAATCGTGCGCCGACGCTGCATCGTTTGGGTATTCAGGCGTTTAAACCAAAATTGGTGGAAGGCCGTGCCATTCGTTTGCATCCGCTTGTTTGTACCGCATTCAATGCCGACTTTGACGGTGATCAGATGGCGGTCCATGTGCCACTGGGCGAAGATGCACGTGCAGAAGCGCTTGTGATGATGCTTGGTTCCAATAACATCCTTGGCCCAAAGGATGGAAAACCGATCGTTACGCCATCACAGGACATGGTCATGGGAAACTTCTATTTGACGATGGAAGAAACAGAAGAAGAATTTAGAAAAGAAGCACAACGCTATCTGGATGTCGATTGTCCGCAATCCGCTGCACAGTGGAACACATATGCGGATCATGAAGGAAAAGTTTTTGGCACAGTCAATGAAGTGCTGATGTCGTATGATACGAAACAGGTGCATTTGCATAATCGTATTGCGATACGTGCCAATGCGCTGCATAAAGAAACGTTCAGCGAAGAACAAAATAAGCAATATTTGTTGACAACGGTTGGAAAGGTTATTTTCAACAGTATGTTCCCGGATGATTTTCCGTATTTGAATGAAGTTTCCAAAGCAAACTTTGAAGCGACGCCGGATAAGTATTTCTTGGATATGGGAAAAGATGTGAAGGCTGCCATCCAAAGCATGCCGGTTGTCCCGGCGTTTAAGAAAAAAGACTTGGGTAAAGTCATTGGTGAAATCTTTAAACGTTACAGCACAGAAAAAACATCGCAGATCTTGGATGAAGTCAAGGATCTTGGATTTAAATATTCAACAGTAGCCGGCATCACCGTTTCTTTGGCGGACATTGAAGTGGCGCCAAACAAATATGAAATGGTGGAGTATGGTAAAAACAAGGCCGAAGAATTGAAAACACTGCGCGCAAAAGGTAAATTGACGATGCAGGAATGGGAACGTCATTTGAATAAGTTATGGGCGGATGTCAAAGATGAAATCGCAGAGTCTTTATTGGCGAGCCTGGATCGTAAAAATCCAATCAATATGATGGCACGTTCCGGAGCCCGTGGTAATACTTCCAACTTTACACAGTTGGCTGGTATGCGTGGTCTGATGGCAAAACCATCACAATCAAAATCCACCAAAGGCTCTTATGTGCCTTCCATTATCGAGGTACCGATCTATTCTTGTTTCCGTGAAGGATTGAATGTGTCTGAGTTCTTTATCTCAACACACGGTGTGCGTAAAGGTTTGACGGATACCGCCTTAAAAACGGCAGAATCTGGTTATTTGACACGCCGCTTGGTCGATGTTGCACAAGATGTGATTGTAAAACAAGAAGACTGTGGTACGGATAAAGGATATTGGGTAGAGCCAATCATCGATCGCAAGACGAATACCGTCATTGAAAGTTTGTATGATCGCTTATGTGGTCGTTATGCAAAACAAACGATCAGTGATCCAAATACGGGTGAAGTCATTATTGAATCGGATGAATTCATCACGGATGAAATTGCGAAGCGTATTGAAGATACGGGTATTGATGGTATGTATATCCGTTCTGCATTCACTTGTAAATCCATTTATGGTGTCTGCAAAAAATGTTACGGACGCAATATGGCAACCGGAAAAGACGTGGAAGTTGGAGAAGCTGTTGGTATTATGGCTGCTCAATCAATTGGAGAACCGGGTACACAGCTGACCATGCGTACCTTCCATACCGGTGGCGTGGCCAGTGCAGATGGTGGAGACATTACCCAAGGTTTGCCGCGTGTCGAAGAATTGTTTGAAGCACGTTGTCCAAAAGGCGCTGCGGTACTTGCGCAAATCAGCGGCGAGATTACGGCAGTCGATACATTGGAAGGCATGGCAGGTATGGAAGTTGTGATTACCAACGATAAAGAAAGCATTACCCACAAGATTTTGCCTACGCAGGCCATTCGCTCTTGGATGAGGGTCGGAGCGATCGTGGAAGCAGGCGATAAGATTACCGAAGGTCAAGTGGATCCAAAAGAACTTCTGAAAGTTGCCGGTGTACGTCAAGTACAGAATTATATCTTAAAAGAAGTGAAAAAAGTTTATCAAAGTCAAGGTATTGAAATCAGTGACAAACATATCGAAGTAATGATTCGTCAGATGTTGAGGAAAGTAGTCGTGCTAGAAGGGCATGATACACAATTAAATCCAGGTATTCAGATTTCATTAACAGAAATTACGAAAATCAATCGTACTGCGTTATTGTCCGGAAAACATCCTGCGACTTTCAAACCGGTATTACTGGGTATTTCAAAAGCATCTGTGGAAACAGATTCCTTCTTATCCGCCGCATCTTTCCAAGAAACAACAAAGGTGTTGACTGATGCCGCAATCAAAGGAAAACGCGACCATCTGATCGGTTTGAAGGAAAATGTCATCATCGGTAAACTGATTCCTGCGGGAACCGGCAGTTATGCGGATCGTCCAATGAATCATGTGGTTGCCGCAAAAGCTGAAGAACTTCGCAAAAAACGTGAAGAAAGAAACAGCCGCAATGAGGAAAACAGTTTAATGTCTTTTGTGAATGAACGTGCAGATTTGCGTGCATTTGCGAAAAACGATGAAGTGAATGTGCCGATGGAGGAGTCGGTACAAAATGAAGAGGTCATGGAAGATTGATATAGATCATAAAGAAGCGCAATTTGCGCTTTTTTTCAAATAAGAGAACAGATTGTTAAGTGAATCGTTGTTTTCTTAGGCGTACTTTTTGTTTTAAATTGCATGCGCATATCATACCATATTAAAAAGTTAACAATTAATAAAAAATTGGGGCAAAAACTAAAAAAAATGCTTGTTGCATGATATAATATGCTAGGGGGTCTACATACACGATATGATAGCTTTCTATCCGTGAATTGGATGAAACTATGCAGATTTATATTGACTATAGTTTATAAGAAATTATCATAAAGGTCTAGGTAGCTGAGCCTATAAGCGTCCGATAAATTGAACCAAATTTAATTGTGCGTCTAGCTCACTGTAAGGGGATAAAATCTAAATTGATAATCGATATGTATTTAATATTGATTATATGATTCTGTTGTTTTTTCTAAGGTGGTATGAATGAAAGAAAAATGGATCACGAACGAAACAATGTCAAAAAGAATGTCCAAAGTAAAGACAAAAAGAAACAAACCGGAAAGAGCTTTGGCAAAAGCACTGTTTCATGCAGGTATTCGGTATAGGCTGAATGATGAAGAACTTCCAGGAAAGCCGGATATAGTAATTACAAAGTTTCATATTGCTATTTTTGTAGATGGAGAATTTTGGCATGGTAAAGATTTTGAAAATCAAAAAAAGGATTTTAAAAGCAATAAAGAATTATGGATTAATAAAATAGAAAAGAATATAAACCATGATGAAAAAATGAATCGAAAACTCGAACAGATGGGATGGACAGTTATCCGTTTTTGGGGAAAGGACATAATACAAGATCCCATGTATTGTGTCAATACTGTTTTGGATTTTATAGATTTACAAGCGCAAAAGGAAGAAGGCGCTTTATAGTAATATATTAACTACTTGTAGTTATTTTTAGAAATGCTTTATAAGAAAGGGAAAGGCAAATGGTTTCAATATGCCAGTGACAAAGTATGAAAAAAAAATACAAATCTATTGATTTATTCGCAGGTATAGGTGGGATACGATTAGGTTTTGAGCAAGCATTTAAGGAGAATATAGAAACAGTGTTTGTAAGTGAAATAGATACGCATGCACAAAAAACATATCAAGCAAACTTCCAAGATGATTTTGATATAGTGGGAGATATAACAAGAATCAGTAACGACGAAGTTCCGCCTTTTGATATATGTTTGGCTGGATTTCCGTGTCAAGCATTTAGTTTGGCAGGCAAAAGAAAAGGATTTGAAGATGATTATAAGGGGATATCCCGCGGAACGTTATTTTTTGAGGTTGCCAGAATTTGCGAGGTGCATCAACCAAAAGTCATCTTTTGTGAAAATGTAAAAGGTTTAATGATACATGATAAAAAAAGAACATACAGTATTATTAAAAATAGGTTAGAAAAAGATTTGAAATATAAAGTTTTTGATGGGATTTTGAATTCAAAAGATTTTGGTGTTCCACAAAATAGAGAACGGTTTTATATTATAGCATTTCGGGAAGATATCCATGCAGAATCTTTTGAATTGCCGACAGGAAAAACCCATTCCAAATTAAAAAATATACTAGAAGAAAATGAGGTTTCAGCAAAATATTATTTAAGCGATACATATTTAAATACACTACGGAAACATAAAGCCAGGCACGCTGCCAAAGGTAATGGCTTTGGTTATCAAATTCGTGATTTGGAAGGAATATCTGGCGCAATCGTATGTGGAGGAATGGGAAGAGAAAGAAACTTGATAATTGATAAAAGACTTAGCGACTTTACACCTGTTACACATATTAAAGGTGAAATAAACAAAGAGTATATAAGAAAATTAACGCCAAGGGAATGGGCCAGATTACAAGGGTTTCCTGAAAGCTATCAACTACCTTTGTCTGATGTACATATGTATAAACAGTTAGGGAACAGTGTTACTGTACCTGTTATAAAAGAAATTGCATTAAAAATAAAGGAGGTTTTGGAACTTGAGTCGAATAACAGGAAATAAAGGAGAGTGGAGTGAAATTTATGTATTGCTAAGGTTAATCGCTGAAAGAAAGATTTATGCTTCTGATTCGAATTTACATAAAATGGAAAATATTTATTTCCCTATTCTAAATATCTTTAGAGATGAAAAAAACTATGGTAATATGAATTATGATTTAAGCGATGAAAATAATGTCAAAATATTGATAGATAATCAGTTGGTATATCAACAAACTTATAAATCTTTTCAAAAAGAAGCAGATTATTTGTTGGCAGAGTTACAAAAAACTGATAAGCATGGTTCATTTTCCATTATGAGAACAGAAGCATTTATGGATGTGATCAACTGTCATAAATTGGCTGCTTCATCTTCTGATAAATCTGATATAATAATGAAAATTCATGATTATAATAATGGCTATGAACCCATTTGTGGTTTCAGTATTAAGTCTGAATTGGGAGCTTTACCAACATTGGTGAATGCAAGCAAAGCAACCAATTTTATATATAAGATAGAAAATATGAACGATACGGAAATGAAAAGAATCAACGGCATAGTTACTGATACAAAAATAAAAGATAGAATGTTTGAACTTACGAAATCTTTTCAGGTTGATTTTTCAAAAATGAATAATCAAACATTTTATAATAATCTAATGAAAGTGGACTCATTGCTCCCTCAAATAATGGCGCATGCGATGGTTTATCATTTCAGAGATAATATCAAAACTTGTAAGGATGTTGTTGATAAATTAGAAATTGAAAATCCTTTAAAATATCCAAGCAAAGGTTTTTATGAGTACAAATTTAAAAAATTTTTATGTTCTGTTGCACTTGGAATGGTACCCTCGAAAGAATGGAGCGGCATTGATGAAGCTACCGGAGGATATATAGTTGTTCGAAATGACGGAGAAGTATTGGCTTTTTATATTTATAATAGAAATGTATTCGAACAATATTTGCTAGATAATACAAAATTTGAAAGGGGATCTGTAAATAAGCATGATTATGCAAGTATTTATAAAGATAATAATGATGAATATTTTATAAATTTAAATTTATCAATACGTTTTATGAAATAACAGTATATGAAGTGAATCCATGTTTCATCGTTTTTATAAAATCAAATTTACAGAAATGATACTATAGACATTTTCTAAAGCCATCTTTATATTTTTTGAATCAATATCCATTTAAGATGGAACATTTAGATATAGAAAACATTTACACCAATTTTACACCAAATCTGATAAAATGATGTAGGAATGAATGCAGAATTAGCCTTTTACAGAAGGCAAATCAGCTTATTTATCCATACACCAAAAATACACCAAAAAATCTAAATTTATGATTGACAAACGCATTCCTTTGTTTTAGAATGTATAAGCAAGTGCGATTGAATAGTTCTCCGTGAAGGAGAATTATATTTACACTTCAAAATGACACACCCGGAAATGTGTGTTAGAGAAAGGAGGATATTATGCCAACAATCAATCAATTAATTCGTAAAGGTCGTGAAAAAAGCGTTAACATGTCAAAGTCTCCGGCTCTTAATAGAGGATACAATTCTTTGAAACGCCGTCCAACGAATATGAGTTCACCACAAAAACGCGGTGTATGTACCCGTGTAGGAACAATGACACCGAAAAAACCAAACTCGGCAATGCGTAAATATGCCCGTGTTCGCTTGAGTAATGGAATGGAAGTTACTGCGTATATTCCAGGAATGGGACATAACTTGCAAGAGCACAGTGTGGTATTGATTCGTGGTGGACGTGTCAAAGACTTGCCAGGTGTTCGTTATCACATCATTCGTGGTACATTAGACTGCGCAGGTGTTGCGAATCGTAACCAGAGCCGTTCATTATACGGTGCAAAAAAACCAAAAGAAGGAAAAAAATAAAACATCAATGATGAAAGGAGGAAACAAATATGCCTAGAAAAGGTCATATCGCAAAACGCGACGTATTAGTCGATCCTATTTACAACTCCAAATTGGTCACTCGTTTGATCAACAAGATCATGATTGATGGAAAAAGAGGAGTTGCACAGAAGATCCTGTACAACGCATTTGATATTATTGAAGTAAAGACGCAGCGCAAACCAATGGAAGTATTTGAGCAGGCGTTAGAAAATGTTATGCCGATGCTGGAACTAAAAGTTCGCCGTGTTGGTGGTGCTAACTATCAAGTACCGGTAGAAGTATCACAAGAAAGACGATTGACATTGGGACTTCGTTGGATTGTAAACTATGCACGTTTACGCAATGAAAAAACAATGGAACAACGTCTTGCGGCTGAAATCATGGATGCCGCAAACGGAAGCGGTGCTTCAGTGAAAAAACGTGAAGACACACATAAAATGGCAGAAGCGAATAAGGCTTATGCTCACTATCGCTGGTAAGAAAGGAGTCATGACAATATGGGACGCGCATTTTCATTAGAAAAAACTCGTAATATTGGTATCATGGCTCACATCGATGCCGGTAAAACAACAACAACAGAACGTATCCTGTACTATACAGGTGTCAATCACAAAATCGGAGAAACCCATGACGGTGCTTCAACGATGGACTGGATGGCACAGGAACAGGAACGTGGTATAACGATTACTTCCGCAGCGACAACTGCGCAGTGGAAAGAACATCGTATCAACATCATCGATACACCGGGTCACGTTGACTTTACCGTAGAGGTGGAGCGATCTCTTCGTGTATTGGATGGTGCTGTCACTGTATTGGATTCCAAAGCCGGTGTAGAACCGCAGACAGAAACTGTTTGGCGTCAGGCAACGACTTATGGAGTTCCACGTATCGTATTTTGTAATAAAATGGATGCGACAGGTGCAGACTTCTTGATGTCCTGCCGTACCATCGTGGATCGTTTGGGCGCAAAATCTTGCCCAATCCAGCTGCCAATTGGCGCAGAGAGCACATTCACCGGTATTGTGGACATTATCGAACGTAAAGCGGAAATCTATACGAATGATCTTGGTACAGAGATTCAAGTAACGGAAGTTCCTGAAGATTTGAAAGATCTTTGTGAAGAATATCGTGCGAAACTGTTAGAATATTTGGCAGATTATGATGAAGACTTGATGATGATGGTACTGGAAGGCGAAGAGCCGGATGTATTAACCATTAAAAAAGTTTTGCGTAAAGCCGTATGTGCCGGTGATTTCTTCCCGGTATTGTGCGGGTCTGCATATAAAAACAAAGGTGTGCAGATGGTATTGGATGCCGTCGTGGATTATCTGCCTTCTCCATTAGATGTACCGGCAATCAAAGGTACAGATATGGACGGAAATGAAATCGTCCGCAATTCCAGTGATGAAGAACCATTCTCTGCATTGGCTTTCAAAATTGCGACCGATCCATTCGTTGGAAAACTTGCATACTTCCGTGTGTACTCCGGTACTGCAAAAGCAGGAAGCTATGTATATAACTCAACAAAAGGAAAGAAAGAGCGTTTCGGGCGCATTGTGCAGATGCATGCAAATGCACGTAAAGAAATCGATATGGTATATGCCGGTGACATTGCCGCAGCCGTTGGTTTAAAAGAAACAGGAACCGGTGATACACTTTGTGAAGAAAGCAATCAGGTTATTTTGGAATCCATGGTATTCCCGGAACCGGTGATTCGTATGTCTTTGGAGCCAAAAACAAAAGCGGATCAAGATAAAATGGGTCTTGCTCTTTCTAAATTGGCGGAAGAAGATCCAACGTTCAAAACATATACTGATCAAGAAACCGGTCAGACCATCATTGCGGGTGTCGGAGAACTTCATCTGGATATCATTGTTGACCGTCTGCGCCGTGAATTCAAAGTAGAAGCCAATGTTGGACAGCCACAGGTTGCATATCGTGAAACGATTCGTGGAACTGCGGACTGTGAAGGTAAATACATCAAACAGTCTGGTGGTCGTGGACAATATGGTCACGTATGGATCAAATTTGAACCTAACGAAGAAGGAAAAGGATTTGAATTCGTTGATGCGACTGTTGGTGGAAGCGTACCAAGAGAATACATCAAACCAACTCAGGAAGGTTTGGAAGATGCACTCGATCGCGGTATGGTTGCAGGATATCCGGTCATTGATGTTAAAGCGACATTGTTTGATGGATCTTACCATGATGTCGATTCATCCGAAATGGCATATAAGATCGCTGCTTCTATGGCACTTCGTGAAGCTGCGAAGAAATGTAAACCGGTGATTTTAGAGCCAATTATGGAAGTGGAAGTTACTGCGCCAAATGAATATTTAGGATCCGTTATGGGTGATGTAAGTTCCCGCCGCGGTTCTATTACCGATCAGGAAGAACGCGGGAATGCGATCATTGTAAAATCAATGATTCCATTGTCTGAAATGTTTGGATACGTTACTGATCTGCGTAGTTTCACACAAGGCCGTGGAAATTATTCCATGAAATTTGATCACTATGCGGAAGTACCAAAGAGCATTGCAGAAAAGATTATTAAAAACAACAGTTCTGAGAATTAATTGTTGCTTTTGTGAACACTTTGAATTAGAATATATGTGACATTCTTTAACAGGAGGAAAATGAAAAATGGCTAAAGAAAAATTTGACAGATCGAAAACCCATGTTAACATCGGAACCATCGGTCACGTAGACCACGGTAAAACGACGTTGACAGCAGCTATCACTAATGTATTGGCTACCAAAGGTCAGGCACAGGCACAGGCTTATGATCAGATTGATGGTGCACCGGAAGAAAAAGAACGTGGTATTACAATTAACACGGCACACGTTGAGTATCAGACAGCAACTCGTCACTATGCACACGTAGACTGCCCGGGTCACGCTGACTACGTTAAAAACATGATCACTGGTGCAGCACAGATGGATGGTGCGATTCTGGTTGTTGCCGCATCTGATGGTCCTATGCCTCAGACTCGTGAGCACATCTTGTTGGCTCGTCAGGTAGGTGTACCTTACATCGTTGTATTCTTGAACAAATGCGACATGGTAGACGATGAAGAATTGATCGACCTTGTTGAAATGGAAGTTCGTGAATTGTTAAGCGAATACGGATTTGACGGAGACAACGCTCCAATCATCCGTGGTTCTGCATTGAAAGCATTGGAAGGCGACGCAGCTTGGGTTGGCAAAATTGATGAATTGATGGATGCAGTTGATGCATACATTCCGGATCCGGCACGTGAAGTTGACAAACCTTTCTTGATGTCAGTAGAAGACGTTATGACAATTACCGGTCGTGGTACTGTTGCGACCGGACGTGTTGAGCGTGGTCAGGTTAAATTGTCTGAAGAAGTTGAAATCGTTGGTATCCATGAAACTCGCAAAACGGTTATCACAGGTTTGGAAATGTTCCGTAAACAATTGGACGTTGCACAGGCTGGTGACAACATTGGTGCATTGCTTCGTGGTATCAACCGTGATGAGATTCAGCGTGGACAGGTCTTGGCAAAACCAGGATCCGTTAACCCTCATACAAAATTCAAAGCGCAAGTGTATATCTTGACGAAAGAAGAAGGTGGACGTCATACTCCATTTGTTTCTAACTACC
This sequence comes from Erysipelotrichales bacterium, assembly GCA_910576345.1. Classification (GTDB taxonomy): domain Bacteria; phylum Bacillota_I; class Bacilli_A; order Erysipelotrichales; family Erysipelotrichaceae; genus C-19. The sequence goes on from CAJTIT010000022.1 coordinate 36,123, forward strand.
GTCCTCAGTTCTACTTCCGTACAACGGACGTTACTGGTGTTATCACACTTCCGGAAGGAACAGACATGGTAATGCCTGGTGACAATATTGAAATGACTGTTGAATTGATTGCGCCAATCGCAATTGAAAACAACACGAAATTCTCTATTCGCGAAGGTGGACGTACGGTAGGTTCTGGTAACGTTACAGAAATCATTGAATAATATTCGTAACCAGACGAATAAAAAAAGTAATCAAAATGTGGTATAATTTCATTCATGAGGTTATACTACATTTTTTTTGTTTGCTTTTGTGAAAGAACGATTGAATGATGAGTGATTAGAATGAATAATATCGTTGATTCTTATTGAAAAATCCTTTAAAAATTTAATTTTTATTGTTGATATTTCCATAAAAATAATTAAAACTATATGAGTTCAAACTTGTAATTGAAGTATGGAAAACATATCATAAGTGTGATTTGAAACAAGAAATGTTGCGCTTGCCAATATGCTTGAATTACTGAATGTAACGGAAAATAGATAATTCGCTATTCCTACTATGCGTAATAAATTTGCAAAAGCAGGTATTTTAGCACCGCATATTTTTGTTGTACATGGTGAATTTAAGGTGATTATGAAAAATGGACTTTTCTTAAAAATAATGTCAGATGCTGATTCGCTTGGGGATTTTTGTTTTATTCCACGAACGAGAGTAGAAATCGTGGCATTTGACGGTATCAAAAAATTACGTCATGTCACATATGATTGCGCCACTTGTTGCAAGCGGGAAATCGAACATGACCATTCCCGAAAAGACAAGGATTGCGTATCAAAAATTTGTAAAGCCATAATTGTGATCGGTATACGTTTTTTTCACAAGCATATATAGATAAGATGAATGTAATAAAGAAAATCTGTGGTATAATGATGAACATAGCTAAAAAGCGAAAACCAATATTTCAAATAGGATGAATCAATGAAAAGAGATGTGAATGGAAATGGAAAGAAAGTATTTTGTGGATCGTTTGCGATGGATGGCAATCTTATTGCTTTTTCCGTTTCATGCGGCACAGATTTATAGCGGTGGTGAATACTATGGATTTTATATATGGTCACATACGAATATGGCGCTTTATGCTTTTTCAACCGCTGTTTACCCATGGTATATGACGCTGTTATTTGTCCTTGCAGGTATGAGCTGTAAATATGCACTTTCAAAAAGAACCATAAAACAGTTTATACAAGAGCGTACAAAAAAATTATTCATACCGTTTCTATTTGGCTTACTTGTACTGGTACCTATCATGACATATACAGCGAATGTGTATTTTCATTGGTATGCAGGTACGTATTGGCAATACTATCCCACATTTTTTACAACATTCACAGACTTAACTGGTTACGATGGTGGTTTTACACCGGCACATCTTTGGTTTTTATTTTATTTGTTTATCATATCTTTGATAGTTTTACCAATCATTCTTTTACAGAAGAAATATTCTGCCAATTTTCAATTTGAAAATATTTCTTATATATGTATTCTGTTTATGTTTATACCGGAATGGCTTTGTTTGTATATCATCAATATTGGCGGAAAAAGTCTAGGGCAATTTATGTTCCTGTTTTTGATTGGCTATTTCATTTTGTCAAATGAAAATGTCCTTAAAAAAATAAAACAATACCGATGGATAAGCACAATCATTTTTATTCTCATGGGTGTTTTATATGTATATCTGTATTGTTTTACAAGTGTCAGGCATTTATGGATGGATGGTCTTTATGTCGCTATAGGATGGATGGGCATTGTTACAATGCTTGGTATCGGTCAAAGTCTATGGAATATGCATCGATGGTACGATGATTATTGGAACAAAGCGTCTTTTCCTATTTATATAATTCATATGTCCGTATTGGTGGTTATCGGATATTTTATTTTGAAGTTTCCGGTTGGTGTCATAGGACAATTTTCATTGATTGTAATGATTTCATTTATTCTTACGATTTTGATTTATGAAATCATCAAAAGGATTCCTGTTTTACGATTTTTTCTGGGAATATCCAAACAGAAAATCTAACGATCATGTTTAAGGGCGTTTTCAATGTAGAGATGAAAAAAGATGTCTGTATTAAAGATATTGTATGTTTTGTCATAATTCATGACATGTTTCTATCTTTTCATATTGTAAAAAAAAAGTAATTGTTTTATAATAAAGATGTCAAGACAGGGGTGCTGAAAAGCTGAGATCATACCCTTTGACCTGACCTAGGTAATACTAGCGTAGGGAGTCATTCTATCTATCTTTTTAGACTGGTTCACTTACGCCTCATCCGGAGGTGTTTTTATTTGGAAAAGATCGGCACATATTTAAAAAAACATCAGAAATTGATCATGCCTATGGTGACCTTATGTTTAACATTCTGTCTTTGGGAAGGATGTGTCAAGTGGTTTCAGATACCCTTGTATGTACTGCCTGCCCCAAGCAAAATAGTAATGGCAATCATCAAACAATGGGATGTATTATGGATGCATTCCATCGTGACACTGAAAGAAGCAATACTGGGATTGTTGGCAGCGATTTTATTGGCAATGGTGATTGCGATATGCATGGATCGCTCAAAAACATTTCGTCTTAGCATCTTTCCGCATTTGGTCGTTACGCAGACCGTTCCGGTAATGATTTTGGGACCGCTGTTTGCGATATGGCTCGGCTTTGGCATGGCGCCCAAAATTCTCATGGTCATATTTATGTGCTTTTTTCCAATTGTGATCGCATTTGCGGATGCTTTACAAGAGGTTGATCAAAATCAGGTCAACTTATTGAAAAGCTTTGGGGCAAACAAATGGCAGATATATCGGTATGTGAAAATACCGGCTGCCGCCACAGCACTGTTTTCCGGCTGTAAAGTCGCTGCGACGTATTGCATTGGGGGGGCGATCGTCGGTGAATGGCTGAGTGCATCGGCAGGTTTGGGTTATTACATGATTCGCGTAAAAAATGGATATATGCTGGATCTTGTATTTGCCACGGTTGTTGTGATCATCTTATGGAGTTTATTGCTTCATTTGTCTGTCGTATGGATAGAGCGTCTGGTATTTCCTTATACAAAGAAAAGGAAAGGAAGAACAAAATGAAACGTTGGAAATTAATGGGAATTGTTATGTGTATGTCTTTGATGGTTTGTGGATGTGGCAGTGAAGAAAAAACGGATGGAAATAAAGAAGTAACACTGATATTGGATTATCTGCCCAATACCAATCACACCGGTATTTATGTGGCGCAAGAAAAAGGATTTTTTGAAGCAAATGGTTTACAAGTAAAAATCATTGAACCGGGAGAGAATGAAACAAGCGCTACCTTGGTGGCAGTAGGCAAAGGTGAGTTCGGCGTCAGCTATCAAGAAGATGTGACATATGCAAGAAGCGCAGAACAACCGCTGCCGATTCGTGCCATCGCAACGATTTTACAACATAATACAAGTGGATTTGTGTCGCTGAAATCAGAGAACATACAATCACCAAAAGATTTTGAAGGAAAGGTGTATGCGGGATGGCAAGCGCCAAGTGAAGAAGCAGTCATACAAGCGGTCATGAAACAAAATCAAGCGGATTTTTCAAAACTGACGATGGTGGGCGCTGATGGAAGCGGGTTTGCATCTCTTGGTAAAACGGTAGATCTTCAATGGGATTTTGAAGGGTGGGCCGTGTTGAAAGGGAAAATGGATGGATATGATTTAAACTATATGCCATTAAAAGATTTGGATGCACGATTAGATTATTATACACCTCTCATCATCACCAACGAAACGATGATGGATGAAGACCCTGAAACAGTAAAAAAGATGGTGGCGGCTTTGAAACAAGGATATGAATATGCGATCGATCATCCGGAGGAATCAGCGGAAATTTTGCATAAATATCTGCCGGATACGGATATCGATTTCTTGAAACAAAGTCAAGCATATTTAAGTAAAGAATACCGTAAAGATGCCTCTACTTGGGGTGTCATGAAAGATGAAGTATGGGATCGTTATACAGATTTTATGGTGGAATATGGTCTGATTGAAAAGAAAATCGACGCAAAAGATCAATATACTAACGCATTTATTCAAGAATGACAGGAGGAAAACAGTTTGTTGATAGTAAAGGATGTTTCCGTTTCTTTTCAAGATGTACAAGTGCTGGATCATGTCTGCCTGCAGGTAAAAAACGGTGAATTCATTTCCTTGATTGGCACAAGCGGCTGTGGAAAATCAACATTGTTGAATGTACTCAGCGGCGCATTGAAACCGCAGTCGGGCAACTTTGCGATTGATGGGGTAACGATCGAGGGCATGTCGCATCATTTTGCTTATATGCCCCAAAATGATTTGTTACTTCCATGGTACACAATTATGGAGAATGTGACATTGTATGGAAAAATTCATCATCGACAAAAAGAAACAATGCAAAAAGCAAGTCAAGCATTTGAAGTATTTGGATTGACCGGTTATGAACATGCCTACCCGTTTGAATTATCCGGTGGAATGCGTCAGCGTGCGGCATTTCTTAGAACGGCGTTATGTGATGCGGATATTTTATTATTGGATGAACCATTTGGCGCCTTGGATGTAATTACCAGAAATGATATGCAGGATTGGATAGTGCAGATGCGCAAACAATGGAATAAAACAACGATATTGGTTACCCATGATATTGATGAAGCTTTGTATTTAAGTGATCGCATTTTGATTTTAAAAGGCCGGCCGGCGCATATTGTAAAGGAGATTTCGCTTGGTGGTATCGAAAAAGATCGTGATTGGCTGGATGAACAAAGTGAATTGCGTAAAAATATTCGCAACTTGTTAAGAGGTCAAGCAGATGCATGATGCACATCTACATATAATGGATGTTTCATTTTTAAATGAAATGAAAGCGCAAGATGTAAGTGGCATGATGAATGTGGCTTCATCAAGGGAATATAGGGCATTCTTATCTTATCAAGCGGTGTGGTCAAAGCTGTATTACAGCGCAGGCATCCATCCTTGGGATGTGGAACATACCATTTGGGAAGATATGGCACAAATCATGGATCAAGCAGCGTTTATTGGTGAAATTGGCTTGGATAATGTATGGTGTGAAGTAGATATCAACAAACAAATGGATGTGTTTGAACATTCGTTATTCTATGCCTGTGAACAACAAAAGCCGGTGATACTTCATGTAAAAGGATTGGAGAAAGAAGCACTACCTTTGTTGAAACGCTATCCCAATACATATATGGTGCATTGGTATTCTTGTGAAGATTATATAAAAGACTATATGGATTTGGATTGTTATTTTACAATAGGTCCTTCCTTATATAAAGATAAAGCGGTAGAACAAGTGGCAAAAACTATATCTTTACAACGATTGTTGATTGAAAGTGATGGCTTGGATGCACTTGCATGGTGTGAGGGACGCTGCGTTGCGTATTGGGAATATTCAAAATTCTTGAAAAGGACTTTATCATTGTTAAGCCAAATTCGACATGTGACAAATATGGAACGCATTGTGGATCAAAACTTTCAGCGACTGCTTGCTCATGCTGGCATATCAAAATAGAAAAAAATAAATGATTGGATTTTGAATTTATAAGCATTTATTAAATCAATATTAGATAATAAAAAGCAATAATAAATTCTATTCTAGATAGCGTATCGGAATTTGAAAACACGGATTCAAAAAAGAAATACATGAAACCATAAGGCTTAGATTGTTGAAAACAGTCATTCTTTGTACTATAATAATCCAAAAATGAAATATATAAATGAAGGATACATCATTTAAAAAGTTTGGATGTGATTGTGGAGGAGGAATAATGGCATATGGAAGTCCTGTTGACAGTTTTGGTAACATTTTTTGCAGGTATGGGTGCCGGGCTTGGTACCGGTTTTGCCGGCATGAGTGCTGCAGCGGTAATCAGTCCAATGTTGATTACTTTTCTAAATGTTGATCCATACATGGCAGTAGGAATTGCACTTTCCTCAGATGTGTTGGCTAGTGCGGTTTCTGCCTACACCTACCACAAGCATAAAAATCTGGATATAAAAAATGGTGTATTCATGATGGTCAGTGTGCTGATCTTTACGATTGTTGGTAGCTATATTGCAAGTCTTGTTCCTTCGACGACGATGGGTAACTTTTCTGTATTCATGACGTTTTTGCTTGGTGTTAAATTTATTGTGCGTCCTGTTATGTCCACCAAAGAATCGATGGAAAGGGTATCTGCCAGAAAACGTTTGTTTCGCTCTTTGCTTTGTGGCGTTTTGATAGGATTCATCTGCGGTTTCATAGGCGCAGGCGGTGGCATGATGATGCTTTTGATCCTGACGAGCGTTTTGGGATATGAGTTAAAAACTGCTGTAGGAACCAGTGTGTTCATTATGACCTTTACTGCGTTGGCAGGTACCTTGTCCCATTTTGCGATTGCAGGTACACCGGATATGCTGGTTTGGATGCTATGCGTGATCTTCACATTTGTGTGGGCACGTATAGCAGCTATATTTGCCAATAAAGCACAAGCGGAAACGTTGAATCGTGCTACCGGAATCGTGTTGGTCATACTGGGTATTGTCATTATGGGATTTCAATTTCTGAACTGAAATGAGCGTTAGCGTAATTGCGCAGGTAACTGAAGTCTTGCACCGTTAAAACCTCTATGTGAAATGCATAGAGCTTTTTCTGTGCAATGATAAAATAAAGATGTTCGTATCAATGAAAAAGAAAACTGGAACCATACGTTTGAAAAGAACATAACATATGGGCATCCATTCGATGCCCTATTTCAAAAACACATAAATATATAAGGATATACCAAGCCGTTTTTCAAACAGAAAAAACCATAAAAAAAACCCTGAAGTGAAAAGTTAAATTCCACTACAAAAAGCACATAAAAATAAGTAGAATTTACTGTTACAAAAAGAAAGCAGATAGACAGGACTAGGATATATCAAGAAAAAAGTCTTGTGGATTTTAGTTTTTCAGTTATAATGTATATGTAGATAAGTCAAAAA
>CAJTIT010000023.1 GCA_910576345.1 Erysipelotrichales bacterium
CTCCAATCTTGCCAGAAAGGAAGCCTAGAAAACAATCACATTGAATTGCGTTATATATGTCCGAGCGGCACGGATCTGCGTAAACTTGGTTTATTGGATCAGAGTGACCTGAATACTGTGATTTCACATGTCAATTCTTCACCAAAAGAAAAACTCAACGGAAAATCGCCCATTGAGTATCTTGAATTTCTGAACCCATTACTAAATAAGAAATTCTATGATTTTGGTGTAACCAAAATTGACAAAGATAAGGTTATATTAAAACCCTATCTCATTAAGAAATAGATAAGCAAAATTGGCTGTCAGCCTACTTAGTCTATTCACTTCAACAAGGTGGAATTAAGTCTTTCATAAATTTTTGAACTGCTTTTTCTACCTGTTTTCGTTATGCCCTTTTTTGACTTATCTACATATACATTATAACTGAAAAACTAAAATCCACAAGACTTTTTTTTGATATATCCTAATCCTGTCTATCTGCTTTCTTTTTGTAACAGTAAATTCTACTTATTTTATGTGCTTTTTGTAGTGGAATTTAACTTTTCACTTCAGGGAAAGTTATGAAATATTGTTGGTTTACAATAGATGTGTTACAAAAGGGGTAAACAAAAAGCAAGAGGTACGCTATACTTAAGTTACTACACCAAGAAAGGAAACCTCTTGCATGAATAGTATAACTCAAGACATGCGCTTTCGTCTATCTATTGTAAAATCTTTTCATCGTATCGGTGCTACTAAAACTGCCATTCGCTATAAAACAACTAGACAATTCGTCTATTTCTGGGTTCGCCGTTATGACGGTGATATCCATTCTCTCGCTGATCGCTCTCATAAACCCCATCATCATCCCAATCAGCATTCTGATTTGGAATTCAAATGTATCCGTGATCTTCGTAAACGCAATCCTGATATGGGCTTGATTGACTTTTGGCTAAGATTAAAGCAACTTCGCGCTTATTCCAGAAGCGTTTCTTCCCTCTATCGTGTTATGCGCTCTTTACATATGTTCCCTGATAAAAAGTCTCCTAAGAAGCGTAAAAACAAGCCTTATCATACTCCTAAAGTTCCCGGTGAGAAAATACAGATCGATGTCAAATATGTTCACACAACTTGTCTTGTAGGAGAATTGAAGGGAAAGAAACTTTATCAATATACAGCCATTGATGAAGCCTCTAGATTACGTTATCTGGCTTACTTAGAAGAACAGTCTACTTATTCTTCTACTCGCTTTCTAGAGGACTGCATTCGATTCTTTCCTTTCAAGATACAATGCGTCCAGACTGATAACGGTACTGAATTTACGAATCGTTTAAGGAGTGATAAACCTACCCTATTTGAAGCAAAACTAGAATCTATGAACATAAAGTACCATCCCATTCGTCCAGCCACTCCAAGACATAATGGAAAGGTTGAAAGAAGTCATAGAGAAGATCAGAAAAGACTGTATAACAAGACAACGTTTTATTCTCTTGATGATGCTCATAAACAACTCAAACAATATCTTAAAAAATCGAATCTTCGTCCTATGCGTCCTCTTGGTTATTTATCTCCCATTCAAGTTGTTTCCAACTTACTTAATGTGTAACACATCATTGACAAACCTACAAGTTCATATGGAAAGTTATGAAATATGTATGCCCATACAGTGCATTTATATATGATTTTTCGTTATTAAACGTATCAGTGCGATGAGAGAATTTTATATCATTAATATGATATTTATGGTAGAATAATAAAGAAAGAAGGTGTGATTTAGTTAAATCAAGCATGAAAGCATTTCGTGGGAATGTCGTCTGCATTTTATCAAACAAATAGAAAAGGAGTCTAAAATGAAAAAATTATTTATAATAGTGCTATTGTTAGCGTATTTAGCCACAATACCAACGCATGCTGCTCAAGATTTTACAAAATCAAATGATTTTAAAGAAACTGCTGTTACGAATGTAAAAGCTGTTTCAACCGGAACCACATCAATTAAATTGACTTGGAATAAGTCAGATGGTGCAGAAGGATATTTGATTTATAGACAAATCGGTAAGGGTTCTTATAAGTATCGTGGAATGGTAAGGGGAAATGCTACAACATCGTATACCGATACATCAGCACAAACAGGAGAATATAACTTTTACTGGGTATTTCCTTATCGTTATGAAAATGATAAGATGGTAGTCGGAAAAGCGGCTCCATATAAGTACGCAATGCCAATACCAGCATCTGTAACTGGTTTAAAAGCTGTAAGCAATGGTGTAAAATCTGTGAAACTTAGCTGGAATGCCGTATCTAATGTTGATGGTTATATTATTTATCGTCAAATCGAAAATGGAAAGTTTGAATATCGATATAGTGTTTCCAATACAGGCTTTATTGATAACACTGCACAAACTGGTGTGTACAATTACTACCGTATTTATCCTTATAAAATGGTAAATGGAAAACGTATAGTTGGTAAATCAAATCAATATGTTTACAGTAAACCAGTTCCGAAGCCTGTTACAAACTTAAAAATTGCAAGGAATACCAATAGAGGTTTAACGCTAAGTTGGACAAAAAGTGATGATGTGGATGGTTATATTATTTATCATCAAAATGAATTCGAAGGCAAATTTTCCTATTTGGGTATGACGTCTAATCTTTATTATAATCATAATAATATTTATGATGCAGATTATCATTTTTATCGTGTTTATGCTTATAAGAATGTTAGCGGAAAACGTTTGGTAAGTGGATCAACTACTTATGTATATGGAAAAGCAAATAATGCTTCTAATTATAATTCTTCCGTTCCTACAATAAGCATTTCGCTGAATAAGTCAACCCTAACAATGGAAACGGATACGACAGAAGCGCTACTGGTAAATTTTCATCCTAGCAATACTTCACAGAATAAGCATGTGTATTGGGGTTCAAGTGACTATAAAATAGTTTCGGTTGACAATAAAGGTGTTCTAACAGCACGTCGCAAAGGAACCGCTACAATTACAGTACAGTCTGTTACAGGATTTAAAGCGCAATGTAAAGTAACTGTTGTTGAATATCCAAAAGCAGGTACTTCTAATGGATTTAAGCTATATACCTACAGTAGTGCCGATACCGTAAAGAAATTGACGGACAACAGTCGTAACAGTGATGGAACCAATACCTATAATATTGAGTTCTTAACGAACGGCAATGAAACTTGGATCAATGAATCTGTTACGTTTGAAATTACGGACGTAACGCCCAATGCATACAGAAACATGTATGCACAGATGGGTTATCCATCAGAAGCAATCACATATGAAATAAATTCTGCGGCAGACCATTTAGATTATTATCATTCAACTGTTCTGGAGAGTTTTACGAACGCAGGTCCTGGCCAAAGTAATGTAGAAGCAAAAAGTGGTAAAATAATCACAGTAAAAGCAGGAATGAGTACGCGTGCATTAAAAGTTGTCGCAAAAGCAAATGGAAAGATTTTAGATACTGTATATGTTGGCAGCACTGGAAAAGATGAAAATGGGGAATACTCTAAACAGGATGAAGCGCTCTACAAAAAGGTAAGACAAAAAGTGGAAAGTAAATTATGGACATCAAGTATGAGCAATCACGATAAATTGTCTATACTTGCTGCTTATATAAATAAAACAACACATTACCCTAATACAGCAGCTTTGGAAAAAGAAAACAATCCAACATTTTGGTCAAATTGGGCAGTAGATGATACATTATTATTTTATGATCTTTGCAATGATGTTGTATTAAATCATACGATGGATCTTCAAGGGGGAATCACAACGTGTTACGCTGCACAAATTTTGCTGAAAGCGGCAGAAGAAGATTTGGGATTAAAGAATTTATATGATTCACAAGAAGATGTGGTGAATAAAGGAGAAGGTGTGTGGTTGGCATTAGGGTCATACAGTACAAACCCTACCAATCCTTATCATATGACCCTTTGGTATAAAGATGCAAATGAGCGTCAGTATGGTTTAGATGCTCAAGGATTATCATTTAGTGAATCTTCCAGTAATCTTCCATGTGAAATGCATCATTGTTTGGAACAACTGATTTCATTAAAATAATTTTGTAATTAAAGAATGCGAATTGAAATGTATCCAAAAGATTTTGATAAATCTAAGGGTACATTTTTTCTACGTCAACAAGATTTCGTAAAACATCTCAGAGAAGAAGAACAAAAGAAGATTATAATTCATTTAAACAAGGTAATAGGATAAAGAATGTTAATAAATACAGTAAAAACCACCAGTTGATTCGATGGTTTTATAATTAAGGTGGTATTGTTAGATTAATTATGAATAAAGCAAATCATCCATATGTCTATAAAAGTACACTATCTGAGATATAAGTATTCTAACATAGTTTTAGAGGAAAATCTAGGAAAAAATTATGTTTTTGAACTGAAAAAGCAAATGTAGAAATGTGTACCTTTGTATACAAGAAATTACAAATATGCTTGCTTATCAGTTTTCTATATTGAGAGTATTTACATACACGCATACAAGAACACGAATGATGGCAAAAGAAAGGAGTTGAATAGATGATGCGATCATCAAATATTATGGAAATATACTGTTAAGCAATAAGAAAGAATAAATGATGGTGATACTATTGAACTGCTATGGTATTTTTTTCATTTCAATCTTTGTTTAGGATGAGCTAGTGTATTTGAAGAATGGAAATAAGATATGCCTGAAGATGAAATTGTTTCAGCAATTAGATAGTAGAAATACGTTTTCATATCAACCAATGTATAAGTTAAATCGTTTTGAGCTTTAAATAAGATAGCCATTATCATTTTCAATGAACTTATTACAGAGTATTACAACTTTTATGCTAATAAGGACAGGCATGTATTTTAATGTACCGTAGTGTGGTAATCTCAATCAAAGAAAAGAAGGTAGGTAGCATGAGGAAAAAGATATTGTGTGGATTTATAGTATTGCTTATTGGAAGTATGCCCTTTTCAGAATTTTATGCTGTTTATGCAAAGGAGCAAAAACAATTCAGTGACTTAAAAGATAGCATCAGCATGAATAATACAAATGAATTACAGACGCAAGTTCCATTATGGGACAATGAAACTCCTAAGACTGGTGATGGATTTACGTTTCAAAATTATGAAAATGGTATTGAGATAACAGGCTATCAAGGGAATGAAACGCATGTGGTGATCCCATCAACAATTAATGGTAAGAAAGTAATTAGCATTGGTGTCAGTGCATTTGGTGGAGCATTTTTAGGTATGAAAAGCATTACTTTACCATCTAGTTTGGTATCGATTAAAAAATGGGCATTTCAATCATCTGAACTTACAAGTATACATATTCCTTCAGGGGTTAAAGAAATTGAACCAGGAGCATTTGCTAATTGTGCTAATTTGAAAACAATTACGGTTGATGAAAAAAATCTTCACTTCATAGCAACTGACAATGTTTTGTATAGTAAAAATATGAAGCAATTATATTATCATCCAGTTATGGAAAAGATTCAAGTATTACAAGGAGTAGAAGAAATAATAGGTGGAGCTTTTACCAACAGAGAAATTTATAGTATTACGCTGCCATCGAGCTTAAAAGTGATAGGAAATGACGCTTTTCATGGTTGTTTTGATTTATCGACTATTCAAATTCCAGAAGGCGTTGTTTCAATAGGAGAAAATGCGTTCTTTTCTAGCCCTAATTTAAATACGATCCAATTACCAGAAAGTTTAATGAGTATTGGTGAAGATGCATTTATGGGAACAGCCCTTACAGAAATCTATATACCAAGAAATGTTAAAACGATAGGTCATAGTGTATTTCGAGGATGCAGTGAATTAAAAACAATTACCGTGCATAAAGATAATTCTTTCTTTACGTCATTGAATAATGTTTTATATAGTAAAGATAAACAAATTTTATATTATCACCCTGCAAAAGAGAATATCAAAGTCATTCCAGGTGTTAAAGAAATATATGGTGGGGCTTTTAGTAATACCGGAATTATAAGTGTTTCTCTTCCTGAAGGATTACAGACGATCGGTGATTATGCATTTGATCGGTGCAGTTCTTTAGAAAGTATCGATATTCCAGATAGTGTAACCTTTATTGGCTATGATGCATTTTTGTGGAATGATAGTCTTGTAAGTTTAAAACTGCCTGAAAATTTAAAAGAAATAGGGTCTTCAGCATTTGAGGGTTGTTTTCGATTGAAAAGTATAGTAATACCCAAAAATGTAACAAGAATCGGAGGATTGGCATTTAAGGATTGCTTTCGATTGGAAAGTGTTATTATTTCAGAACAAGTAGAGTTTATAGGAAATCAAGCATTTGATCATTGTTTAGAGTTTCAACAATGCTCAAATCTTGTGATTTCTGTTTATAAAGGTTCATATGCTTATGATTATGTAATAGATAATGGTTTAAATCATAAAGTAATTGGTGTTATTACTATGCGTCCTGTTTCAAATCTTGAAGCATATTCTGTTGGAACGCAATCTGTTCAATTACAATGGGAGGATGTAAAAAATGCGGATGGATACTTAATTTATCGACAGAATAGTCAAAAAAAATATAGTTATTGTGGTATGAGCAAAACCTCTATTTTTACAGATTCAACGGCATTAACTGGTGAGCATAATTTTTATTGGGTTTATCCCTATAAAGAAATCGATGGAAAAAAGGTTGTTGGTAACCCAGGGAAGTATGTTTACGCAACACCGATTCCTGCAAGTACAAATAATCTGAAAGCAGTTGCGGATGGAGCAACGGTCAGATTGACATGGGATAAGGTAAATGATGTAGATGGGTATATTATCTATCGACAGTTGCCTGGTGAAAAAAATATGCGTTATCGTTATACTGTCACAGGAACAGGTTTCATAGATTCTAATGCACAATTGGATGGGTTTAATTTTTATCGAATATACCCATATAAAAAAGTAAACGGAAAGAACGTAACCGCAATATCCAATCAGTATGTATATGCGAAACCAACATTAACCAATGTAACAAAACTAAAAGCAGTAGGAAAAGCAAATAAACAAATACAAATTAGCTGGAATAAGTATAGTGGAGCAGATGGATATATTGTATACCGTCAAGATTCCAATACCAAACAATTTAAATATAGATTAATGACAAGTTCAACAGGTTTCAACGATACAGTGGAAAAAGCAAATACATATTATTATTACAGAGTATATCCCTATAAGAATGTCAATGGAAAACGAGTGATAGGTACTTCCAATACATATGTATATGCGAAATCAAAATAATCAAAAATGCCGTAAACAAAGAGAGCAAATTCTCTTTGTTTTTCTGTTTATAAATTTAGAAAAAAGTAATGAAAATGCTGAATAATTGCGCTAGAAATGGCGCTGAACATTGACTTTTGTGGTCAATATGATAAAATTAAGAAGGCAGTTGAAAGAGGGTTTTTATGGAGAAAGTTGTAATCTTCGGAATAAGTAATTTTTCAGCCTTAATGAGAAGATATTTAAATAAATATTCAAAATCAGAGATAGTTGGTTATACTGTAGATAAAAAGTATATAGATACTCCCTATTTTGACGGTCTGACCGTATACCCATTTGAAGATATAGAGCAAGTATTTTCTCCAGATGAGCATAGAATACTCTTGACGATTGGTTATAATAATATGAATGACACTCGGGAAATGATTTATCATGCTTGTAAAGCAAAAGGATATACATTCATCAATTTTATCCATCCCACAGCAATTATTGATTGTGATGAAATGGGAGATGCAAATATTTTATTAGAGAACGTTATATTAGCTCCAGGTTCTAAAATTGGTTCAGGCAATATATGTTTTGGCAATGTTCATATTGCGCATGGGGCTCAATTAGGAAACTATAATTTTTTAAGTTGCAATGTTTTGCTTGGCGGAGAAGCGATCGTCAGTGATCATTGTTTTCTTGGATTGGGTGCAATAGTTGGTAGTGCAAGGGTTTTGGCTCCATATACATTTTTAGGTATGGAAACTTCTATCAATAACAATACTAAACCAAATGAAGTTTATGTTAAAGAAAGAGCTGTTAAACTGGATAAAGATAGCAAGCAGATGATGAAATATTTAGGAAGGTTATCATAATATGAAAAGAGTCATGGTCATCGCCGGAGGAAAATGGCAAGTCCCTCTGTTAAAAAAATTAAAATGTATGGGTTTTGAAATTGTTTGCAGCAATTTATATCCAGATTCTGTTGGATTTCAATATGCGGATTATTGTGAAGTCGCAGATGTGCGCGATTGGGATAAGAACTTAGATATTGCGAAAAAGTATAAGGTTGATGCGGTATTCACTGATCAAAGTGATATTGCTGTTCCTACAGCTGCATATGTATCAGAGCAACTTGGATTACGAACAATTGGAATAAAACTGGCTGAGCTTTTTACAAATAAATATTGTATGCGCGAATATTTAAAAGAAAATACTTTTCCATATCCTGAATTTAAGATTTGTAAAGAATTGAATGAAGCGAAACAGTTTTTCATTGATTTAAAGCATGATGCAATAATCAAGCCGTTAGATTCGCAATCCAGTAGAGGTATTTATGAAATTCATGTGCTTGAAGATTTAGATAGGTACTTTGATAACACAAAAAGCAATTCTAAGGATCAAAGTAGTGTTTTGATTGAACGTTATGTACAAGGAACAGAATTTACTGTAGATGGAATTGTAGTAGATGGTAAGCATCATACTTTGGCAATTTCTGAGAAATCTCATTATGATTTTAATCAGAATGTAGCAGATGCGTTATATTTTTCTTATTCAAATGATACTTATGATTATAATGCATTGCGTAAACTAAATGATGAAATAATACAATCAACAGGTTTACCTTTTGGATTGACGCATGCAGAATATAAACTAGAAAATGGAACATTCTATCTTATAGAAATGGCCGCAAGAGGTGGAGGAACAAAAATATCTTCAGATATTGTACCATATATGACAGGAATCGATAATTATGCTTTATGGATCCACTCAGTTTTAGATGATAAAATAGAATATCCTATTATTGATTTAGAAGAAATGAAAAAACGTTATATGGTGTTGCAGTTTTTAGATTATCCGGTAGAAGGAAGGAAAATAAAAGAAATTTGTGGTGTAGAAGATATTAAAGCGCTTGAACAAATCTATGATTTTGGATTAAATATTCAAGCAGGCGATGTGTTAAAAAAGGCGACGGATGATAGTAACCGCATTGGCTATTATATTGCAAAGGGAAGCTCTGTGGAAGATCTTAAAGAAATCAAAACAAAGGTTATGGAGCGTTTATCCATACGTTTTGAATAGAAAAGAGGATTTATGGAAAATATTAGAGATGAAATTATCAAGACCATTAAAAGGAATCGTATTTCAACAACAGAAGTTGCGGACTGTCTTGGAAAAACAGGTGTCTTAAAAGGTGCAGATGCAATCAATCGCGGTCATTTTTGTGTCGGACCAATTAAATGGATCTATGCTTACCAAAATTCTAATTGGACGGTTCATGAACAAGCAAGAGATATCCATGAAGGAGATGTTGTGTTTATTGAAGCATTTGATTGTGAAGACCGTGCAATTATTGGTGAACTCGTTTCAAAATTTATGGTTTTGTATCAAGGAGCTGTAGCGATAATCTCCAATGCAAGACAAAGAGATGGTAATGATTTAATCAAAGACAATTATCCAATATGGTGCCCTGGCTTTAGCCCGGTGGGATGCTTTAATATAAAGCCAGAACAGCCGCTTGATGAAACGATTGAAAAAACACATAGAGAGCTGTATGATGGTGCAATTGCGGTATGTGATGATTCGGGTGTCGTCATTATTCCTAAAAATCAGTTTCATAAAGAATTCTTAAAAAAATTAGAAGATATTGAACGACAAGAAGATATTTGGTTTGATTGCCTTGATCGTTTAAAGTGGGATACGTATGATATTGTTTGTTTGAAAAAGTATAAAAATAACAAATAGGAATGAGGGATACATATGGATATATCGTTTGTTATTCCTTGTTATTGTTCATCGAAGACGATTCATTCCGTTATCAATGAAATTAATGAAACGATGCATAACAAGGAACAATATCGGTATGAAATCATTCTTGTCAATGATAATTCTAAAGATGATACTTGGAATATCATCAAGGATTTGGCAGTGCATGATGAGCATATAACAGCGATTGATTTTGCAAAGAATTTTGGTCAGCCAAGTGCTCTTTTGGCAGGTTTTTCTGTCGCAAAAGGTGATTATATTATGACCTCTGATGATGATGGACAGACACCTGTTGGTATGGTTTGGGATTTCATGCAAAAGATGGAAGAAGGAAATGATGTTGTATGTGTGAAATATACAGAGCGACATCGCAAGTCTTTATTTCGTTCAATCGGAACCGGATTGAATGCAATGATGAGTAATTATATTCTGGAAAAGCCAAAAGATGTTTATTTATCATCCTTTTTTATGGCAAAGCGTTTTGTAATTGATGAAATGGTAAAATATGATAATCCTTATCCGTATATTGCTGGCCTCTTATTAAGAACAACATCCAAAATAGGTTATATTGAGACTGTACAAAGAGAGCGATTGTCTGGAAGTAGCGGATATAATTTTAAGAAACTATTTCATTTATGGGTAAATGGATTTACTGCTTTCTCTATCAAGCCACTGCGTATCTCTATTGTTTTGGGTTTTTTTAGTGTCCTCTGTTCTATTTTATTTTTGATGTATGTGTTAATAAGAAAATTATTGGTGCCTACGACGCAAATGGGCTATAGTTCTATTATGATAACCATTTTGTTTTTTTCTGGAATAATATTATGTGTACTAGGAATGATTGGAGAATATGTTGGTAGAATTTATATGTGTATCAATAATGAGCCACAATATGTAATACGTGAAAAATACAATAAAAAGGGGATTAAAAATGCTGAAGATAGGAACTAATCGTAAGAATGCATCAGTTATATTGCAGTACGTATTGATGGCTTTGATATTTTTATGGCCATTTGTCAATAGTTTTTTTGGTATTGATATGGGAGATACGGGGCTGCATACATTTATGTTCCAAAATTTATATGAAATGCCGGACTTTATTTCTTTTACCTCATGGTTTACAACATTTGTTGGACATGTTTGGTTGAAAACATTCCCTTTTTTGGGCTTGTGGGGATTAAACCTATTGGAAATCCTATTAGAAATGTCTATTGTGATCATCGTATATCAAACATTTAAGCATCATATAAACAAAAACTGTTTGTTAATTGGTTTATTTATTGCAATTTTGACAAGCAATACATATCTAAATGTATTCAATTATCATCAGTTTAACGTATTGCTGCTGGTTATACTTATGTGTTTGCAATTTAAGGCAATTACAAAAAATAATGTTAGATTAAGTATATGTGCCGGATTTGCATTAGGTGTGTTGATCTTTTCCAGAACAGGAAGTGTTACAGCATTTGTAACGTTTGCGTTCTATTTGTTTTGGTTCCTTTTACATGAAAAATATCCATTAAAGAAAATGCTGCGGCATATGCTTGGAATGCTAGTAGGTTTCGTGCTTAGTACAATTGTCATGTGCTCGATTTTGATTGGGACAGGGCAAATGCAATATTTTATTAACAATATTTTTCGTTTAAAAGGACTGGCTACTGCTTCTGAAGGGGGGTATAGTTTATCAATACTGCTTGACTCTTTCTTCAGAGGGAATTTGGATGCTATTGAAGCAGGACTTGTGTTTTTTGCAGGTATCGTTGTTGTATTTCTAGCTTCTTTATTCTTTTATCAGTACAATTGGAAAAAGCAAGAGGTTCGTAAACATTTTATTTTAAATGCGCTTATTGCTCTTGTGTTCTTTATCGTTGGAATTTATACAATGGTATACTCATTCGATGTGAACCCTGCGCCAGCATGGCCGCAAATGACGACTGGCCCCAGTTTTCTAATTGGTGTCATGTATGTCGCTGCTCTCTTCCGATTTTGTGAATATGTACAAGCAGATAAAGAAAAAAGTCTAATGGTATTAATTTCTATTTTCTTGCCGATGCTGACAATCGCCGGATCTAATACTGGGACAAAGCATGTGATTATGGGGATGTGGATTATTGCACCTGTATTATGTGAGCTTGCTTATGATGCATTCTTAAAGAATTCTTATACCAATGTTTTGAAGATTTATAAAGACCACTGGAAGACAGTTTCTTTAAAAAAACCATTATTCATAACTTTTTGTATCGCATTGACGATGTTTGCTTTGAAATTGGGTAGTACTGTATATTATACAAATAACTTTGACAGCATCCATCGCTGGGATATTAAATATGCAATTCATAGTGATAATGCCAAACTGTTGCGAACAACGCAACGACAAGCAATCAATGTGAATGGAGTATTGGATACGGTGCAAAAAGTAAAGCAGGAATATGGAGAAGATGTTCCCATGTTGGTATATGGAGGTAGTGTATTATTTTATTATTTATCAGATTCTAAATCATATGTACAACCTTGGATTACATTGAATACATATCCTCTTGAAAAATTTGAAGAGGATTTGGACAGCGGCAAACATAGATATAATAAGTTACCAGTTATTATATATGGTCGTACTAATAATTATTATGGATTTTATGAGCATAATTTTCAAAGCCTTTTGGCAACGCAAATGAGTCAGCGTGATGATGGAAAAAAGGAAGTGTTCTCTCAATTCTTAATTGATCATGATTATGGATGTGTATTTGAAAGTGAATATTATGTTGTGTTCTATGCGGGTGTTGGAGGAAATGAAGAATCTGAAAGTTATATACAATCAATTTTGGGTTTATAACATTGGGAAAAGAGGAATGAACAGTGAAGCATAAAATTGATATAAAAAAAATCATAATGCTACAAGTAATCGTATTTATTTATTCTATCGGCAGTGTGTTATCTAAAGTAGCATCTAGTCAAATGAAAGAGAGCGGTATTTTCTCCTTTCAGTTTATTGGATTGTTATTTTGTATGATTATGATATTGGCTTTTTATGCTCTTTTTTGGCAGAAACTGTTGAAAACCACGGATCTTACCATCGCATATGCCAATAAAGGTATGGTTTTGTTTTGGTCGTTGTTATGGTCTGTTCTTTTATTTCACGAAGCAGTAACAATATTCAATGTATTAGGAATTGTGCTTATTATTATAGGAATACTGGTGGTGACTGGAAATGATTAATATATATGCATTTCTAATGGTCTTTAATGCGTTTTTAACCGCAGTTTCTCAGTTATTATTAAAGAAAAGTGCTAATCAAACACATAATAATAAGCTGCAGGAATTTTTAAATATACGTGTAATATTGGGATATGGTATCCTATTTTCAACGTTCTTGTTAAATATAGTGGCATATCGTGGTATTGAATATAAATATGGGCCAATTTTAAACTCTACTAGTTATGCATTTGTATTGCTTCTTGGAGGCTTGATTTTGAAAGAAAAAATTACCCTCAAGAAAATCACGGGAATGATGCTGATTATTAGTGGCATTATTATATTTAGTCTTTGATATTCATTACGAAAAGGAGAAATTGAGTATGAAAGTATTAAAAAAAGTTGGCGTTTGCGCATTATGTTTTTCCATGTTATTGCCATACACTGTTCAAGCTAGTGGGCAAAGAACTAGTGTAAATAAAGAAACAAATGCAGCGAAGGCAAGTTCTACAGGATGGATAGACCAAAACGGCTTTCGGTTTTACATTGATTCGAAAACCGGAAAAAAATTAACTGGTTTTCAAACCATTGAGAATAAGAAATATTATTTTTATCCGAGTTCTGGCGCAGCATTAAAGGGCTATCAAAAAATTGATGGTAAAGAGTATTATTTTGATGAAACTACGTATGCGCAAAAAACAGGAATTATCGAAATCACATATGGAAGTAAAAAACAGAAGCACTACTTCCTTCCACAAGGTGGTTTAGGTACAGGATGGCAGAAGGTTGGAAATGACAAATACTACTTTTCTTCTCCTGAGAGTGGATACGTAATGTTAACAGGAGCACAGAAGATTGATGGTATTATTTATTATTTTGATGCCAATGGGAAACTATCTGAAGGTGTTTATAAAAACAATAAAGGACAAGCATATTATTATACAAAAGCTGGCGGTGTAAAAATGGGTTTGCAAGAATGGAAAGGTGACTTATATTTTTGCAAAGAATCAAAATCAGGTGAAATACAATATGGATTACAATCAATAGGCAAGAATCTGTATTATTTTGATCCTGTTACTGGGGCAGCAAGGAAAAATCAAGATATTAACTTCTCTCATATGATTTTTACAATTGGCAAAAATGGTGTTATAACAAGTGTAAAAGCTGAGGAAGGTTATGAAAATAGTATTCGATCACAGTTGATATTAAATGGAATGGAATTATTAGGAGAACCATATTCTTTTGATAGAAATGAGGGTTATGCCTGCGGTTATTTCGTTGATATCGTATATCATAGTGTCGGTATTACATCGATTAAGGGTTCATCTGATCAACAGGCGAAGGCTATTGTAGAAGATGGCGCTGGAACGTTGATTAAGAAAGAAGAACTTCGACCAGGTGATTTGGTATTTTGGATTTTAAAGAATTGTGATGATCCAGATTGCACGCATTGGAATGAAGTACATCATGTTGGCATCTATCTGGGAAATGATAAGATGTTAGAGGCTAGTGAGCCAAGAGGCGGCGTTGTAATTCAAGATATACATTCTTTTGACATGTTCGAAATTTCTCATTATGCAAGAGTGATTGATGATGATGGTACTTTATATCCTGATGAAAAGGATTATATTGAAATACCTCATCATCTAAAGGCTATATCAAATGGAGCAGCTTCTGTTACAGTTACATGGGATTCCACAGAGAATGTAGATGGCTTTGTTGTATATCGTATGGGGCCTGGAGAAACAAAGTTTTCTTATAGAACCATGTTTGCTGATTCTAAAAAACGAAGCTTTACAGATACAAATCTTCAGTTTGGAGGATTTTATTATTATCGTATATATGGATTTAAATACGATGAAAATGGAAAAATGGTATTTAGCAAAAGTGGTGGCAGTAAAAACTATGTATGGGTAAAAACGCAAATCCCAGGAGTGAAAAATTTAAAAGCAACAGCAAAAACTTATAACAGCGTTCAGTTGGATTGGGACAGTGTTGCAGGAGTCGATGGATATATTATTTATCGTAAAGTTGGTAAAGGTGACTTTGCATATCGATATCTTGTAAAAGGAACTTCATTCTTAGATACTACTGCATTAACTGGAGAGATTAATTATTATCGAGTATATCCATACAAAGAAATCAACGGTAAAAAAGAAACAGGCGCTTCTTTGAGTTATGTATATCAAAAACCACTTCCTGAAGCAGTAACAGGCTTGAAGGCACAGACCAATTCATCAGGAAGAGGTATTCGTGTAACGTGGAATGCTACTAAAACTTCATATGATGGATATGCAATTTATTGTCAAATACCTGGAGAAACAAAAATGTCATTTATGACAGTTACAAAAAACACTTCTTTTGTTGATGGTAAAGCAAACACAAGGGCTCATTATTTCTATCGTATCTATGCGTATAAAACGGTGAATGGAAAACAAATTTTTGGCCCATCATTAAATTATGTATATGCAACAGGAAAATAATAATTTAGACTGGATATAATAATTGTATTCAGTTTTTTTATTCGCTGCGTGAGCAGGACATTTTATCGCATAAGTGCTTTATTAAAACTCTTCAGTATGATTTATAAGTGTTGCTTAGGAATAGGAAACTGCTATTGTGAAATAATAAGTTCAGTGTTATAATTACAACGTATTTTTTGAATGGAGGATTCCTTGTGATAAATTTTAATATTCCGCCGTTTCTAGGTACAGAGATGGAACATATAGGTAAAGCAATCAGAAACCATAAGATTTGTGGGGATGGAGAATATACAAAAAAATGCAATCAATGGATGGAAGAAAAGTTTCATGCAAAGAAAGCTCTGCTTACTACTTCTTGTACGCATGCATTAGAAATGGCCGCAATCTTGTCAGATATTCAACAGGGTGATGAAGTGATAATGCCTTCTTATACATTTGTATCCACTGCAGATGCATTTGTTATGCGTGGAGCGAAGATCATCTTTGTTGACATCCGACCGGAAACGATGAATTTAAATGAAGATTTAATTGCATCCGCAATTACAGAAAAAACAAAAGCTATTGTTCCGGTTCATTATGCGGGTGTTTCTTGCGATATGGATAAGATCAATGCAATTGCACAAAAGCATCAATTGATGGTTGTGGAAGATGCTGCACAAGGTGTTATGTCAAAATATAAAGGTCAGTATTTAGGAACATTGAGCGATTATGGGTGCTATAGCTTTCATGAAACAAAAAATTATAGTATGGGTGAAGGCGGAGCATTGCTAATTAAAGATGCAAATGATATTGAAAAAGCAGAAATTATACGAGAAAAAGGAACCAATCGAAGCAAATTCTTTCGAGGTCAAATTGACAAGTACACTTGGGTGGATTATGGTTCGTCTTATTTGCCAAGTGATATGAATGCTGCATATTTATATGCGCAACTGTTGGAAGCGGATAAGATTTTTGATGATCGTATGAATTCATGGAATTATTATTATGAGCATTTAGAGGATCTTCAAAATCATATAGATTTACCTTATATACCAGAATATTGTGAACATAATGCACACATGTTCTATATAAAAGCAAAAGACTTAAATGAGCGTTCTGAGTTGATCGCATTTTTGAAAGAAAAAGAAATTGGAGCAGTATTTCATTATATTCCTTTACATAGTTCTCCTGCTGGCAAAAAATTTGGCATTTTCCACGGAGAGGATATTTATACTACAAAAGAAAGTGAGCGGCTTGTGCGTTTACCGATGTATTATGGATTACGACAGGATGAGCAAGACATCGTAATTGATGCATTACATCAATTCTATTATAATAAGTAAGAAAAAGGTGTAATCTTTATCTGAAACAGTATCAGATATGATTACACCTTTATGTTTTACTTCAATTTTTGATTAACTCTGATTTGAATGGTACTTGGGCTATATCCGGCTTTCTTCAATCGACTGATACGATTTTTTCCATTTCCCCATTTGCCTAAAATCACTTCATCCGCTAATTGATCAATAGTTTTTGATAGTTTCGATACATTATCATTAATTTTCTGATTCACAATGGCTTGTATCGCATCATAATCATAGCCTGCTGAAATCAACCTGCTTTTTCGCTCACTCCCATTTCCCCATAATCCTTCTATGACTTCTTGTGCTAGTTCTTCATTCGTTTTTCGTGTACTTTGGATACTCCATGCTTTGAAATGCAAGACTCCAATAATTCCATGGGTTGATATACTGCCTTCATTCCCATATGCTTTTCCAAATTGATTTTGTCCAAATGCCATGACTCTATTCACACCATCCATACGGATAAACATGGCTACATGACTATCTGGGCAATCATGAGAGCCTTTGCTCCATACGATCCAATCTCCATATTGTGCATTGCTTAAAGACACCAACGTAAAATATGCATTAAGTCCCAATGGCTGATAACGTTTCACGATCTCTTCCGCATAACCAGAACCACCCAGTGCGAATGGTTTCATGCCTGCCAAATAACATACCTGCTTAAACAAATCAACGCATTGTGCGCCATAGGCACCATCGACATCAATTGCTTTTCCTAAATATTGGTTTCTGAATTCTTGTGCTGTAATCATCCTTCACCATCTCCTTTCTCGACATCACGAATGGGCAAAAGATGAACTTCTTTGTCCATACCATCAATCATTCCATTTCCGCCAAGACCTTTGTAAGCTTGAAACATCTCAACCCAGTTTTGAAGAGCATAAGATGGTATGATTTGAAGTTTCATATACAAATCATGGTATTCCATCAATTTCACACGCAACAAACACTTCGTCCCTTCACTGTTTGCATTTCTGGCATGTGCTTGTTCTTTCAACAAGCAGATGATATAACCAAGAATGACAGGAAGAGCAATCGTATAAGTGGTCATGAGAAACGTATTCATAATTCGTACTCCTGTTCTTCACATTCTGGAAGACCAGCAAAAGATGTCAATAGAGACGCAATGCCAGCGGTTGTTGAAATAGAAAGAATTGCGAGCCAATCAAAATCTGTCAACATATTTCCTATGGTAATCAGAGAAACGGCAGTTTGTGCCATGGTTTTGATTGCACGAATACTGGCGCTCTTGACCCAATCTTTTAAATTATGCTTTATCATTTTTCTCTTATTTCTAACTTTTAAAAAACAAAAAGTTAAGCACAAAATTATGCGCTGCGACAAAGCCTTTCCCATAAAATTCTACCTCGATAATTCCATCTGTATTCACTCCTGACACCGTAATATTATTTATTATATTGTATGGTGTATCTGGAATTAGAACGCTTGTAGCGATAACGTTCATATTAGCATATTGCTGTCCTACTTTGTATCGTACATAAGCAACAGTTGAATCTGCTGATAATGCATAAGGGTTTGCACTCCTATTTGCTAAAAAACTGAACTTTTGTAATTTGTTTGAAATTTCTTTCATCTTTACTTCGGCGCTTGTTTCATCTTGCATCATGACGTTTGATGCGTCTATTTGATTATTAATTTTTAGAGCCATCAATGATCTCCTCCTTACCTGATTCCACAGATTTTCACATACATATCTGGATAGTTGCCATTACCATCCGCAGTTTGCGCTCTCAATGTTGTAGAATTCAAAAACCCAACTTGTGAATAAGAATAGGAAGTTTCAGTAATTCTACAATGTAAATTGAATTGATTGGATGCAGATGTACCTTTGCTAATAAGACCTACAGGCACAAGCATCGTGTTCATACAGCTAAGACTAGGCAGGGCTGAGTAAATGATGAGTAGATATCGGAATTGATCAATCGACTTATTTAATGTATAAGTTTGGCTTTTCTCCATTTTTGTTGTATTCATGAGTATTTCTGGTACTCCTGCTGCCACTTTATTGATCGCCTGATTAACCGCTTTGATACTTGGCGCATCTTTTTCGCTATTGCTTGTCAAATCATTTTGGACACTACCAACAAGCGGAATAGCTTGTTTTGCTTTAATGATCATAGAAAGTTCTGGATTACTCTCGATGAACTGAATCGCATCAGTACTTTTTGTGTATGCCAATGGATTTAATATATTCGGCAGCGCAAACGTAGTTACACCATCGCCAGCACCATAAGACTCTCCAATAACATCAAATAACTCAGGATAATCTCTCCGCATGATGGAAGAGCCATCACATAACAACCAGCCATCAGGAACGGAATTTGTAGTGCAGGGAAGGATCGCCCCAATGGGAACGGTATCGCCACCCATGGAACCATCATTTCCAATTAAGTTTCTTCCAGTATCTGTCCATCCTGAATGATCACGATGATAAATACACCAATATTTACTAGAGCGATCAATATACCAGTCGTTCATTTTACCAATGTCATCGTTAGGAACTCCATTTCCATAAAGCCAAAAAGAGCCGTGAAATTCTCCACGATCTTTCTGATCATTCCATTCTGCAATTGCATTTTCTAGAAATGCTTGTTGACTTATGATTTGATTATGCTGAAACTGTGTTTCTCTATCCAATGCCTGAAACCGAAGATTTCTTTCTGTTTCTTCTGAAATTCGTTCATTTTCATGAATGCTTCTCTCACTCTCATTCATAATTCTTGTTTGCTCTGCTTCCTCTAGCGTTTGCTTTAGGTGATTCATTTCTTCGACTTTATCATTTGAAAATGACTCCGTCTGTTCACATTGCGAATTCATCGACTCTAGAGTGGATGCGATTGACTCACGTACATCTTTTCCATAGATCGATGAACGAATTTTTTCAATTTGTTTGTTTATATTCGCCATACTTCTCCTCCAATTTATCTATTCTTTGCTTTAGCTGTTGACAATACTTCAATAACGCATTCCATAGATTTCCATAACGAATGCGATAGTAACCATCCGCATCTTTGTCAAGAAAATAAGCTTGATAAGGATGATCCATATAATCCTGTGCAATCAAGCCAATCTCTTTTCTTTCCACCTCTAGGAATTCAAACTGCTTGATATGCAAATCATCAATCCATGAAACATCCAATTCATCAATGTTGCATTTTTTTCTTATATCCGATGTGATCGCTGGCTGTTGATTCATTTGAATTGCTTGTGATTGAATATCTACCCATTTGGAAGATGTAATATTGACCTCATCATGAAAGACGGTGACACTTGCATATCGATCCGTTGGACCTTGCACTGGCGCACTCATCATGGTTACACGATCCAACGCCTGCATAACGAGATGCCAGTATCCTGCTTCATTTTTTGAGCCAAGCAGGCGCACATCATCACTGAAATTGATGGACTTGTAATTGATTAACCCATTATCTTTTTGATCACCGATGATCAAACGATTGCCAACAATTAGATCCTTATTTGTTTCAATCGTTGACCCACGAATATCGCCCTGAAATACAAAACGATGTGTATCCTCATCCACAAATAAAATCAAATTTTGGTTTTCATCCTTAATTTTCAATCCTCCTTCTTCAATGGTCAATCCTTCTTGATCAATCAATACTTTTGTCGTATCCAATTTACTGCCTTCTTTGATTGCCTTAGCAACTTCAACGATCCATTGACTTGGCTGTATTCTTTGCGTGATCGATTCCACTTGATCAGAGAGCTCCTTCGCTTCCAAGATGATTTCATCCTGTATTTCCAACTTTGTTTGAATTTGCTTTGCATGCGCCTTCACCTGATCGACCTGTTTTGCGACACTGATCTGATTGCGATTGACGGAGTTCGTAAAACTATCCACAACACCTCCCAATGAGATCGCAGAGCTTCCGGGATCATTCAAAGAAATCGATAATTTCGACAATAAAAACAAATCATCTAAGCCATGTGGTTTAGAAATACAGCGAATCCAATCTCCGATTTGAAACGATTCCAGTTCCATATTCAAATGGTGAAGATCAAGAGCTGATAATTCAATCGTAAAGGAAAGATTACACTTTTGTTTTAAATAAGCTTCTGCCAGCTGCTTTAATTCTGTCGGATCTTCAACCTCACTGAATTCAACAACTCCATAGATTTTGCCAAAATCCTTGACAGCTTCCTCATCTTCGAGATAATCTTTTCCCTGATTGACAGAAGCGATTGTTAGCTGTGATGTTGTTTCCGTTTCTGTTTCAGTTTTGCACGCAGCGCCTAATGGAATAATGGCTGTAATGAGTTCATCAGACTTGATATATTTTGTCAAATCCAGAATATTCGTCGCAAAGCGAATTTCTTGGGGATGCCATGCGCTTTCCTGCGATGGTTTTTCCAGTGAAACATAATCCAAATAGCGTTTTTCACCCACATGGCGAACACAAAGATATCCACCATAAGCATCAATCAATTGCTTGTTCAATGTTTCCAGCGTGTTGGCATAGGCACTTTCCTCACATTGTATTTGTTTGTCTGCTTGATAAACATGTGCTTTATCCACCTCGAAATGTTTCTTTGTTTCCATCAACGCATTGTGATTTTGAACGAGTCTCATCAAAAACGCATAAATGCTTCCTTGAAAAGAATATGGTTTCTGCATACTGTCCAATAAATATGCCATTTCACCTTCACATGAAATCTGGGATGTGCCATAAAAATCAATCGTTTCCGACAACGGCCGTCCTAAGAAAATCAATTTCTCATCTTGATAAATGAGAATCTCAGAACGCATTTTTTGGATTTTGGAGATATGGGGATGTCGATCAGAGATAGAAAACGTAAAGGTTCCGGTCTTATTTAGTTCCAATGTCAATGTGCCATCCAACAAGATGCATGTATTGTCCATCGGATGATGTAAATAAAATTCTTCTTGATCATTTCTTAGTTTTACTGTGTACATTACAATTCACCTGCCAAAAATTCAATACTGACAATTCCATTTCCAATGAATGTAAGATCATAACTTTGATGATATTGAATGATGAAGTCGTAACATTTATTGATTCCTTTTTTCAGCTGATATTGTTTGCCGTTGTATTCCAAAAGGATCGATGAAGAACAATGAAATATAGGAATTTCACTTTCTTCTCCGGCTATGATAGTAACATGTGCAGAATCCTGCACATTGATATATCCATAATCGCGTATAATATCTGTATCAAAACAGAAGGGATCCCATAACCAATCTTCGATTGTAGATGCAAGAGGTTTGCGAAATGGCTGTGCATCTACTTTGATTGTCAAAGACGCATGAAGCGCATCTTCTTTCTTGCTTGACACATTGATCCTTCCTTCATAGTAATAAAATGGATCACTATCCAAGACGATACGATGTTTTTTCCCATGACAGTGATTTAAGATTTCACTGTACAGATCTTTCCATCTTCTCATATCGCAGCGATAGAAAAAAGAGAAGGAAAGAGTACGATTGGCATATCGTACTCCTGTGTGTTCACTTTCGGTGAGATCCAGCAATCCGTTTCGATAAGGTACGCTCACAAAGTTAGACTGAATATCCGGTGCGCCGATATCCACATCCTGCCATATGAGATTCCAGTCTTTTTCCGTATGCTTGTTTCCAATTTGTATACCACTCATTGTGCATACCTCCCTTTCAAAATTGCTGTGTGGTTCATATTGCGATCCACATGTGGTGTGGTCGTCTCTGCCAGTTTTCTGCCGTCGACATTGACATCAATAATATTCGGACGATTCAAAATCACATCCGAAAGACCATGAATCAATCGATCATAGTCAATCACAAAACTGCTTGTGGCATTTGCTTTTGCGGCTTCCTTTGTATAACGCAAAGAAAGATCGTGCGGAATGACTTGTGCACCATTGGGTAGATATGTCAATTCACCACGCCCGCCTTCATTCATGACCGCAAAACCACCATACCAGTGATCCGTGCCATGAAGCAGATAAGGAATGTAGTCAACGTCAACACCCGGAATACAGTTGATCAAATCGATTGCGCCATTGATACCTTTTATGACGATATTGATTACTTTTTTTACATTGGCGACAAGATCATCGAAAGTAGAGCGAATACCATCAAAGATACCGCCAATAAAACCTTTCAAATCTTCCCATGCGCCATTGATGCCATCGAATACATCCGATATGATGCCGCCAATGGTTCCCATAATGTCGCTGATGATGTCAAAAACAACGCCAAATACACCACTTACCACACCAACGATTGTAGAAATTACGCCAATGATGGTTTCAATCACACCACCGATAAATCCAAAAATATTTGTCCATACATTGCAAACGATACCAAAGATGGTCATAAATATATCTGTGACAATTTGAATGATGGGAGTGATGGTATCAATGATCATCGTCACGATACCGATGATAAATTCAATAATCGGTGTGACAATTTCCATAATGCCGGAGATAATGGTAATCGTAATGTCGATAATGGACATAATGATAGGCATCAAAAAATTAAAGACATCAATGAGTCCTTCGATAAAGCCAATCAGCACCGGTAATAGGAAATCGACTGCTTGCATGATGAATTCCATAATGGTTTGAATGATAGGAGCCAAAAACGTGACCAACTGTGAAATAATGGAGGTGATCACCGGAATCATACCTTGTATATATTCCATGAGATTAGATAACACATCCCCCAGTATTTCTCCAAGTACGGCTGCCAGATCATTGATGAGATTGCGGAAGTCTTCACTTTGTGTGTATAAATAGATAAACGCTGCGGCCAATACCGCAATCAATGCGACAATCATACCAATTGGTGAACTCAGAAAGGTAAAGACGCCGCTCAATGAGGAAAAGCCTTTTACAAACGAACCAACGACAGATAAAACCGGTCCTGCGGATACTGCCAACAAACCAAGCACGGCGACAATTTTCTGAATAAACGGATGCGCTGTACTTAATTTATTAATGAATTTTGAGAATCCTTCAATAATCGGTGTGATGAATGGCAATAACTGCGTACCAAGGGATGTTTTTAAATTATCAACGGCACCTTGAAAACGCTTCATACTGTCAGCGGTTCCTGTCGCTGAATTCGCATAGTCTCCGTGTGCTGATTTTGTCTGTGCCATCACGAAGTTATAGCGAAGCTGCGCTTTTTCCGCTTCACTCATCTCTGCGGTTGTTTTTTGAATGCCTTGTTGTAATGCGAATGCATTTAAACTGGCATCAGTCATGGAAATACCCAATGCGCTTAGTGCACCTGCTTCACCACTGAATACACCTTGTAAGGCAAGCATCGCTTCATCTACACCGATGTTTTTGTAGGAAGCCATATCGCTGGCAAGACCGCTGAGACCTACTGACATTTCCGCAATGGATTGTTGCGGAAGAGAAAGTGAAGAAGCCATTGTGCCAAATGTGTTCGCCATGGAAAGCGCTTCGTTTTTGGATAAACCGAATTGCGATAAAGCAGTATCACTGAACGCTTCTATGGATGCGGCACTACTTCCAAACAGTGTTTCAACACGTTTCATGTTTTGTTCAAACATCGCCGCAGCTTCAATCGAAGAAGCTCCAAATTCTTTTACGGGCTTGGTTGCTTTGGTAATGGTATTTCCAAGCTGATCCATTGTTTCACCGGCTTTTTCTATTTGTGCACTACTTATTTTCGCCATAAATATCACCTCTTTTCTTTTGGATGTTTCCAGCCGTTAGCTTGATAAATTTTTCTAATCCAGTCAGATCCTTCCTGTTGTTCTACAGTTTGTATCGTGGAAAGCTGTTCTTTTGCATTTTCCATGTTTAAGCGCTGTTGTTTCTTTTTCCATAACGGAATGAAACGCTTTCCTTTTTTGCGGTAGAAATTTGCCATGGCATTGAGAACCGCATTTCTGATACCGGTGGAATCTTGCACGGTCTTATTTTCATACGCCTTCATGATAAACAGTTTTTCTTTTGGTGTTAATGCATGGTAATCCGCTTTGGAATAGCCAAAATTGACTACGAAAAAAGCGAAGTCTATCACATCTTGATAGTTCTTCGCTGTTTCATCCGGATCACTTGCTTGTTCAAAATATTCAAAGTCTATCAATCGGCTCGGAAGAAAAAAGGACAGTCCCGCTGCATCGCCAACAAGACAATTTGTGTTGCTTTTGCATATCCTTCCTTTTCTAGCAGCTGCTCTGCCAAATCCAATCCTTTTTGAGGTGGTACATAAGCATTGGCATCCTCTTCTTTTAGCGCCATACCCAAAGCAATCTTCAAATCCTGAATGGATAATAGACCGCCTGCTTGTAAAGCAGCGGCAATGGGGCGTTTCATCGCTTGTTCGATGCGCTCCATGCGTCCCAAACTGTATTTCAATTCGTATGTTTTATCTCCCAGTTCGATTGTTAAATTTTCCATAACTGATTACTCCTTGTTATGCTTCCGGCATAGTTTCTGTGTCTGTCGCTTGAAACAGATCGACCAATGCGCCGTTTCCTTCCAAAGAAATACTGTACGTCATGGCATCGTCAAACGGTGCTTCTACATTATAGCTGGTAATGATCGCCAAACCACCAAATAAGGATTTTTTCTGTTTGTTGTCAACGACTTTGATGCATACCGGCTCATTGTTTTCAAACGCATTTCCTAATAACGTATGTGTTTCATCACTTGGCACATATAAACCATCATTATCGATGGACCATTCTTTCATACCTGCGATTTTTGCTTTCCATCCGCCTTTGATGTCTTTGCTGGTAACTTCAATACTGTCCGCTGATCGGTTGATGGTCAATCCTTTTTGTCCGGATACAGCTAGTAATTTTGTGCCGTCCGCATTGAAAATAGCCAATAGAATATCTTTTCCGGCAATTGCTTTTGCGGCTGTGCCGTTAAAATCGCAGTAGCTTCCTCCATCAAATGCATTTTCTTGTACAATTTCTGTTGTCATAATTGCTTTCATCCTTTCTCATGTTGTTTCGCATATGGTGTATGCATATGCTTGAATTGCATGTCGTGCTTGTGTGTCTTCTGTGTTATTGGATATCAGTCCCAAATGATTTGCATTGATGCAGGTTAGATTTGGAAATGATACATTGTTCATTGCTTGTTCACTGTTATCCAGCCATTCATAGATGTTATCGTCATATTGTGCTGTTGTTATTTGTGGAAATATGGTATGAATGTGGATGGTCACAACCGCAATGTCAAAGGTTTTTGTTGGCTCACACGTTACTTTCGCAATTTCCACGTAGCGATAAGGCTGTGCTTGATCTTGCTTGTCGCTATAACATGTGATTCCGGTCGTTTTTGTGATCGCTGTAATACATGTGTCGATTATGGATTTGAGATATTGCATATGTCCCATATTGTTCACCCTTTCTTTTGATATTGTATCTGGTTTGCCTTCTATTGATTGGCAAGTATTGGTATGGGTTTTTCTTTTGGTTTCTACATGCTTTCTCTTTTGTGTGAAACGCTAACCGTAATCTAAGATATAGATGTATGTCATATCCGTTCCTCCTTACAAGCAGTTTTCTGCCATGCTTAGGGCAATGTTTTATGGAAAGATAGATTGAAATCCTTTGTCATTGTGATATTCTTTGATGGCGATAATTTGGTTGTCTTTTTCATAAACCAAAAAGGATCTGGTTGTAATAAATCTGAGAACGACGCAATATCTTTTTCCTTGTTCCCAGTTTTGCATAGGCACAATATCCTTGATCGTGCCTAGCATGTGTTGCTTGAAATAATCTTTGATTGTCTGTTCCATACATGTCCTCCCATAAAAAAACACCGCTTATAAGACGGTGTTGTTTCGTACGCTTTTTCACGATATCATTATAGCATGTCAAGCAGATACGTTCCCGGTACATTTTAAAGAAAAAGGCGGACGATTTTGATGATTGCACGATCCGCAGCTTTCTGGATTGCTTCTGCGCTTCTGCTTAATTGATGTGCGGCTTGTTCGAGTTGTGAGCATTGTCTTTCAATGATATAAGCGATCACAGCTTCCTGTTGTGTTTGTGATAATACAGAAAGCCACATGTCTATATTGGCAAGTTGTTGTTCATAAAGCTGTAAACGTTCTTGTAGCTGAATGATTTCGCTTGTCTTTTCAATTTGCCAAGGCGTATGTGTGTTGGAATTTAAAGATACAGAAATGGCTGTACAGCTTTTAAGCGGATCGTTAAGACGTGCTTCATAATTTTCTTTTCGCTCCTGTATCTTCTTGTGAAGTTGGCTCCAACATTCTTTATAATAATGATAATTCATGAATTCTGCTTTCACATATTGTTTTTTTAGCGCCTCTACGCCTTTTTTTCTTATGGTGTTTCTTGTTTTCCATGTCTCTTGTTTAGGATTCATCGTCTTGTATCCTTTCTGTTTCATATGGATGAAATAGTTCATTTGCGCTGACGTTTAGAATTTTCATGAGCTTTACGATATCACATGCTTTAATGGAATTGCGGTTATTTAGCATATCGCTGAATTTTTGTTCACGCATACCCATTTGTTTGGCAATGCTTTTTTGTTTTAATCCTTTGCTTTTGATAATGCGCTTGATATTATCGGCAACAACCAAGTTTTTCATGATTTTTATTCCTTTCAACCAAGTTTCTTGTAGCATAAAACAGTATAGTATAAAAATCTTGTTATGTCAATCATAAAGTATATTATTTTTGTTCTTATGGCTTGACATTCTTTGTAAATCGTCTTAATATTACAGTGGAAAATAGAAAGAGGTGTCGATTACACATGTCTCTTGGTAAGAGGTTAAAAGACAGACGCGAGCAATTGCGTATGACTCAAAGTCAGCTTGCGGATCTGTTGGGCATCACAAAAGGTGCCGTAGGGAACTACGAAAATGGTGTCAGTTCTCCAAAAGAGGAAGTATTGTTAAAGATTTTTGATGTATTGAAAGTAGAACCGAATTATTTGTTTCAGGATAGTTTCACGCAACAATCATTTGAGTGCAGCTTACAGGAAATGGATTTAGTGCAAATGTATCGGAAATTGGATGTTTATGGGAAGAAAGCGGTACAGACATCGCTGCAAAATGAATATGAGCGTTATCATGACGATGTGTTTTTTTGTGAATATGAGGATGCTTTATCTTATATCAAAAAAACATGCGCAGAGATTCCGTTTCAGGAAATGGATCAAGATGTATTGATCAAATGGGCGAATAAGTTACGTTTGTTGTGTAATGAGCAGTTGGAAATTGTGAATTAAGAATCAATTTGATGAGAATTGTATACATTCATGTAGACGGTGCTTATTTTTATAAAGAGAAATTTCATAGATAGGAAGAAAGGTATTGTTAATTCATGTTTATTGGTTGCGTTGAAATTTATTATTAAAACGATGGGAAATAGTGTATAATATAGATGGTGATACCATGCGCAACGTATTGATGAATTTTAAACGTACCATATTGATGCTGATTCGATTCACCAATCTAGCAGTTTTGACTGCTATTTTTGCGTATGTTTGGTATACGCATTATTCCCAACCCATCTTGCCGGGTGCGGCAACGGAGTTCTTTCGAAAAGGCCATTGGCTGGTCGTGATTATTTATGCGGTTTTGCTTATGGCATTTACACAGTTAAACGGCGGTTATCGTGTAGGGGATTTTCGCATATCAGAAATGATTTATTCTAATTTTATTTCGATATTTTTTATCAATGTCATCTATTATTTTCTGATTGCGCTGATGTGGCGTGCGTTTCCTCAGTTGGATGTTATGATCTATATGAGTATCATTCAGTTCGTATATGTGTTTTTATGGTGTTATGTATCCAATAAGTTGTATTTTAAATTGTTTAAGGCAAGGCGAGTGATTTTTTTGTATGAAGAAGATCAGCCAAGTCTTGTGTTGGATAAGATGAATCGCCGTTACGACAAATACAATATTACGGAAGTGGTGCGTATTGCTTATGGCGTTCGTTTTTCGGAAGTGATTCGTGGATTTGATGCGGTCGCTTTGGATCGTGTCAATCCTGCATTACGAGAACAATGCATTCGCGAGTGCTATGCGCAAAACAAGCGACTGTATTTGGTGCCTTCTTTCAATGATGTGATTTTGGAAAGTAGTATGATGATCAATCTTTTGGATACGCCATTATATTTGATGAAGAATCGTGGATTATCATTTGAACAAGAATTAATTAAGCGTGCCTTTGATTTAGTGATCAGCGTCCCGGTTTTGATCGTTTTATCGCCGATCATGTTGCTTGTGTCATGTATGATTAAGTTAGATGACGGTGGTTCTGTTTTCTATAAGCAGGACCGGCTGACTATTGGCGGTAAAGTATTTCAAATCTATAAATTTCGAAGTATGCGTGAAGATGCGGAAAAGGATGGAAAAGCGGTGCTGATGCAGAAAAAAGATGACCGTATCACACGTGTTGGAAAGATCATTCGCAAACTTCGCTTGGATGAAATTCCACAACTGATCAATGTTATCAAAGGTGATATGAGTTTGATAGGGCCTAGACCGGAGCGTCCGGAAATTGCGGAAGCGTATTATAAGAGAATGCCGGAATTTCGTTTTCGATTAACGGGAAAAGCAGGCATTACCGGTTATGCGCAGGTAATGGGAAAATACAATACAACACCTTATGATAAGCTCGTGTTTGATTTGATGTATTTGGAAAATTATTCATTTTTATTTGATTTGAAAATTTTATTGATGACGGTAAAGACCGTTTTTGATGTGGATGCGACAGAAGGGATCGGCGAAGAAGAGAAAACGTAAAAACAAGGATTGGTGGTGTAGAATGGAAAGTATAAAAAAAATAACAATTTCATTTCTTTTGTTTTTCAGCATCACTGTTTTTATTGGTATATGTTCTTATATAAATCTTAAGACCATAGAAACGTTTACACCGCTATCTATCAAGCAAGTGACATTGAAATTTTATCCTTGCACAAAGCGTCTGCACGATATCGCTACAATCTATCAGAATCCGGATATGTATCCTGAAGAATTGAGGATCTTATTGTCAGGAAATGCGGATACATTTGATTTTGTCTACGCTTATCCAAAGAAAAAAGGGAAACTCTTTTCAGATACGCTTGGTAATATCACGAAAGGAGAATTCCCGTATTTATTGCAATGGGATGAACGATGGGGCTATGCGTCGTATGGCGATAACATGATTGCCATAAACGGCTGCGCGCCTACTACATTGTCAATGGTGATCGCAGGGCTTACGGGGCGATCGGATGTCACACCTTATACAGTTGCCAAATATTCTGAATCAAAAGGTTATTATGTAGCTGGTGTCGGCACAAGCTGGAATCTCTTGGATGATGTGGGATCATTTGGAATCACAAATGTGCCGGTGATCAACACCTATGAATCTATCAGCGCTTCACTGACTTCTCATCATCCGATTATTTGTAGTATGCTTCCGGGAGATTTTACAAAAACGGGACATTTCATTCTGCTTTATGGTATGCAGGATGGAGATATCAAAGTCTATGATCCCAATAGCATATCACGCAGTGAAAAGCTGTGGTCGTATGATGCGATCAAAAATCAGATTGCGGAATTATGGTGTTATCAGGAAATTGGTTTCTGATCGGCAGGGAAACGAATGCCTGCTTTTTTTCTAGCTGTTTCATAAACTTCCATCACACTTTTGGAATATTCCAAAAGTGACATACATGCCTGCATATCATTGGATTCGATGATTTTGACGAAGTCCTTTAATTCATAATATAGAGCAATGTCATTTTGTTTTACGGCTGGCAATTGTGTCCCATCACTAGTGGTAATGGAGTAATTGGCGCAGCGGCTTGTTTCTGAATTCAAAGTAATATAGCCTTTTTCTCCTTGTATCTGTGAAATATTGTGTGATTTTGTATCTTTGCATCCAACGCACACAGCTTTAAACGTGTCGTATTCTAGAATCAGTATGCCAGAGGTATCAATTCCTCTTTGCATGTTGGGAAAGTATTCTACGTTATAAGGCTTGCCAAACATATTCATCACAAAGTGCAGATTATAGATATTGATATCGGACAAGGCGCCGCCGGAAAATTCCGGATTGAATACGTTTGGTGTTTCACCGTTTAGGAATTTGTCATAACGTGAGGAGTATTGGGAAAAGTTGCATTGTACAGCACGTATGGCTCCCAGTTTTGGTAAGTTCTCTTTCATACTGATGTAATTAGGCATATGAATCGTTACAATGGCTTCAAATAGCATCTTCTTTTTTTTCTGTGCCAGATCGATAAGTGATGTGAGTTGTGCAACTGTGGAAGTGAAGGGTTTTTCACAGATCACATGTTTATTGTGCTGAAGAGCCATTTTTGCGTGTTCATAATGAAGGGAATTAGGGGAAGCAATATAGATACAGTCAATATCATCATTTTGCATCATTTCTTCTAAGTCTGTGTAGACGTTTTTGATTTGAAAAGCGTCTGCCAGTTTTTTTCCGCTTTCTTCTTTACGGGAATATACCGCTGTCGCATGTAGATTTTCTATTTGTGAGGCAGCTTCTAAAAACCATTCTACAATAAATCCGGTTCCGATTGTCGCAACGTTCATGATGTTGTTCCTCCTGTATGTTATTTACTTATAATATAACATAAAAAAAGCGAATGGGATAGTTCCATTTTTGTCTTTTCTTAAGTTTGTTTGGCATTTATCCAATGGATGATGAATTTCTATTTATAGATGAGCTGTTTTTCATGGATTGTTGTGTTTGAATGTCTTAGGTGTGATATAATGATGAGCAGATAGGATATGGCAGGTGAGTGTTTATGATGCGGACAAATGAACATAAAGTTATGCGTGATCCTATACATGGATATATTCATGTGGATCTTCAAGTTGTTTGGGATTGTATCAATGCGGCGGAAATGCAGCGGCTGAGAAGAATTCATCAGTTGGGTGGAGATTTCCAAATTTATCATACGGCAGAGCATTCCCGTTTTGGACATTCTCTTGGTGTATATGAGATTGTGCGAAGGATGGTGAATGAAGTTGTAGAGCTGCATGCACAGTTGAGTGAATATGAAAAAACACTGGCGATGTTGGCAGGTCTTTTGCATGATATTGGACATGGTCCTTTTTCCCATGCGTTTGAATCCATTGGTATTTGGAAACATGAACGCTATACACTGGAAATCATTTTGCAAGATAGCGAGGTTCATCGTATTTTAAAAAAGGCACATCCTGATTTACCAAAAGATGTCGCAGATGTGATTGCCAATACATATGCGAATCCTTTGATCAACCAGCTGATATCCGGACAATTGGATGCAGATCGTATGGATTATTTACTGCGTGATGCGTATTTTACAGGTACGAGCTATGGTAAATTTGATTTGGAGCGTATTATTCGAACGATGCGCATTGTAAATCAGAAAATTACTGTAAAAGAAAGCGGAATCCATAGTGTAGAAGATTACATTATGGCGCGCTATCATATGTATTGGCAGGTGTATCTTCATCCGGTTGCCAGAAGTTATGAAGGATTATTGACCATGGCTTTTCAGCGTATGAAGGATTTATACCGTATAGGTGATGAAACGCTGTCAAAGCTGGAAATGTTTCATCCGTTCTTAAAAGATGAACCGGCGGATATCGACGCATTGTATCGCTTAGATGAAGCGGCGGCTTTGTATGGGTTTTCGTTAGCGAGTAGGGGTGGTGATCCCATATTGCGTGATTTGACCAGAAGAATATTGCATCGCGATTTATTTGAATATGCAAGCGTACATGATCAAAATGAAGTTGAGCAGATTCGTGAAAAAGTGAAAGCACTGTCTTTGCATCCCGATTACTATGTATTTTGTGATTCGGCGATGCAGCGGCCTTATTCTCCTTACAAGCGGAATGAAGCAGGGCATAATATTTGGATCTGTACCGCACAAAAAGAATTGCGTGAACTTTCTGAAGTCAGTGATATTGTACATGCGGTTTGCCAGGAAAAAATGAAAGAAGATAAAAAAGTTTATTTTCCTAAAGAGGTTTTATAAACGACTGTTGAGAAATTATCGGAGTATAGAGAAAATGATCAATAGGAAGATAAAAATGAAACCGAGGTTTGCCAAATGGTATTTGAGAATTGTATTCTTCATTTGTGAATACAAGGCGGTTTAAAACGACAATGATTTCAGCTCTGTAGAAAGAAAGCGGTGGTTGATACAAGTCGAACATCATGATATCTTCTACATGAACGATCTGTTTGTGATTATCCGCTTTAAGGTATTGTTTCGTTTTGAATGATTTCCTATCGTTATATCCATATAAAAATAGCTGATGTTTTTTCTCAGCTATTTTTATTTTTACGTTTTGAGCGTGTTTCATTTTTTTTCGTTGTTTCACTTAATAACGTCTGTCGCTCTTTTTTTGGATTCAATGATAGCTTTAAGAAGATACTGAACACATTCTGCGGATATTCTGTGTCAATGGAACCTTGATATTTATCAACAACTGCTTTCACTGTTTTTAAACCGACACCACCGAATTTCTTTCTGGATTTTAATTGATTGTTGACTTTATTGATGAATCCGTCAAAAGCGTTATCAATAATAATCATAAGATATCCATTTTGAATTTTGCAGTCCACATTGATAAAACGCTCTTTTACATTTTTAACAAAACGGCATGCTTCAATGGCATTTTCCATACAATGTCCAAAGAGAATACAAAGATCTAAATCTGATATTGGCAAAGCACCAGGCAAATTGATATGTGTTTCCAAGTAAATACTGTCTTTTTTTACAGTATAGTAATAATAGGAAAACAATAAATTAACGGAATGATTGTTACATACCGGAATGACGTCATGATCATGGAATGCTTGTGATATGCGGTCAATGAATGCAGTTGCGCCTGCGACATTGTCATTCAATAATAATGAGTTCATCGTTTGTAAATTATCATCCAGCATTTGTGTACGGCTGTTCATATCCAT
The DNA here is from genome assembly GCA_910576345.1 of Erysipelotrichales bacterium. Classification (GTDB taxonomy): domain Bacteria; phylum Bacillota_I; class Bacilli_A; order Erysipelotrichales; family Erysipelotrichaceae; genus C-19. The sequence goes on from CAJTIT010000023.1 coordinate 33,941, forward strand.
ATAATGATTTAACAACATTTCATAATAATGCCGACCACTGGTCAATAAATCATTTGAATCCGCTGTCGCCTCTTTTTTTACAATGACAGGCTTAGTGACAACCGGAACCGGTTTTTCAACTTTTGGTTTTGCTTCTACGACGATTGTGGAAGGCTGTGCCATTTGTTTTGTGAATGACTGATATAATACGATATAGATACAGATGATGAGTGTCATCAGTAAAAGAAACGATATGACATTGCCATTCAAATTTGTTAAATCATTGAGCAAAACATAATCGCATAATAATGTGATAAAGGAAAATATGGGAAGAATACAAGCTGCGGTTATCACACTGTTTGGCGCAGTTTTTAACATTTTTTTCATCATTTTACGTAAAATGGATACAACAAGCAGTATGTAAACGCCCATCAGTGATAATGTGATGATGCGAAACAGACGATCCGGTGTCAGATCTTCAATGATGTTCGCATTGGATACGGTTTGAAATACATGATTGGTCAAAATGTTGCTGCTTAAATGTATCATCACACTAAATACGAGAGAAGAAAAATAAGTGAATACGATTTTGGCAATGCTGTCCTTGTATAGCAGCGGAATGACGATAAACGGTAAAAATCCGATGATATATGCAATAAAGGCCAGGGATGAAAATCCGGTCATGAAGTAGAGGGCACCGATACCGATATAAAGGATCATGGTGATCATATAGATCCATCCTTTTGCGATTGCTTTTTTTAAACTGAGATCACATAAAAGAAAAGAAGCCCAGAATATAAAGCTGCCATATACGAACTCATACACCTGTGCATTGTCCAGCATCCACTCACCTACTTTCCGTGTAATCTTTTACGCACCATATTATATAATGAAAAACAGTTTTAGGAAAGAACAGATTGTTATTTCTATAGGTGTTTATTTGTATTTTGTGAAGATTTTTTGATTTCTATACAATGAATGGAAATGGCTTTCACTTCGTGTATAAAAAAACTTTCCCTGTATTGGAAAGTTTTGGAAAATACTAGTTTTTTGTATGTAGCAAGGATTCGGTTTGTTTATCAAAATCCAGACCTTCAAACTGCAGTCGATAATAATTCGCATAGACGCCATTTTGTTTCATCAAAGTGTTGTGTGTGCCGCGCTCCTCCAAACCATGTTCGCTGATGACAATAATTTCATCCGCATTTTGTATGGTGGAAAGACGATGTGCAATCGTAATTGTGGTGCGGTTTTTCGCAAGTTCTTCCAATGAGTGCTGTATATGCCGTTCGCTTTCATTGTCCAGTGCGGAAGTTGCTTCATCCAATATCAAGATTTTCGGATCTTTCAAGAAAACACGGGCAATACTGATGCGCTGTTTTTGACCGCCGGATAATCGTGTACCGCGTTCACCGACATATGTATCATAACCATTTGGCAAAGAAATAATAAATTCATGAATGTTTGCTTTTTTTGCGGCTTCCATGATTTCATCATCCGTAGCGTTTGGACGACCGTATGCAATATTATCTTTAATGGTTCCGGTAAACAGATAAACATCTTGTTGGACGATGCCGATTGCTTTGCGTAAGGAATGCAACGTTAAAGAGCGTACATCTTGGCCATCGATTTTTACACTACCGTCGCTGACATCGTAAAATCTTGGCAGTAAAGAACAAATCGTTGTTTTACCGCCGCCACTGGGTCCTACCAGGGCGATACTTTTGCCGGCTTCGATATGGATGTTGATATCCGATAAAACGTGTTCCTCATTTGGATCATAGGCAAATGAAACATGTTCATAATCAATGACGCCGTGTACATCGATGAGTGCTTTCGCATGGGGTGCGTCTACGATTTCAGGTTCTGTTTCTATGACTTCCAAAAAACGTTTGAAACCAGAAAATCCTTTTTGGAACATTTCGGTAAATTCCACGAGTATTTCTATTGGCGCAACGAAGATATTGATATAGAGGGCATATGTCGCAAGAGAAATTGGATCTAAAGTACCCATGGCCACATAATAAGCGCCGGCAACCAAAATCACAATATATAACAATCCTTGAAAGAAATTATTGCCGCCATAAAACATCCCCATGATTTTATAATTGTTTTCTTTGGATTTTAGAAAACGATCGTTGGATTGGTAGAATTTTTCACGCTCCAGATCTTCATTCGCAAAGCTTTTCACGACACGAATACCTGCCAGTGAATCTTGAAGACTTGCATTTACACCGGCAATCTTTTTTCGATTATCAGAAAAAGTTTCCTGCATTTTTTTGTTTTGTCTGTAAGAGAACACAAGCATGATCAAAGTGACAATCAATAAAATCATCGTTAATTGTGCATGTATGGTAAACAATAAAACAAAGGATCCGCCGATTTTTAAAAGCGATATGAATAAGTTTTCAGGACCATGGTGCGCAAATTCAGAAATGTCAAATAAATCGGAAACCAACTTGCTCATCATTTCTCCGGTATTGTTTTGGTCATAGTAAGAAAAAGAAAGCTTTTCATAGTGATTGAACAAGTCTTGGCGCATATCGCTTTCCATGCGGGCCCCCATGATATGTCCTTGCCCGCTGACATAGAAACGTGCCAATGCGCGTATGGCATACATGAGAATCAATCCTGCCGCAAGGATGCCAATGGATTCTAAAATTGCTTCTTTTGTATCCAGATATAATGTTTGATTCAACCAGTTCAATATTTGTGGAAATGATAGATCAATGACACTGATGATAAGCGCACAGATCATATCAATGATAAAGATAGTTTTATATGGTTTGTAATAGCTGATAAATTTTTTCATTACGTGCATGTTATCACTCCAAATCGTTGTTTATTATAGCGTAAATATAGAAAAAAGGCCAGAATGGTTTATAGAAATCGATGCTAAATGATAAAGAAATATCTTATACATTTATGAATGCGTTTTCACTTGATTCTTACATAAAATAAAAAAGAAGCGTTTTGCTTCTTTTGCATTCCTACTTCAAACCGTATTTCTTGTTAAACTTCTCAATTCTACCTTGTGCTGCCGCAAAGCGCTGACGACCGGTGTAGAAAGGATGACAGTTGGAACAAGTATCCACACGCAGTTGTGTAGATGTAGATCCTGTTTCAAATTCATTACCACAGGATGTACACTTTACCATAATACGATGATATTCTGGATGTATTCCTTTTTTCATAGTTTTATCTCCTTCCGCCTTAGATTTCATGCGAATCTAAAGTAAGTGCTTAAATATTATACCACAGGAAATTCTATTATCAAGAAAAAATTTAAGAAAAAATTGATTTCTATGAATCGATGAAGTGCAAAAGTAACTTCCACTTCAATGTGATGCAAGTGGAAATCAGTCTTACATCAATTTCCACTTCTGTTTTAGTTGACTTTACTCTTACATTATGGTTCTCTTTTTGTATCTCCTGTCATGGCGGCGAAAGGAGAATTCTTATGTCTGC
>CAJTIT010000024.1 GCA_910576345.1 Erysipelotrichales bacterium
AGCCACAAGGATGAAGTATACAAATCCACATTCACATATTCAATATTTTACTAGCAAACTTAACCGTTATCAATCTCGGTTAATAGATTGATGGAAAGGAAAAGGTATACTATGATGACTGTTAAATGAGTCATCTATAATATACCAGGATGTAAGAATAAGAAAGCTAAATCAGGTAATCAGAGGGTGGATAAACTATTTTGCATTGTGTAATATGAAAACACATATGACAAATATAGACACACATCTGAGAACAAGACTACGAGTAATCATCCGGAAGCAATGGAAGGTGCCTAAGAAAAGGCAGTGGGGATTACAGAAGTTAGGAATAGGAAAAGATTTAGCAAGACAGACATCTTATATGGGAAACCACTATCAGTGGATAGCAATAAAAACATGTGAAGTGAGAGCAATCAGCAAAGAAAAACTAACCCAAAAAGGATTAGTCAGTTGCCTAGATTACTATACAAAACAACATACTTTGAAATTGATAGAACACCGTGTGCAAAACCGCATGCACGGTGGTGTGAGAGGGCAATTAGTTTTGCCCTACTCGATTGGTAAAAAAATGTATGTTTTCATTACGGATATTGTTTCATGAAAAACCATAAAACAACCAATGTTTTACCATTGGTTGCTTATATGAATGAAAGAGGTTATTCAAAGAAACTAAAAACAGGCATACATGACTGAATGAAATGTGAGCTTTGGTTTTATTCATGTGGTTTATCCGTTATTCAATCAAATATTGCGATGAAATCATTGAATGGATCATCATAAGGTATTTGATGAAATTATAATGTTCTCGTTTGCATTTGTGATAATACTGCTTGGACAAAATCTTTTTCTTTCAAATATGCGATTTCAGGATAGCAAGCCGCAATGTAAAGAGGACCAATGCCTGCATAGACACAGTAAGATGTGTTCTGTTTCGCTGTCTCAAAAAGTGATTTTAGTGAATGGACCGGATGGTCGATATCATTTTGATACTTTAATAATTGCTCTTTGTATTTCTGCATCAGCTTTTCTTCTACATCTGGTATGTAAGAAAAGAGTAGTTCTTGAAAATCATGAAATTCTTTTGATTTTTTTTGTTTGTTTATTGCTCTGATTGTTTTTGTTTCGCCATTTTTGATTGTCAATTCCATGTCGTCCAACAGTGTTCTTAATGTGAATAGGACGCAATCTTTTTCTGTATAATACAAATGCTCATATAACGTGCGTGCACAACAGATTTCATCCATTGCTTCATCCAATTCATCATCTTCTAAGTTCAGAAAGTCTTCTTTTGTATAGGAAAGCAGTTTGGCAGGCTCATTCAGACTTTCATTGATTGCTTGTAAAAGTCGTTGTGTATATTCATAAGTATGTTCTCTGTTGTTTACGTTTGGATATTCATAAGGTATATAAGATTTCATTTTAACTCTCTCCTTTAGTTAATACTTAGTGTATTGATAATAATCTATTTTGTCAACATATGTCGTTAAATTTATTTTTGTATTATTAAGTCATAATCAGCCATCTGTTTGGGAATGATTATATAATAAAACAAAAGTGACGGTGAAAACATGAAGTTCGGAAACATTTTGAAATTGGCAATGGATAAACAAGGTGTTACGGTTCAAGAAATTGCGATGAAATTTTGCGTGGTGGAGCGAACGGCTTATCGATGGTATGTGGGTGATGCGGAACCTGATTTTGAGCGCATATGTGAATTAAGCAAAATGATGCATATCGACTTGAATCAGTTCGCTGATATCATTCCTGATAAAGATCTTATCAATGTGATTGAAGATTCAAAAGAATTGGAAATTCTTCAAACATATCGCAGTTTAAAACAGGAAGAACAAAAGGATTTTTTAAAAGCTGTACGCTTCTTATCACAATACATGTCTAAATAAGGTTTTGAAATGTGAAATCACTTGTATGTATAAGTGATTTTCTTTGTCACAACTATATCTTACAGTATTATGCATCGTTATTCTACGATGTGATGTATGAATGATTTGCACAATTAGATATAATGACAGTTATAGTATATAAGGAATAAGGTAGGGAAACGTGTCATAATTTGTCGAAAGAAATAAATAATACAAATATTATGTTAAAAATTATAAGAAAATATTATACCATTCATAAGTAAAATAGTGTATAATCTGATTATGAAAGCGATAACAGTTTAACTGATTTTATCCGTTTGGAAATGTACACTTTTATAAACGCATATAAACAGACATCTACTATGCCTGTTTTTTTCATCTGAAAGCGGTTACATATATAAATACAACCTCTCTTAAAAAGTGTACCTTTTGAGATAGAGAAGGAGGGGTGCTAGCGCATATTTAGAGCACTGTTGTATGGTAAATAACAATTTATTTTATAAGAGAAGGAGGATTATATGAAAAAAGTAAATTTTAGAGCAAGCTGGAAATTTGCATTGGCATTTGCGATGTTATTGCAGGCAACAATCGTGCCATCTCATGCGGCGGAAGTTACTTCTGTTGAAGGTGGAAATAGTACTAAGACAGTTTATTATGGTTTGAATGATATGGATATTACAATCACAAATGAAAAAATGCCTACAGATGACGGAACGAATGTAAACACATTGATTGAAGGCGGAAACAGTGGTAAATACGGAGATTTGTTCAATGAATCTTATGGACGTGATTTTGAATACAGCTGGACGGTTACTGAAAATCATGTGATTCCTGTAACATTGCATTTTGATATGAAACAGGCAGTTACATTATCTGAAGCCATTGTATATAATGCAAAAGACCATACTACAGCTGGTAGCAATGGTTTTGTGACGAAAGGACAATTTACTGTAAAATATGAAGGTATGGAGGAAGAGGTGTTGCCAGAGATTACGTTAACCACTGAGCAGATTGTACCAGGAGCTTTCTTCCAAGTAAATCTTGATCCATCCAAAAAAGTAGAAAAAATAGACTTTACAGTCTTAGAGTCTACAGGAATAAATTGTATGACGCTTTCTGAAGTGGAGTTCAATTATATTGATGCAACAGTGATCAATCCAGAAGGAGATAGTGACGTTTTAGGTATAGCAGCATCATCTTATGCGCCAGGAGATAGTGCCGATACGTTGATAAAGCTTCTTGATAATGATTCTTCTAGCTATTTTGAATCCAATTATAATAATGGCTCTTTACCGCAATGGGTAACCTTTGATTTGGGCGGCGTTTATGACTTGACCGATGTTGACATCTTAGCACGTCAAAGTGGTACCAATGGACAGGTAACGGGTGCTGAAATTTGGACAAGTTTAGATAATAGTGAATTTGCAGATAATTATACTGTTGAAGGTGCATATACGTTCGCAACAGGTGCTGATGGTAAATTAACGGATGCTGCAAATTACAAAAATATGCATTTTAACACAGTGAAAGCACGTTATGTTAGAGTACATATTACTGCTGTTAGCGCGACAAGTGATTTCTTCTCTTTGAGCGAGGTTCGCTTTTACGGAGTTGCAAACAAAGATGAATTGAATGCAGCACTTACAGAAGCTGGAAAAATTACTGATACAACCGGTTATACGGCAGAAAGTGTTAAAACGTTTACAGATGCGAAAGCAGAAGCAAATCGAGTGAAAGATGATTCCACAGTGAAAGCAAAAGCTGTTGCAAAAGCAACATCAGATTTAACAAATGCGATTGCTGGACTTACTGTAGATAAAGCAGCATTGCAAAAAGCATATAATGATAACAAAGATAAAGCAGAAGCAGATTACACTGCCGAAACATGGGCGCCATTTAAGACAGCTTTGGATGCTGCGAAAACTGTTTTGGATAAAGCAGATGCAACTGTAGAAGAAGTAGCAAATGCAAAAACAGCATTGGAAGCTGCAGTAGGTAATTTGGTAGAGAAAACACCGGACCCTGTAGTCGTAGATAAAACTGCGTTACAAACAGTATATAATGATAACAAAGATAAAGTAGAAGCAGATTACACTGCCGAAACATGGGCGCCATTCAAAACGGCTTTGGATGCTGCAAAAGCTGTTTTGGATAAAGCGGATGCAACTGCAGAAGAAGTAGCAAATGCAAAAACAGCATTGGAAGCTGCAGTAGGTAATTTGGTAGAGAAAACACCGGACCCTGTAGTCGTAGATAAAACTGCGTTACAAACAGTATATAATGCGAACAAAGATAAAGTAGAAGCAGATTACACTGCCGAAACATGGGCGCCATTCAAAACGGCTTTGGATGCTGCAAAAGCTGTTTTGGATAAAGCGGATGCAACTGCAGAAGAAGTAGCAAATGCAAAAACAGCATTGGAAGCTGCAGTAGGTAATTTGGTAGAGAAAACACCAGACCCTGTAGTCGTAGATAAAACTGCGTTACAAACAGTATATAATGATAACAAAGATAAAGTAGAAGCAGATTACACTGCCGAAACATGGGCGCCATTCAAAACGGCTTTGGATGCTGCAAAAGCTGTTTTGGATAAAGCGGATGCAACTGTAGAAGAAGTAGCAAATGCAAAAACAGCATTGGAAGCTGCAGTAGGTAATTTGGTAGAGAAAACACCGGATCCTGACACTGTAGATAAGAGTGCGTTACAAACAGTATATAATGCGAACAAAGATAAAGCAGAAGCAGATTACACTGCCGAAACATGGGCACCATTCAAAACGGTTTTGGATGCTGCAAAAGCTGTTTTGGATAAATCAGATGCGACAGCAGAAGAAGTAGCAAATGCAAAAACAGCATTGGAAGCTGCAGCAAGCGCATTGGTGGAAAAAACACCGGAGCAACCAGAAGATCCAAAAGATACTGTACTGGTAGATAAAGACAACAATATCACAGTAGAAGCAAAACCTGGCGTGATCGATGAAAATACAATTTTAAAGGTTGAAAGTATTAAAGATTTCAATACATTAACACCTGCCGCAAACAAAGTATTAAGCAGCATTCGCGGTAAAGTAAATGCATTTGACATTTCTTTGTTGAAAAGCAATGTTACCGTTCAGCCAAACGGAGAAATTACAATTACAATTTTAATTCCTAAAGATATGGACCCAACAAAAGTGTTGCTGTATCATATTGCTGATGACGGTACTATGACAACCCCTGATACAGTTACATATTTTAATGGTTATTTAAAATTCACAACCGATCATTTAAGTGTTTATGCATTGGTTGAATATTCTAATCCAATCGATAATAATCCAGATACTGATCCTAAACCGGTTGATCCTGAAAAACCTGTTGTGCCAACTCCTGAAAAACCAAGCACAACAGATAAAAAGAGCGATATATTGGCTAATACAGCAGCAGAAGACACATCCTCTAATATGTATGTTGTATTCATGATGCTTTGTACAGGTGCTTACTTAGGATTGAAAGCAAAAAGAAAAGAAGCATAGTATGTAAATGAAGAAGAGTCTCTCAGCGACATTAGCTGACGGACTCTTTTTTTTGGAAAATTTACTTAATAGTTATTTTGTTGTATTAAATATACAATTAGCAAACAAAAAATCACAAAAAAAAAGTGTATCTTTCATCTCCTAAGTAATGCTTAAACATCTTATGAAAATGATAACATTTTCGTGATTGCTTTCGTGTAAAAGACGTACACTTTTATGTTGCACTTGTTATGATAAATTATCGATAAAAAAAGAGCTTCGATAAACTCTTTTCTGTGCTATTCTTTGATTATAAGTCCCATAAGCTTTGCCAATGTAATCGCTTGATCACTGGAAACACAAACGCCTTTTAGATTTTCAATGTTAATGGTTATACCATCAATTACAGATGTGGAAAAATCAATTCCTTTTAAAGGTGTATTGATAAATTCACATTTTTTTAAATTACATTCTTCAAATGCAGTATGTGTAAAAACAGACTGATTGAAACTGCTTAAGGATAAATCCATTCCAACAAAATTCACATGTTTACATTTTGTGTTTGAGAAATTCGCATATTTGCCATTGTTATTGGTGAAGGAAGTATTCGCAATCACACTGCCGCTAAAATCACAGCCCATCATGCGGCAATGATGAAATTCTAGCCGATGTAGTGCACCATCTGTAAATTTGCAATTAGAAAGATCGCAGTTTTCAAAACGGCAGTCCAATAGATCAACTTGATCAAACGCACATTCTTCAAAATCAACATTGATAAACAAACAGCCATCCAAATGTAAATGCGCAATTTCACACAATGAAATCAATGCGTCTTGAAAGCGATAACCGTTTAAATAAAATTCATCTTTACATAAAGACATCAAATCCTTTGCATCTGTAAAAATAGCAGGTAATTTCGGTTTTGCAATTTTTTTCATAAAACACCTCTTATTTTCGACAGTGTTATCATATCATAAAATCTTATAAGAAGAAATGCAAAATCTAAAAACGCTTACTCACAACAACCTTACAAAATCGATATTTGACACAACCTATAAACAGAGTATAATGGTACATGGAAAGAGAGGGCTTTCTATGATAGAAGTTGAACAATTGACAAAAACGTATGGTAAATTAAAAGCTGTTGATCATATCAGTCTTTGTGCAAAACCATATGAGATTACTGTTTTATTGGGACCAAACGGTGCTGGAAAATCCACGACCATCAAAAGTATAACCAATTTATTGAAATATGAGGGAACCATCCGTATTTGCGGACATGCGAATGACAGCATAGAAGCCAAAAGAAGTTTTGGTTATATACCGGAAACCCCTATGCTTTATGATTTGTTGACAGTGAAAGAACATATCGATTTTATCTCACATGCATACAACTGTAAGGATAACCAACAAATAACAGAAGAATATCTAAATCTGTTTGAATTAAAAGAAAAACTTAAAACCCCGGCCAAAGAATTGAGTAAAGGAATGAAACAAAAACTCTCCATGCTGCTGGCACTGATCATTGAGCCAAAAGCATTGCTGGTAGACGAGCCTATGGTAGGACTTGATCCTTACAGTATAGAGGCCACGCTTCATTTGCTTGAAAAATTGAAAAAACAAGGTGTTGCGATATTGATTTCTACGCATATTATTGATGTCATTAATGAGATTTGGGATGAAGCATATATCATGAACAAAGGTCAGATCATCAAACATGTTTTCAAATCGGAATGTGAAACGGAAACGTTGAAAAACTTGTTTTTTGAAGTAACGGGAGAATAATATATGGGTGTATTAACAAGACTTTGGTATTTAAAACAGAAAGCCATGTTGCGCAATTTGTTTCGCAAACCAGCTTCAGCGATCTTAACCATTTTCATGATTCTGATCTATGGCGTTATCACCATATCGTTACTTATCAATCCTGCACAAGTTTATGTGATGAAAGATTTGCATATGGCAGTATTATGCAGTATTGGTTTTAGCGCCTTGCTCACCTTTTCACTTCTTTTATCTAAACGAAAAGCATTGTTTTATGAAACAGATTCTTTCATCTTATTCAGCGGACCATTCACAAGAAAACAAGTGATGCGTTATTTATTTTCACAGACAATTATACAATCTTTGATGTTTTCATTCATCACCGTGTTTATTTTTATCACCTTGGCTGCCGGATTTACGTTTACCTTTCCATTCTTAATGACATGTTTGTTTGGTTATTTTATGCTTTATATGTTTTTTTTAAGTTTGACAGATTATGTATATGTATTATCCATTACCAATCAAAAATATAAAATGTTCAGTAAACTGATCGTCGCAAGTTTGGTTGTCATTACGTTGTGTATATGTATCGTGCATTTGGCGAATCAAGATTTTCAGTTTCAAAATGGCATGTGGACATTGGTGGAAAGTCCGTTATTTTATTACGTGCCGGTTTTTGGTTGGATGAAAATGCTGCTGTTTGGCGTTGTGGATGGAAATACCATGCAGGCATTTATCTCCGGAATTCTTATGCTTACAGCGGTTTTGATCGTCTATTTCCTTATGACGTCTTTTCAAGGTGATTTTTATGAACAAGCATTATTAGATGCACAAGAAATCACAGCTATGATGAAAAACGTAAAATCAGGAAAAAATAATGGCACACGCATCAATACTAGAATGCATAAAGCAAACGTAAAATTTCAAACGGGTGCGGGTGCCATCTATTCCAAGAATATTTTGATTATGAAAAAGACAAGAGATTTTATCAGTATAACGGATATCATAAGCATTGGAATCTATTTCTCGGTATCCTACTTTATGGATTTAGGATATCCTATGTATTGTTATATGTTGATTTTCTGGTTATTTCAAGTTATGAACACATCGGATTTAGTGACAGAACTCAAGAATTATCAAATTTACTTGATACCTGCAAAGCCGTTTGCAAAATTATGGTATGCGATTTTACCGACATTGTATAAAGTTTTGATACTGGTCAGTGTATCCATGCTTGTTGGCGGAGTGTTGTTCCATGTAGAGGCGATGGATATATTCCAATATTGGTTAATGCTGATTGGATATGTATCGATTTTTATCAGCGCTACGGTATTGTCCATACGTATATTGAAAAGCAGAACCAATGCCGTGATGGAACAGATGATGCGCATGCTGTTGATTATTCTTTGTTCATTACCGGGGATTTTGCTAACGGTGTATATGTTGATCAATCAAGTTTATGATGAAACACTATTGTTTGTGGCCGGTAACTTGTCGCTTATATTGAATTTGGTATTGAGCGCTTGTATCTTATGCGCATGCAAAAACATGCTCAACGGCAGAGAATTGAATGATGATTAAAATGTCCTGTATGCAGGGCATTTTTTAAAATAGGATTATGCTGAAAAAAAGCGTGCTCGATATGCTTCGCTAATCTGATTTACCTTTTCATCGATATTCAAAAAACAATACGCCTGATTTTCATAAGATTCCAGAATCATTTGATTGAGCAGATCTTCTTGATGCGGCGTTAATTCCAAATAGGAAAGTGATAAATGATCCAATAATAATTTTCTGATAAAAACATCCAAACGTGTCATATGTATGCCACCACTCTTTCTACGATGATAATTCATTATATGCATGCTTCATCCTTATTGTGCCTTATCTTTGTTTGATTAAACAAGAAGTGTCCGACAAATTGTGACAGTTTCATTCAGCCTATATTTTCATTGAAACTTTGATGAAATTGTTTATAATATTAGATAAGAAATGGAAAATAAAGGAGATGTGCAAATGGCAAGACGAGTAAAAGAATTTGTAGATCGATACCCAATCGTTTCATTGCAGGATTTAAAGCGGCCTATGGTATTTGTGGTTGATATGAACAATGGTTTCCTGAAACAGGGTGCCTTACATGATAGGGGAATTATGGAATGTGTGAAACCGATTGAAACGCTGCTTCAACAACAAATACCCTCTATTTTCTTTACCGATGCACATCATGTTCAAGCGATGGAATTTGACAGTTATCCGGCACACTGCGTGGAAGGAACATTAGAGTGTGAAATCATCGATGAATTGTATCCCTATGTGAAGAGTAAAATAGAAAAACACAGCACCAATGCTTTTGTCAGTGAAGGATTTGAAAAATTCTTGATCGAGGATGTATATAAGTATGATGATTATATCATCACAGGATGTTGTAGCGACATTTGCATCTTGCAATTTGCAATGACACTCAAGGCGTATTTTAATGAACTGGAAGATAAAAACAAACGCATATTCGTGCCTATCAACTGTATTGATACCTTTCACAGCGATGATCACGACGCAGGTTACTGGAATGAATTTGCGATTTCATATATGAAGGCAAATGGTATTCATGTTGTTTCTTGTGTGAAATAGAAAGAAGAAAGAAATTATGAAAAATTATGATGAACAGTTTGATTTTCGTGATGAGCGAAACCTGAGCATGTGCATGGATTTTTATGAATTGACCATGAGTCAGTGTTATTTCAATTCAAAGGACAGAGATAAGATTGTTTCTTTTGATTTGTTTTATCGCAGGAATCCAGATCACGGAGGTTATACGGTATTTGCCGGATTGGAAGAAATCATCGGCTTTATTCAAAACCTACATTTCCGTGATGAAGATATTGCGTATTTAAGAAGTCTGGGTACATTCAGCGAATCGTTTTTAGATTATTTGCGCCATTTTATCTTTACCGGCGATATTTATGCCATTAAGGAAGGGACGCCGGTATTTCCATATGAACCGCTAATCAGAGTGCGTGCGAAACAGATCGAAGCGCAAATCTTGGAAACGGCACTGTTACTGATTATCAATCATCAAACGCTGATTGCCACCAAGGCAAAGCGCATCGTGAAAGCGGCACAAGGTAGGGCAGTTATGGAATTCGGTGCAAGAAGGGCTCACAATTTTGATGCGGCCAATTATGGCGCAAGAGCTGCTTATATCGGTGGTGTTGCAGGTACGGCCACAACCTATGCCGGACAGAAATTCCATATTCCGGTGATGGGCACAATGGCACATTCGTTTATTCAATCGTTTGATAGTGAATATGATGCATTTTTGGCGTATGCGAAAACATATCCAAATGCTTGTACCGTATTATTAGATACCTATGATACATTGCGCAGTGGTCTTCCCAATGCGATTCGCATTGCAAAAGAATATCTGGAGCCAAATGGGCATCATCTGGCAGGTGTCCGCATTGATTCCGGAGACATGGCGTATCTTTCCAAACAAATACGCAAGATATTGGATGAGAATGATATGGAATCTACCAATATCGTGGTTTCCAATTCTTTAGATGAATATTTGATTACATCCTTGATTCAACAAGGCGCAAAAATTAACAGTATGGGAGTTGGGGAGAATCTAGTCTGCAGTAAAAGCGCTCCGGTATTTGGCGGCGTTTATAAACTGTCCTCTGTTTTTGAAAATGGAAAAATGATTCCCAAAATTAAAATTAGTGAAAATATAGAAAAAGTGACCAATCCGGGATTTAAAAATTTGTATCGTTTGTATGACAAATCAAGCAATAAGGCTGTGGCAGATTTAATGACGCTTTATGATGAGTTAATTGATCCAAATCAAGATCTGACGATCTATCATCAAATGAATTCATGGAAAAATAAGACGCTGAGCGGTGGAACTTATGAAATGAAGGATTTGTTGGAACCTATTTTTGTGGGCGGGAAGTTGGTGTATGATGTGCCGACGTTGGAACAAATTCGTGCATACAGTGAAATGGAGTTTTCAAAAATCTGGGATGAAGTATTGCGTTTTGAATACCCACAGGTGTATTATGTGGATTTAAGCAAACAACTGTTGGATCTGAAATTGTCCATGTTGGAGGATGTAAAACATGAAGCATAATCAAAAGTTGAAGCTACTGTTACGTGCGGAGATCTTCATTTATGCGATTTCTGTGGTGTATGGTTTTTATCATTCATGGATGATGGAAGATCATCAAGCGTTGGGCATGTGTGTCGTGGCTTGTTTAACGCCATGGATTGTACCGTTAATTTTTCACTTGGCACATTTTAAACGTGTGGTTGAAATTGATATCTGCAACATTGCTTTTGTTTATTTTGCCTCATTGATTGGTTCTGTTTTTCATGGTTATTCTGTATTTGGATTTGATAAAGTCGTTCATTTTTGCAGCGGTCTGCTTTTAACGACATGTTCTATTTTGTTGTTTATGATCATTAAGAAAACGGCGCATATACAGAATAAGGAAGATTATCATTTATTCTTGATTTTTATCAATGCGATGAATTTGGCGATAGCGGTGTGTTGGGAATTTTATGAATATGCGATGCTGATTTTTTTCAATAACGATTGTATCAATCATTATACACAAGGTGTTCATGATTCGATTACGGATATGCTTTGTGCCTTTGTCGGCGGTATATTGATAACACTGCTTGTGATGCGATCTTACCGTAAAAAAACACCTGGTTTTATCACGTCTTTATGTGAAAAATTCTATCGTCTGAATATTGAAAAGCATTCATAAAAGGTGCGCACATGAAGAAAAAAGCGACGCTGCTCATCCAACATTTGGAATCCATATATCCCATGGTGTTTCCTTTTGATCAGGTGATTCATGATGGATATATAGCCATACATCATGATAAAATTCTATCACTTGGTCTTGGGGAAGGAAAGGAATGGATTGAAAAGGATACAAGAATTTTGGAGGGCAGAGGAAACATTGCGTTCCCGGGATTTATTGATGTGGATGTTTGTTTTTCTGATCATATGGAAGGACGTGTAAATGATTGGATCAAATTATATGAAACAGGCAATCGATTATTGAAAAATGGCACTATGATAGTGGGTACAGAACCTATAGACGAAACAAAACGTAGTTGTTTGCGAGTGGAACCGGTAGTGAAAACAAAACATCGTTATCCAATCGTTCACCCGCTTCATCCTGCGGAAATCACGAAAAGCTATCGCCGCTTTTGTATCAGCAGCGCTCATCTCACGGTGGATTGTTTGGATCAGCTGCAGTGTGCCAAACTTTATGCTTTGTGGCATCCGGAATTAAGCGAAACACAGATTTTGGCAGCGTGTTGCGTATATCCTGCGCGCGCTTTGCGTCTTAGACAGGTTGGGCAGCTTCGACCATCTTGGAAAGCGAACGTATTGATGAGCGAAGGTCGTTCATTTTCTGATGTGTTAAATCGCTGGCATGGATCCAATATACTTCAAGTAATCAAGAACGGTGTGCGTATTTATCCATATTTATTGATTTAATGCATTTTCGACACAAATCATGACGTCCAAATACATATAATGTACTATGGAGGTGGAATTCATGGAAATTATCACACATGAAAATGACTGTGAAAAGCGATTGCTGACAAGCGATTATTGTCCCAATCCTGCGATGAAGAATTGTTTTCAGACACAGTTTTTCACTTGTACATTACGGAAAATCGAATTGTGCGGACAGACATTGAATCAGTTTCATGTAGATGAAGGTGCTCAGTTCTTATTAATGCATTTGACTGTTCATAACATGACCAATGAAATATTAAGCATGTTCAAGGAAGATTTCTATATTAAATTTGATGGTGAGGGACCATTTGAACCTGAAGAGGAGTTTGGCGTCACGCACCAGTTTCCTGACACATACGCTTTGAAACCAAACGAGGAAATGAAGGGCGTTCTTGTGTTTTTGATTGCACAGGACACCAAAAAGATCGTATTTAGTTATACGGAATACTTTGATGATGAAAGTGAAGGGAAAACATATCGGTTAAAGTATGATTTGAAATCATGAGAATTGTAATATTTATTTGATTTGCATGACTTTTTAAACAAACGTTGTAGACGTTTTTCTAAAGAGTCATTTTTATTTCTAAATGATAAAATCAGGAGCAGTGAAAAAAATCAAAAAAAAGATTGACGAATGAGAAAAAGTGGTATATCATTAGGGACATAAAAGATAGCTGAGAAAAGATAAGTAAACAGAGAACGGTTTTGTAGAGAGTCTTCGCAAGGTGAAAGAAGATAAAGTAAGTATCTGTTGAACATGGTCTTGGAGCTGCCGCATTCGAGGGATTTCACTAAGGTTGCGGCGTGTGCGCACGTTATAGCGCTAGGGTATCATCCGTAATTTGTACGGCCGTACCTGAAGAGGTGATTTCTGTGAGGAAATCATAAATTAAGGTGGTAACACGAGTCTTCGTCCTTATGGCGAAGGCTCTTTTTTTGAAAGGAGAATCTTGCATGATTGAACTTAGACATGTATCGAAAACTTTTCAAACGAAACATGATCATGTACATGCGGTAAAAGATGTCAGTCTGCATATCGAAAAAGGTGAAATCTTTGGCGTGATTGGTTATAGTGGAGCCGGTAAGTCAACACTGATTCGATGCATTAATTTATTGGAGCGTCCATCAGAGGGTGATATATTGGTAGATGGGCACAATATGCTGGAGCTAAGTGATAAAGATTTGCGTAAGATGCGTAAGAAAATCGGAATGATTTTTCAGCATTTTAATTTGATGCGTTCCAGAACGGTATTTCAAAATGTTGCGTTTCCACTAAAAAACAGTGGTCTAACGAAAGATGAAATACAAAAAAAGGTGTCGGAGTTATTGTCTTTGGTGGATTTGGCAGATAAAAAGGATGCGTATCCATCTCAATTATCCGGTGGACAAAAACAGCGAGTCGCAATTGCCAGAGCATTGGCGAATGATCCAAGCGTATTATTGTGTGATGAAGCGACAAGCGCTTTGGATCCGCAAACAACGCAATCTATATTGAAACTGTTGAAAGAATTGAATCAGCGTTTGCATATTACCATTGTATTGATTACACATGAAATGGCAGTGATTAAAGAAATTTGTGATCGTGTCGCTGTTATGGAACATGGCGTTGTCGTGGAAAGTGGGTCAATCTTGGATATATTTGCACATCCCAAGGCAGATGCGACGAAAAAATTTATCCAATCTACATCAGCGATTTCCAAAATCTATGAAATGGTGGAAAACAATCATGTGTTTACCCAAGTGTCAAAAGGGCAGTGGTTAATACATCTGAAATATGGCGCCGGCAATACAAAAGAAGCGATGCTGTCTCATATTTGTGCCAATATAGGTGTTGAGATAAGCATTATATATGGAAATGTAGAAGTGATTCATGATACGCCGTTTGGCGATATGGTAGTTATATTGGATGCATCAGATGAAAAAAAGCAAGCGGCACTTGATTATTTAGAGAAGAGTGGTGTAGAAGTGGAGGTGATACGATATGATTGCGTGGTTAAGCAGCTGGATGCCGAATGTCGTTGAATTGGCTGATGAATTTCCAATCAGTTTGATGCAGACGTTGCAAATGCTTGTCATTACGGGAGTGATATCATTTGTATTTGGCTTGTTATTTGCTATTGTGCTTGTAGTGAGCAAAAAAGGCGGCATATTGGAAAACAGGATTATTTTCTTTATACTGGATAAGATCATCAATCTCTTTCGCTCCATTCCATTTATTATTTTAATGGCGCTCATGGTTGGCGTAACGAGAATGCTCATGCATACTTCCATTGGTATTGCAGGGGCTTTGCCTTCTTTGATCGTAGGGACGACCCCATTTTTTGCCAGACAGATAGAAAGCGCTTTGGCAGAAGTAGATAATGGAGTGATTGAGGCCAGTCAAGCAATGGGATTATCGCCAAAAGAAATCATCTTGCATGTCTATTTGAAAGAAAGTATTCCTGGTATTGCCCGTGCAGCGACGATCACATTGATTTCTTTGGTAGGTTTGACTGCGATTGCCGGAGCGATTGGCGCAGGCGGTTTGGGAGATATGGCGATTCGATACGGTTATAACCGATACATGTATGACGTTATTTATATGGTGGTGATCATTATATTATTGCTCATTACCTTGATTCAAAGTATTGGTGATTTCATTGTGAAAAGAACAACACATTAAAGAAAAGGAGAAAACGAACATGAAAAAATTTGTATTTGGATTATTGGCATTGGTATTATGTACCGGGATCAGCGGTTGTGGTTCTTCCGGTGAGGATTCTGAAGGTTTGACTAAAATAAAAGTTGGGGCGACCAGCAGTCCTCATGCGGTGATTCTAAATGCGGCGAAAGAAAAGATGAAAGAACAGGGGTTCGATCTGGAAATCGTAGAATTTACGGATTGGGCAAGAATCAATCCGGCAACAAGTGATCAATCTTTGGATGCGAATTATTTCCAGCATCAGCCATTTTTGGATGGCTATAATGCGGATTCCAATTATGCAAGTGGTCAAGATGGTTATCTGGTAAGTGCAGGTTCTATTCATTTCGAGCCATTAGGAATTTATGCAAACGATCCGGCAGGAAGAACGACCATTTCGGCAGATGATTTATCTGATGGCGACAAAATTGCCGTTCCAAACGATGCGACAAATGAAGCGCGTGCATTATTATTGTTAGATAAATATGGAATCATTAAATTAAAGGAAGGTGCCGGAATCAATGCGACAGTAAAAGATATTGAATCCAAGGCAAAGAATATTGAAATCTATGAAGTAGAAGCGAGTCAGATTCCTAGCAAACTGCCCGATGTGAAAATTGCCGTTATTAATGGGAATTATGCATTGGATGCGAATGTTTCCGATAAATTGATTTGTTGTGAAGAAGTAAATGATGAAGCTGCACAAACATATGCGAATGTGATTGCGGTAAGAGAAGAAAAGAAAGACGATGCTGCAGTGAAAGCGCTGGTGGAGATTTTAAAAAGTGATGATATAAAAGCATTTATTGATGAAGAATTCTCTGGCGTAGTCGTATCTGTGCAATAAGATGGAATCAATAGGGACAATATAGTAAGAAAGAAGTATAAAAATAGAAAAGCACGCATTCAATTTTATTGGATAAGTGCTTTTCTTTATATAAAATGAAATCATTCTTATCATATAGGATGATGTAAGAATGTATCCGTCAAGATGGATTATATAAGTCTAGGCTCATAAAGTACCGGTTACAATTTCCTTAAATAAGATCCTCTACCCCCACTGGAATATTGTGCAATAAAATTGATTACTTTCGCCATATTTCTGTTTTCTAAAGATAACGTGTCAGTTAAATTTGGATTAAAAATCATATCACGAAGTCATCACCTTAACAAAAATTGTAATCATACTGAGTTGATTTTTTTCTCAATCGATAGATGCATTTGCTTTATTCATACATTTTCTTACAGAATACAGATTCATCATGCAAAAAACAAAGAAAATAAAACAAAAGTTATTGAATGCTAACTTTTTATGAAGTATAATATGTACAGTTTCATAAAAAAATGGAAAGGAACGCTTGTATGACGACATTGGATCAAATCAAACCTGGAAATAGCGGCATTATAACAAAAGTTGGTGGCGAAGGTGCGTTGAGAAGAAGACTGTTGGACATGGGTTTAACTCCAAAAACAGTTGTTTTTGTCAGAAAGGTC
Source organism: Erysipelotrichales bacterium (assembly GCA_910576345.1). Taxonomy (GTDB): domain Bacteria; phylum Bacillota_I; class Bacilli_A; order Erysipelotrichales; family Erysipelotrichaceae; genus C-19. The sequence continues at coordinate 16,849 of CAJTIT010000024.1, forward strand.
GCACCGATGGGTGATCCTATGGAGCTTTATATCAGAAGTTATGTACTGAGCATTCGAAAAGAAGATGCGGCAAAGATTGAAATTGAGGTGAAACAGGATGTCACAAATACTGCTTGCGCTTGCAGGAAATCAAAACAGCGGTAAAACGACGCTTTTCAATGCTTTAACCGGTAGTAACCAGCATGTGGGAAATTTCCCCGGTGTTACAGTTGAGAAAAAAGTAGGGCAGTTAAAAGCGTATAAGGAGGCGTCCATTGTTGATTTACCGGGCATCTATAGTTTATCACCTTATACAAGTGAAGAAATCGTCACAAGGGATTTTATATTGCATGAGCATCCGGATGTAATTGTCAATATTGTGGATGCGACCAATATTGAACGGAATTTGTATTTGACGATGCAGCTGATGGAATTGCAAGTTCCTATGGTCATTGCATTAAATATGATGGATGAGGTTATCAATAGTGGAAATCATATCGATACGGAAAAACTTTCAAAAGAACTGTCGATACCGGTTGTTGCGATTTCTGCGGCACATAAAGAAGGAATCAGTGATTTGGTTAGAACCGTTAAAAAGGTCGTAAAACAAAATACCGCCATTGAACATTTGGATTTCTGTAAAGGAGAAGTGCATCGTGCGCTTCATGCGATTGCGCACATTGTTGAGGATCATGCATCAGACGCAAAAATTCCGTTACGATTTGCGGCTACGAAATTGGTGGAGGGCGATGTATTGATGCAGGAAGCACTGCATCTACATGAGGATGATTTGCACATTATCAATGACATTGTAAAAAGTATGGAGCATGCTTTGGATACCGATAGAGAAGCAGCGCTGGCGGATATGCGCTATTCGTACATTGAGCAAATCTGTAAGGACAGCGTATTCAAAAAGCAAGAGACATATGGACAACAGCGCAGTGAAAAAATCGATCGTTGGCTTACACATAAGTATTTGGGAATTCCGATCTTCATTTTGATCATGTTGGTGATTTTTTATTTGACGTTTGTGGTGTTTGGAGGGACAATGCAAACATGGATGGAGGAAGGCATTGAAATCGTTACAAATCAAGTAAGCGATTGGTTGGATCAAGCACAGGTAAGTTCATGGCTACATGCGCTGATCATTGACGGTGTGTTCGCAGGTGTGGGTAGCGTTTTATCATTTCTTCCTATCATTGTCATTTTGTTTTTCTTTTTGTCGTTATTGGAAGATTCCGGATATATGGCGCGTGTTGCATTTGTTATGGATAAATCACTGCGAAAAATTGGATTGTCCGGAAAAAGTTTTGTACCGATGCTGATTGGCTTTGGATGCAGCGTCCCTGCCATCATGTCCACAAGAACATTGAGCAGCGAGCGAGATCGTAAAATGACGATATTGCTCACACCGTTTATGTCTTGTAGTGCGAAGCTTCCTATATATGGCATGATCACCGCTGCTTTTTTTCCAAATCATACAGCTTGGGTTTTGATATCGATTTATTCACTGGGAATGGTAGTAGCGATTCTTAGTGGCTTGATTTTGAAAAAAACGGTATTCCAAGGGACATCTATGCCATTTGTTATGGAACTTCCCAGTTATCGCATACCGTCTTTGAAAAACGTTTTTTTGCATATGTGGGAGAAAGCAAAAGATTTTTTGCATCGTGCATTTACGGTAATTTTTGTTGCGAGCATTCTCATATGGTTTTTGCAAAGCTTTGACTGGCAGTTACATTATCTTGATGACAGCGCTACATCCATTTTGGCATCCTTTGGAAATTTATTGGCGAAAGTATTTGCGCCGCTTGGCTTTGGTGATTGGCGAGCGGCAACCGCGCTTGTTAGCGGCATCAGCGCTAAAGAAAGCGTTGTGTCGACGTTAAGTGTTCTGAGTGGTGGTGATACTGGTTTGTTCATTGCTTTACAATCGATGTTTACGGGATTGAGTGCGTATGCATTTCTTGCGTTTACATTGCTTTATATGCCATGTATTGCAGCGTTGGCAGCTACAAAACGAGAACTTGGCTCTTGGAAAGAGGCGATTTATACGGTGATGTATCAAACCGCATGTGCTTATATTGTCGCATTGTTGATTTATCAAATTGGTTCTGTTTTTCTGTGACAAAACTTATCCTATTGTATATAATAATGCAGGAAGAAGGAATCTTATGACATGGATTGATGTATTTGCGATTATCATTGTGCTTGCGGTTTTGGGAATATTGACCTACTTAACAAGAAACAAGAAAAAAGATGGGTGTCATGGTTGTGGGAGGGACTGCACAGCTTGTTCATTAAAGCACTCATTTTATGAAGATTATAAAAATGATCAAAAAAATGAAGAATAGATTTTAAATGTTTATATTTGTTGAAATATATACATGCCGCTTCGTTTTGAAGTTTTAGATTTTATAAACAATAAAGTGCGTATGGCACTTTTTGTTCAATGGTATAATACTTAAATTTTATTGCTTTTGATTTGAATAGTGATGAAAAGATAATCTTAAAAAATGAAGTCGGATAGTCACGACATTGAAAAATATTTTACCGCAAAAAGAAATCAATGAAATATTGTCACGTTCCATGATTAACAAAAAGATAATAAGTTATGATAAATGTAGAGTAGAAAAAGTGTTGTAAAAAGTTGTCCACTATTCGTGTGTGGATAACTTTTTTATCCATCTGTTCTATAAAAATAAACTTCTTTGACAATGAAAAAGATACCAGATGATTGTTAAATATCAACTGTATTGTGACTATAAACATATTTTTTACAACGTAGTTTTATCCACTTTTTACATCCACATTCAGTAAAGGCTTTCGATACGTTTGAATTTATAGTTTAATGTGGTGTGTAACAATTCCCTCTGTTATTATTCGGACAAACCGGCACCTGTGTATGGGATTGTTTGCACTGTACCAGAAACAGACTCATAAGAAGTAGAATTAGAAACATCAAAAGGAAAGTCAATATGTTTTTCTTGCATTGCGATCTCATGCTTTTATTCACCTTTTCTTTTAGTAAATTTGAAATCATAACATCATACTAATAATACATCTTATAAGATGTAAAGTCAATCTGTGAATGTTTTCATCATTTATCATTTGACTGCGAGGTGATTTCAATATGAAGTTTAAGCGTTTGAAAGATTTGAGAGAAGACAATGATATAAAGCAACAACAAATCGCAGCGCTTTTGAAAACGACCCAGCAACAATATAGCAGATATGAAACCGGCGTACAGGAAATACCGGTACGTCATCTGATTACATTGGCAGAATTTTATCATACCACAGTTGATTATATTGTGGGCTTGTCCGATATAAGAGAAAGGCAGGAATCTTTATAAAAGGTTCTTTTTTCATATAGAAATGTAGTTGAGTTTCTCAAATGCATAAAGTTTATCAAAACACACATGACAAATAGGAAAAACTTTCATGAAAGAGTGATGCATTTTGATGTTCAAACTGTTATAATGTAGACATATGAGGAGGTTTTGTTTATGTTCACAAAACTATTGTCCAAGTTTGGTTTTACGAAAGAAGAAACCAGCTGGATTTTATACGATATTGGGAACAGCGCGCAGGTGCTGACAACCTGTACGGTTATATTCCCATTATTGATTGCGAAAATTACACCAGGGGATTCCAGTGTCTATGTTGGATGGGCAAATGCGATTTATGGACTGATACTCGCAGTTTTATCGCCAATCTTGGGTACGATTGCGGATTACAAGGGTAAGAAAATGAAATTCTTCCGTTTTTTTCTGTTTCTTGGCATTGTGGCAGGATTGTTATTATGTTTGCCTTCGATTGATTATTTGAGCGCAATCGTCATTTTTTGTATCGCTATGATTGGTTATAACGGTTCTATCATTTTTTATGATGCATTTATCGTAGATGTATGTGAAGATGCGCGCGTCGATAAAGTATCCGCGGCCGGATATGCATGGGGTTATATCGGATCCGTTTTGCCGTTTCTGATCTTCATTTTACCTTTTGCGGCTGTGACGTTATTTGGAGATGCACAAGGGAATGTGATGATTGGATCATTCACCTTGACATATCGCTTGGCATGTTCACTTACAATGGGGATGGCAGTTTTGTGGTGGTTTTTTTATTCACTTCCTATGTTGAAAAACATCAAACAGAGACAATATCATGAACCGGTGGATCATGTTGTGAAAGAATCATTCGCAAGGCTATGGCATACGTTTCGCAATATCAAGAAAAACAAAAATATATTTCTGTTTTGTATTTCTTATTTTTTCTACATTGACTGTGTGAATACCGTCATCAAAATGGCGGTTTCCTTAGCTACCGAAATGGGCATCAGTGATGTCATGAGCCTTGTCGTTGTGATTGCCATTAACATCATCGCCTTTCCAAGCGCAATCTTTTTTGGTAAACTTGTAGAGAGATTTGGATCCAAACAAATGATTTTTGCAGGAATCTTTGGATATTTGGGCGTTGTGATTTGCGGCGCTTTGATTCCCGTTCATACAGGATTTATCTGGATTGTCGCAATATTGGTAGGATGTTTCCAAGGGGGCATACAGTCTGTTTCGCGTTCGTATTTTGCGAAACTGATACCGGACAAGGCAGATGCCAATGAGTTTTTTGGTTTCTTTTCGGTGTTCTCAAAATTCTCATCTATCATCGGGCCTATGGCAATCGCATTGATTATTCAAATCAGCGGACAAACACAGATGGGAATCTTGGGATTGATTCCGATGATGTTATTGGGCGCATGGATTTTATTGTTTGTAAAAGATCCAAAAGAAAGGAAGAATTAGTATGAATGTAGTAGAACGATTTTTAAAGTATGTGTCATATGATACGACCTCCGATCCAAATTCAGAAACAACGCCGACCTCAAACAGACAGCTGAAGCTTGCGGAAAAATTGGTCGAAGAAATGAAGGCGATTGGTATGAGTGAAGCGCATGTGGACGCTTTTGGCGTAGTATATGGGTGGATAAACGCCAATGTAGAAAGTGAAACGCCATCCATCGGTCTGCTTGCGCATATGGATACATCTCCGGATATGTGCGGCGCGCAAATCAAACCGCGCATTGTGGAACGCTATGATGGCGGTGATATCATACTCAATGAAAGCTTGGGCATTGTATTGTCACCAAAATCATTTGATTCTTTGAAACTGCATATAGGAAAAGATTTGATTGTGACCGATGGCACGACCCTATTGGGCGCCGATGATAAGGCAGGTGTTGCGGAAATTATGACGATGGCAGAGCGCATCATCAAAGAAGATATTCCGCATGGCAAGATATGTATTGCCTTTACACCGGATGAAGAAGTCGGAAAAGGAACGGATCATTTCGATGTTGAAAAATTTGGCGCAGATTTTGCCTACACGGTAGATGGTGGCGGAGTCGAACAAATCAATTACGAAAATTTTCATGCCGCAAGCGCATCTGTTCATATCAAAGGCAATGTGATTCATCCAGGATATGCAAAAAATAAAATGCGCAATGCATCCTGTATTGCGATGGAGTTTCATCAGCTGTTGCCACAGTTTGAGAATCCGGCTTGTACTGAGGGGTATGAAGGTTTTCATCATCTTCATGGCATGCAGGGAGATTGTGAATCATGTGATATGACCTATATCATCCGAAATCATGACAAAGCAATTTTTGAACGGCAAAAAACAGATTTCTTACATGCGGCAGCGTTTTTGAACCAAAAATATGGAGAAGATATTGTCACTTGTTTGATACAAGATCAATATATCAATATGCGTGCGTTTATTGAACAAAGAAAAGATATTTTGGAGCGAGTAGAAAACGCAATGAAGAAATGCAATATAACATATCGCTATGAACCAATACGTGGAGGAACCGATGGCGCAAGATTGACGTATATGGGTCTGCCTTGTCCCAATTTAGGGACGGGAGGTTATCATTGTCATGGTCGTTATGAATACGCATGTATCGATGAAATGAAATTGGCAGTGGATGTATTGACAAAAATCGTGAAACTATCTTCATGACAGCTTAAGCATAAAACAAAAGGACACAGATGGATCATTTTTAACCTGTGTCTTTTTATGTTTGATCAATAGGATGATTGACACAAAAGAGTAATGGATCATTTCAAAAAATTAGTGGAATATCTTATTGAGGTCGGTGCTCCAAAAGAGAAAAATCATATAACACTGGATTTCTAAACGCGTGCTATGGTAAACTAATAACGAGGTGGTTTTATGAGCCAACAAGACGTACTGCTTGTGACAGGGATGTCAGGGGCAGGCAAAACAACCGCAATGGGCATATTGGAAGATATGGGCTATCATTGTATTGACCAATTTCCGGTACAGTTGCTTTCTAATCTGGGAGAGATTATTCATTCAAAAATCGATCCGCGATATTCCAATATCGCATTGGCGACGACTGCGCTGGACTATCCCAAATTTCTGAATTATTTTAAAAACATCGAAACAAATGTAAAAGTTATTTTTTTTGATGCAAGTGATGAAAAGCTGTTATTACGCTATAAATTTACACGAAGGCATCACCCGATGCTGATTGCTTCCAAGGCAAATACGTTGGAGGAAGCCATTGAAGTAGAGCGCGATATGTTTGAAAATTTAAATGATAATTCTATTATGAGAATCGATACGACCAAACTGTCGCAAGCAGAACTCAAAGCGATTTTAATGGAAAAACTGAAGCTAACTTCGCATGACGTATTCTCCATATCCTTCGTATCCTTTGGCTACAAGCATGGCGTACCACTGGATGCGGATATTATCTTTGATACGCGTTTTCTCCCTAACCCTTACTATGTGGATGAACTGAAAGAATTAACCGGAGATGACGCACCGGTTTATGATTATGTGATGAAATTTGATGAAACAAAACAACTTCTGAAACATCTGACACAAACGCTAGACTTTTGTTTTGAATCATATGCGAAACAAAACAAAAACCATTTGAGCGTATGCATCGGCTGTACCGGTGGACATCATCGCAGTGTATCGGTGACCAATTGGCTATATGAACATTACAAGAAGAAATATCACTGTTTCAAATCGCATCGAGATAAGAAAGTGAGATAAGACATATGAAGCATATCGTTGTAATCGGCGGCGGGCATGGATTATCCATGATTGTGCGCGGATTGAAGCATTTAAAGAATATCAAACTCTCTGCGATTGTGACTGTCGCAGATGACGGTGGTAGTACTGGCAGACTTCGCGCGCAGTATCAAATACCGGCAATGGGTGATATCCGCAATGTCATGTGTGCAATGGCAGAGAGTGAGACATTGTTGTCAACACTCATGAATCATCGTTTCGCGGGCGGTGAAGAAGATGTGGGCGGACATAATCTGGGAAATCTGATTTTGACAGCTTTAACACAAAACTGCGGAAGCTTTATGGAAGCCGTCCAGTCATTTTCCAAGGTCATGAAGGTTAAAGGAGATATTATTCCCAGCAGCACGGAAGTAATCACGCTGTTTGCCACAATGGAAGACGGCACGATTGTACGCGGAGAAAGTAATATACCATCCTTTGATAATCGCATCAGCCGTGTTTTTTATCAAAGTGATGTACAGGCAAGCGAACAGGCGCTTGACGCAATACGTCATGCGGATCTCATTATTTATGGAATTGGATCGCTGTATACAAGCATTATGCCAAATCTCATCATTTCAAAAATTCGTGAAGAACTTTCTCTTAGTAAAGCCAAGAAGATCTATTTCTGTAATGCGATGACACAGCCCGGTGAAACCGATGGTTATATGTTGGAAGATCACGTACAGGCCATTATTGATCATACGGGTCCTTATGCGGTCGATATTGTCATCCATCACAATAATGAAATACGAGATGATATTTTGATGAAATACCATGATATGGGCGCAAGTGAAGTTGGCATACGTGATGTATCCCATGCATATGAAATTTGGAACAGGGACATTTTGGCATTTGATAACGATTTGATCCGTCATGACGGTGAAAAAATCAAGCGCGTCATGGAAGAATTGGTGAAAGAGGATAAAAACGCATGAGTTTTACGACAGATGTAAAAAAAGAAATCGCCATGAATGAACTTCATGCGTGTTGCGAACAGGCAGAATTGTCCGCCATCATTCAGATGTGCGCCAGTTTATCTTTGACGTCTTTTGGAATGAGCATAGAAATGCGCAGTGAAAATGTGGATACCGCAAAACGTGTGCTGAAATTGATGAAGAAGCGATATCAGGTTTCTTCCCAGCTGTCTGTATTAAGAAAAATGAAATTAAAGAAAAACAATATATATGTATTGAGAATTGTGAATCATGCCACAGCGATCTTAAATGATTTGCAAATCATGGATACGGATGGACTTCGTGCTTACCCCAGTACACAAATGGTGAAAAAAGAGTGCTGCGCAAGAGCCTATCTGGCAGGTGCTTTTTTAGCAAGCGGTAGTGTGAACCGACCGCAGACAGCGAATTATCATTTGGAAATCGTCGCAAATTCCAAAGACCACGCAACATTTTTGATGAAGTTGATGAAACGATTTGATTTGCCTGCCAAATATATCAAGCGCCGTGCTCAGGATGTCGTTTATCTGAAAGCCAGTGATAAAATATCCGATTTTTTGCGTTGTATTGGCGCTAGTGAAGCCTTGTTCACATTTGAAGACAGCCGTATTCAAAGAGATTTTATGAATTCTTTAACAAGGTTAGATAACTGTGAGTTGGCCAATGAAATGAAAACAATCAGCGCCGGCAAAAAACAATTAGAGGACATTCAGTGGATCGAAACCTATCGAAGTTTGGACACGTTGCCTGAAAAACTGGTACAGGCAGCCACATTACGCAAACAGTTTCCGGAAGCCAGTCTGAATGAGCTTTGTGATGAATTTCATGAGCGTTACGGTGAAACAATTTCTAAGTCGGGGATGAAGCATCGTCTAGCCAAACTAAAAGAAATCGCTGCGCAGTATAAAAAGGTATAAAAAAAAGTAGTTAGCTACTTTCAATATTGACATTCGATATTTTGGCATCGCCGGAAACTTCTATTTCAAGAATAAACTTTGTTTTATTCTTTTTTTTCATAACGACATCATCCATGCTCATATCCAGCAAAGTGACCAACTCCGCAACGATTTGAAAGTCGGCCTTGTAATGTCCGGAAAGAATTTTGCTCAAAGAAGAACGACTGATCCCAATCTTTTTTGCCATTTGATCCTGCGTGATATTTTTAAACTGCATTTCTTCTTTGATGGCTTCCATCATCCTTAAACTATAGTTCTCTTTCATCAACATCAACCTCTGTCTTTTAATTATAGTATGTTTAAAAAAAACCGTCGGCATACGTTCCAATATAGAACGTTTTCAGCAAAAATATTGATAATGAAGAAATAAAAAACCGACTTTTCTTTCTTGCATTTATTGTAAATTCTTGTTATATCAACAGTAATTGGAAATTTATGGAAATTATAAAAAAAATCAAACAGAACGGTAATGTTCTGTTTGATGTCCATCATTCCTTTAGTTTAGAAAATAAATCCTGATACAGATGCTTCAGCTGTTCTTGTTCTTGCGCTGTCATTGTGCGTTCATGTGCGTCATAATCTCCTATGGTGCTTAAATGATGATCGATGATCTCACCGTCTTTGACAACAACGACTTCCGGCACATACAAGTGTGGTTTTCCATCCATTTCTGTAAGGATGTCTTTTAATACGTCTTCCACTTTGGCAATGGTCGCCTCATCAGAAGTTTCTGCTTTTTTATCTATATAATAGATATTTAGATCAAGCTGTTTGGCAACTTCATTCATAACGGGAACTGCTTCCTGACACCAAGGACAGGCAACGTATCCAAAATAGAAGATGCCGCTTTCCTTATTTTCCGTTTTTACTAAAAAATCCTGCATTGGAATGGAGATAAAGCGATGGTCCGCATCTTTCATTGTTTCATATCCGCTCATATCTGCCTGATTTTTTACATCGCATATTTCATCACCATCGCATCCTTTGACATTGTTTTCCTCTGTTTTTTTGTTCGTACAGCTTGTAAAAATGATGAGAAAACAAATGAGCCAAGCATATTTTTTCATTCTGAAGTCTCCTTGTGCTGTAGCTGTTTAATGAGATTGAGTGTACCTCCCGCTAGGAGTGTTTCAATATCCAGTTGACTGCAGGCGTGTTTGACTGTAAATGTCGTATTTTTTGTTTGATTGCTTATTGTTAAGGTGGAGTCCGGGGCCAGTTCATGTAAATGTTCTAAAATCAGTATATCGTCTTCATCGATGGTATCGAAATCTTGTTCATCACAAAATGTAAGCGGCAGGATACCGAAATTGATCAAGTTTGCGTGATGGATGCGGGCAAAACTTTTTGCGATAATTGCTTTCACGCCAAGATACATCGGCGCCAATGCGGCATGTTCACGTGAAGATCCCTGTCCATAGTTACTACCGGCAATGATGATGCCACCGTTTTTTTCTTTACATAAGCCAGCGAAGTTTTCTTTGACATCACGAAATACAAATTCAGATATTTTTTCAATATTGGAGCGATAAGGAAGGACTTTTGCGCCAGCTGGCATAATATGATCGGTCGTGATATTGTCTTCTACTTTTAACAGTACGTGCTTTTGAATGGAATCTTCCATCGGTGTATTGATGGGTAGCGGCTTAATGTTGGGGCCGCGAATGACTTCCACTTTGTCTGCGTGTGCCGGATCCGGTTTGATGATACAGCGATCATCTATCAGAAATTGTTTGGGTTCTTCGATTGCTTCCCATTCTTCTTTGCGTGGATCGCTCAAGTATCCGTGAATGGCGCTGGCCGCTGCGGTTTCCGGGGAGACTAGGCAAACTTTTGCGCTGAGTGTACCACTTCTTCCATAGAAGTTGCGGTTAAAGGTGCGTAGTGATAAGGCATTGGTAATAGGGGATTGACCCATACCGATGCAGGGACCACAGGTGCTTTCCAGAATTCTGGCGCCGGATGCGATCATTTCAGCTAGGGCGCCGTTGCGTGCAATCATGTTTAATACTTGCTTTGATCCCGGTGAAATGGTCAAAGATACATTTTCATCAACGGTTTTTCCTTTGAGGATGTTCGCTACGCTCATCATATCCATATAGGATGAATTCGTACAGCTGCCAATCGAACATTGATCTACTTTGAGTCCTTCTACTTCTGAAACCGGCACCACATGATCCGGACTGTGCGGCATGGCTATCATCGGTTCCAACGTATTTAGATCAATTACATAAGTTTCATCATATATTGCATCTTCATCAGCGAATAATGGCATATAATCTTCAACACGTCCTTGTTTTTTCAAGAATTCTTTTGTGATTTCATCACTTGGGAAAATGGATGTAGTCGCACCTAGTTCAGCGCCCATATTCGTTATCGTGGCACGTTGTGGTATGCTCAAGTTTTGTAAACCATCTCCACTGTATTCAATGACTTTGCCTACTCCGCCTTTGACACTTAACATGCCCAATAGTTTTAGGATGACGTCTTTGGAAGAGACGCCTTTCTGTAAGACGCCTGTTAATTGGACGTTTACGATATATGGCATTGTCAAATGGAATGCTCTTCCTGCCATGGCGCAGGCAACATCCAAACCACCGGCTCCCATGGCAAGTGCTCCCATTCCCCCGGCTGTAGGTGTATGGGAATCGCTGCCAAGAAGCGTTTTATATGGCATTGCGAATCGCTCCAAATGTACTTGGTGACAAATACCGTTTCCCGGTCTTGAAAAATACACACCGTGTTTTGCGGCAACGGTTTGTAAATATTTATGATCATCAGCATTTTCAAATCCGCTTTGTAATGTATTATGATCGACATAACTGATGGAACATTCTGTTTTTACCTGATCTATACCCATTGCTTCCAACTGCAGATATGCCATGGTTCCGGTCGCATCCTGCGTCAGCGTTTGATCTATTTTGATGGCAATCGGTGTCCCTCGCTTCATTTCACCTTCGACAAGGTGAGCTTGTATGATTTTTTCTGTGATCGTTGGCATAAAATCCTCCCTTTCTTTATAATATAGTGTTATGTTTTAGTGATGACTCCTGTTAATTATAACAGATATTCTTGAAAAAATTTCAATGAATTTATGAAAATATGTTATAATGGATGAAACGATTATGAAAGAAGGGATGAGGAAATGGATCAAAATATAAAGAAATTTTATGAGAAAAGTTTAAGCGTTACCGATATTCCCAATGAACTGTTTAAACAATTTGATGTAAAAAAAGGACTGCGCAATGAGGATGGAACCGGCGTGTGCGTCGGCTTGACCAAAATTGCGGATGTGGTTGGATATATACGCAAGGACGGTGTGAAAAAAGACGCCCATGGTAAATTGTATTATCGCGGCATTGAAGTTCGTGATTTGATCTATGGCCGCGATCAAAGAAATGGCGCATATGCTTTTGAAGAAACCTGTTTCTTATTGTTGTTTGGATTTTTGCCAACGGCAGAACAACTGGCGACTTTTCAATCGGTTTTAAAGCATCATTATGAATTGCCAGATAAATTTTTAGAAACATCCATATTACAGATGCCATCCAAAAACTTAATGAACCAGTTGCAGCAGGCAGTACTGAATCTCTATGATTTTGATGAATCGCCGGATGATGTTTCCATTTCCCATACGTTGTATCAAGGCTTATCGATTATGGCAAAGATGCCTTCGATTCTTTGTTATGCGTACCATTCCAAAGCGCATCATTATGAAAAAGCGTCGCTACATATTCATTATCCAAGAAAAGATTACAGTATGGCGGAGAATATCTTGCATATGTTAAGAGCAGATTCCAAATTTTCTGCACGTGAAGCAAGTATTTTGGATTTGATGCTTGTGATTCATGCGGACCATGGCGGCGGCAACAATTCTACATTTACCAATGTGGTCATTTCATCAACCGGTACCGATATTTATTCTGCGGTGGCGGGATCTATTGGATCGCTGAAAGGTCCAAGACACGGTGGCGCCAATATCCAAGTGTGTCACATGATGGAAGAGGTTATATCTTCAATAGGTTTGGATGCATGTGATGAAACTATCAAAGCGTTGCAGCGCAAGATTTTGAATAAAGATTTCTTCGATCACAGTGGTTTGATCTATGGTATGGGACATGCGATTTATACATTGTCGGATCCTAGAGCAGAACTTCTGAAATCGCATTCAAAAGCATTGGCTATTGAAAAAAATAAGGAGGCAGAATTTGATTTTTACTGTCGCTTTGAGGAGTGTGCAAAAGAAGTCATGTTGGAAGAGAAGGGCATACATGTTTCCAGCAATGTCGATTTTTACAGCGGATTCGTTTATGATTTAATGAATATCCCCAGAGATATGTTTACGCCATTGTTTGTATGTGCCAGAACGGTCGGCTGGCTAGCACACAATTTGGAAAACAAACTTTACGATGGCAAAATCATGCGTCCGGCAACGAAGTATGTTGGCGAATTGCAGGAATATATTGATATCGATGATAGAAAATAAGATTTGCTTGTGATTGGCATAAACATAAAAAGGTAACAGATATATAGCAAAGGTTGCCTTTTTGTTTGTATTGAGGATTTTGTCTTTTAATTTTTATTATAGAGGTTGCTTTTCAAGTTATCGCTATCTTTTTTATTGTGCGCTTCTCATTCCAATCGTTTGTGAAGACTTCCAACTTTCTTTGTTCTTTTGGATAAAAAAATTTAAATTGTAGCAAGATACCATGATTGAGTAAAAGTAAAATAGGCAAACAATGATAAAAATACCATGCCAATAAAATGTGATATACAAGAAAAACTTCCTATGGTATACTAAGTCTTGTGAATGACCGTGAAAAGCATTTTAATGAAAATGTAAAATGATTTAAAAATGAAAATTGTTGTTTCTTATATTTAAAAGGTAAACTGAAAGGAATGATTAAGATGACAAAAACAGTTACAGTGTTTAAAGGAGACGGTATAGGACCGGAGATTGTTTCTGCAGTCATGCGGATTTTAAAATGCGCAGAAGCAAATTTGGACTATGAATGTTTTGAAGTAGGCGAAGCAGAATATGAACGCAATGGAAAATTGATACCGGATGAAGCATATGCATCGTTTGAGAAAAACAAAGTGCTTTTGAAAGCACCGATCACAACGCCGATTGGCAAAGGATTTCGATCATTGAATGTCACTTTACGTAAAAAATATGATTTGTATGCGAATATCCGTCCGGCTAAATCAAATGCGGCCGTCATTACACCGTTTGCGAATGTGGATATCGTGACATTTCGTGAAAATACCGAAGATTTATATGTGGGTGTAGAAGAAAAAATCGATGACAATACGGTACATGCGATAAAAATCATTACGCGTACAGCCAGTGAACGCATTATTCGAGATGCTTTCACATATGCAAGAACACATGGCAGACAAAAAGTAACCTGTGTACATAAAGCCAATATTATGAAAATGAGCGATGGTTTGTTCTTGGATATTTTTCATGAAATCGCCAAAGAATATCCGGATATTGTGCATGAGGATGTCATTGTGGATGCGGTATGTATGAAATTGGTGATGGATCCAACACAGTTTGATGTATTGGTTATGCCAAACCTTTATGGGGATATTGTTTCTGATTTGACAAGCGGCTTAATTGGCGGACTTGGTCTTTTGCCTTCCAGCAATCTTGGTGAGGAGTATGCGATGTTTGAAGCAGTCCATGGCAGTGCGCCGGATATTGCCGGCAAGCATATCGCCAATCCAACGGCTTTGTTGTGGAGTGCTTGTATGATGCTGGATCATTTGGGACAAGATGAATGTGCCAATCGTATTCGTGTAGCTGTCTATGAGGTTCTAGCAGATGGCGAAGTGAGAACAAAAGATTTAGGCGGAAACGCAACCACTGAAGAATATTGTGATGCGATTATCGCAAAATTGTAAATAATTGGTAAATCAAAGCTTCACATAATTTCACTTAATTACTTGAAATTTCTATGATATGTTTTTTATATACTTGTAAACGTAGTAAGGATTAGAACTTCTTACTATTAAAAATTCTTCCCCTCTGAATTTTATTATTTTCTCCTTTCTTATTTTTTAAGCGATTTCAGTAAAAAAGGCGGCGACGCCTTTTTTATTATTTATCTACATCAGTGAAATTGATAAGTGTTTTCATTGTTATTGTTTGCATATGGAAAAAGGTGGATAGGCAATACAATATTGCTTATGTTATACTATGGACAATATAAGGAGTGATGATTATGAAAGATTGTTTAATCAAGGCAATGGCATGTGAAGGGCGTGTGCGTATTTTCGCCTGCGCTTCCACCCAATTAGTTGAGGAAGCAAGGCAGCGGTTTGATTTGTGGCCTACTTCTGCGGCTGCTTTAGGCAGAACGTTGAGTGTCGGCAGTATGATGGGGAGCATGTTAAAAAGCGAACAAGAGCAGTTGACCATTGTCATCAATGGTGGCGGCCCTATTGGAACCATTATGGTCGATGCATACCATGACGGTCACGTACGCGGCTTTGTTAGTGAACCGCATATTATGATGACTTACAACGATACCGGTAAATTGGCGGTAGGTACGGCTGTAGGATGTAACGGTACATTGGAAGTCATAAAAGATTTGCATATGAAGGAAAATTGGAAAGGTACGGTTGCCTTACAAAGCGGTGAAATCGGTGATGATTTTGCATATTATTTTACAGCAAGTGAACAAACGCCGTCTGCGGTTTCTGTAGGCGTTTTGGTAGATGAAACAAATGCGGTGATTTCCGCTGGCGGTTTGATTATACAGATGATGCCGGATGCATTGGAGGAGGACATTGTAAAAACGGAACAAGTCATTCATATGCTTGCGCCGGTATCAGAATTGATACGCACCAATGAGACATTGGAGTCTATCGTTTCATCTCTATATGATGATGTTCACATTCTTTCAAAACAACCGATATGTTTCCAATGCCATTGTAATGCGTCCACAATGAAACGTGTGTTATCTACACTTCCAAAAGAAGAACGCCTTGCCATGATGGAAGAAGACCATGGATGTGAAATCACTTGTAATTTCTGTAATGAGCGCTATTCATTTAGTGAACAGGAACTAAGAGATTTGGAAAATTTTTTAGAAACACATGCCAAATAGATTGTTAAAATGTAAATAATCACAACGCTTCATTGTAAAAATAGCGTGCATGCGTATGAAGGCGATCGAAAAACGATTTCTTCAATTTGTTTTTCGCATCCCATGAAATTGTGATAAAATAATAACGTAAAAAAGGTAGGTGGTAAATGTGAAATCCGAAAGCAGCGGCGATGCGGTAGCGATACCATTGGATGAGGATCATTTACCGCCGAAACAATATGCAAAATGATCCTCCGTACAAGGAGGACGATTATGAAAAGAAAAATCACACAAGAAGAATTGAAGACACTGTTGGTACAAGGTAAAGTAGAGGAACTGCGTGAAATCATTTCTACAATTCATCCGGTAGATATCTTGGATATCATTCACGAAGATGAAGAAACGGCGCCTTTGATTTTAGCGCAACTAGACGAAGAAATCATTGCGGACATTGTGGAAGAAGAAGACGATGAAGACAAATATGAAATCTTGAAATTGTTTTCCGATGCCAAACAAAAACATATCTTGGAAGAAATGTCCAAAGATGAAGTCACGGATTTATTGGGAGAACTAGAAGAGGAAGAAGCAAAAGAACTGTTGGCAAAAATGAACAGCGAAGATCGTCAGGACATCAAGGAATTGATGAGTTATGATGAAGACAGCGCCGGCGGTTTGATGACCACAGAATTTATTTCGATACGCGCCAAAAATACGGTGCGACAAACATTGGAATATTTACAAAAAGCCGCAGATGCGGAAACATCTTATTATTTATATGTGACTGATCGCAACAACATATTAAAAGGAGTTGTATCCTTACGTGATATTGTGAGCAGTACATTTGAGACGAATATGTTGGAAATCACCAATCCGAATGTGATCAGCGTTCGATATGATGAAGATCAGGAAGCAGTCGCAAAACTGTTTGAAAAATATGGATTCGTTATGATGCCGGTCGTTGATGAAGAACAACGCATGTTGGGAGTTATTACAGTGGATGATATTATGGATGTTATCCAGGAAGAAACTACGGAAGACATCCACCGTTTGGGCCAGGTAGGCAAAGAAGAGCGCATCGATTCATCGCTGCGTGATTCATTGAAATCACGTCTGCCATGGCTTATCATCAATATGTTTACGGCAATACTGGCCGCATCTGTCGTATCTTTTTTTGAAGGTACAATTTCACAAGTGGTTGCGCTTGCGACCGTCATGCCCATTGTTACAGGGATGGGCGGTAATGCAGGTACGCAGACAATGACCATTGTGGTACGTGGATTATCTTTACAAGAAATGACAAAGGACAACGCCAAATCGATTTTGCTAAAAAATATTGGCGTGGGTATATTAAGCGGGATTGTGATCGGAGCGTTGATTGCTTGCGGCGCAATGATTTGGGAAAGCAATCCCATCTTTGGTCTTGTCGCAGGCGCTGCGATGTGTTTGAATATGATTTTGGCAAATGTCGCCGGATATATCATACCGGTGATTTTAGAAAAATGTCATGTGGATCCTGCATTGGCATCCGGTGTTTTTGTGACTACCGTTACGGATATTTTGGGCTTTTTCTTTTTCCTTGGCCTTGCCACATGGACACTGCCTTATTTATTGCCTTAATCGAATATAAAAAGGAGTGTGTAAATGAATGAAAGCATTAATTACCGGCGCCAGTTCCGGTTTGGGAAAGGATATGGCGCGAATTCTTGCCGATTATGGCATTGATTTGATTTTGGTTGCCCGACGATTGGAAAAGTTAAAGGAAGTAAAGGAGGAGCTTGAAAAGCGTGTGCAGGTGCGCTGTATCACAATGGATCTTTCCGATGAACAAAACTGTCGTTTGCTTTATGCACATATGAAACAGGAAGAAGATGTCGATATCCTTATTAACAATGCCGGTTTTGGTTTGGCAGGCGACTTTGATGAAACGGATCTGAATCGTGAATTGGAAATGATCGATACCAATATTAAAGCTGTGCATATTTTAACGAAGATGTTTTTGAAAGACTTTATGGAAAAAGATTACGGCTATATTCTAAATGTGGCATCCGCAGCGGCTTTTTTGCCAGGACCATTGATGGCGTCTTATTATGCGTCTAAAGCGTATGTTAGAAACTTTACTTTGGCGCTTCATAAAGAAATGAAAAAGCGCGGCATCAATGTGCAAATCAGCGCATTATGTCCCGGACCTGTACAGACGGAGTTTTCACAAGTAGCCCAAGTACAGTTTGCGATAAAGGGACAAGAAAGCATGGATGTCGCAAAGGCCGCTATCGACGGCATGTTTGCACAAAAAGCGCAGATTATTCCAGGTGCGCTAATGAAAGGCTGTTATTGGCTAAGCAAACTGGCGCCACTTACTTTATTGTTAGAAGCAGGCTACTACATTCAAAGACAAAAGCGCAAAGAAAAAGCACCTGTAAAAGAAATGGCGTAAATCGTTTTTCAAAACAATAGAGCGATCTCATATGAAAGCCAACTATATAGAAGTCAATAGGTTTTCATGAAAAAGTTTGAAAATATAAAGCCATGACTTTAGTTGGCAAAAGATCTTTGAAAAGTGAATCAGTGTACACTGAAAACAACTAACGATGTAGCCTGTTAAAAAA
>CAJTIT010000025.1:0-2254 GCA_910576345.1 Erysipelotrichales bacterium
AATCATACTGATATCTCCGCCTACTTTTGTATACGTCACTTTGGTGCCATGGGATGGATTAGAATTCGCTGTTTCACTCCATGACGTACTTGCATCATTCATGGATTTCTTTGTTTGATTTGCGTCATCAAATGTAACGGTCACATTCGTTTTGGATACTGTAATTGATGCAGATATTTCCAATGCAGGATCAGGATCTCCATTTTCATCCTGTGCTAGAATCTTGAAATGATAAGTTCCGGCATCTAATGGATTACCTTGAATTACAACTGTTTTACCATCACTTGCTAAAGATAAATGTTGATATTCATTTGGATAAGCAGTATCTTCTATTATAGTGTAAGTGACAGAGCCGGCGCCATGCTGAGAAGAAACAGTACCAACCTTATCTCCTACATTTACATTTTTTGTTACTTGTAAATCTGTTTTCGCTGAAAAATGTAAATCACTTAATGGTTCTACAATATTCAATTCTTTCAATTTGCTGATGGCACTACAATCTGCAGGGGCAGAGCTTGCATCATTATATACTTCATTCACCAATGCAAATCTGTATGACCCAACTGCTAATCCACTTATATCCACTTCTGTTGTTTGTTCTGAGCCAGAAGCTATTGCCAATGGTTGGTAACGTATGAAATCTCCGCTTTGGTTAAATAACAACATAGATACTGTATAAGGATTACCATTTTTATCATTTCCTGCATTACCGCTATATTTTAGTTTTACAGTTCCACCTTTTGTGACATTGGTTACCGACTGGTTTTTGCCATTGAGAATATCTGAGAAAGTAATTTGTAAAGATGAATTATATATACGTGCTTTCATTCCATCTATTTGTGAGGTTGCATCATATAAAGATGAATAGGAACCAATAGTCGGATCCGTTATATCGGAATAGGATTGTGTAGGATTATCTGATTGGGAAACTGCAAAAACAATTTGATCGATGAAAGAAGGTTGAAAACTAATCATCGGACGCAACGCTCTTACTTGTAACCCAGAACCATCGATATCATCTCGTATGGTTCCGTCGGTATGATTTACATAACTCCAACTTGTATTAAAATTAACACTTTCTCCATTATATAAACTCCAATAATCCTCACTAAAAGTCAAATCTTTTTGCGGAATTCCAATCACTTGCGCTGTAAGCACATGACTAGTGGACATAACATAATTACTTATATGATATGCGTTTGGAATACCATCCATCATAAAAATATTAGAAGCTTTCATCATATTACAGAATGGCACATAGTTTGTCAAAGCTGTATCAAATATAGAATTATCGAACTCTGTCATATAAGCAGTATCGTCATTTGCGATTAAATCAGAATTTAATTTAGTATAATATGATGCTGCATTACTGTCATCTATTGAAGCATGTCTTCCACCACGCACATTTGTAACAATATAAATTGAACTATCATTCACCATTCGAATATTCGCATAAGATGAGTCAGAAATTGCCATCCACTCATTTCCACGATGAATAAGTAACTGCCAAGCAATTGGTTTTCCTGTATTGTCGTTCTTTGTGGACAGCAATAGCTTGTCACCTTTCATAATACTTCCTGAACCATTAGGTCCAATACCTTTCGCACCAAGTTTTCCATATAGTGAGGAATCTAATGAATAATTTTGTGTAGATGTGCCGTTTATACTATAATCATAATACGTATGTGCTACTGTAAAAGTTCCAAGCAATGCAATTAATACGATCATCAACCTTTTCCACATATACCATCTTTCCTTTCTAGAACTGTATTAAAATGTAGACATTTCTGAACGGGTATTTTCACTATGAAAATGCCTGTTTTTTTATCCAGAAACATATATTTCAATAACTTTTTCCCAACTCTATTAATGTCTACTTAGCTAGACCTTCATTTATTGAAATGTATCTTTCTGCTTATTTCTTTTAAATAATAAATAGCTTAAAATTCCTAATGTGATGAAACTGATTCCTATATAAAGATTGGTATTTGTTTCATCTCCTGTAATGGCACCACCTATGTTTGGTGTATAGGTTCCCATGACGCTTGTGTTACTTTCTTTATCACCTATGATGGATACAATGCCTAATTCATCCGTTTCATAAATTAGATAACCATCTTCTATTTTGTATTCTATCTTTTCATAAGTTCCATTTGTATTCTTTTTAATAAGAATAGGATTATTGATATTTTCATAAGGTATCTTTACTTTTAAAATACCATCTGGTTGTACTTCTACGCCATCTTTTAAAAGT
>CAJTIT010000025.1:2278-30783 GCA_910576345.1 Erysipelotrichales bacterium
GAATTTTAAGCTATTTATTATTTAAAAGAAATAAGCAGAAAGATACATTTCAATAAATGAAGGTCTAGCTAAGTAGACATTAATAGAGTTGGGAAAAAGTTATTGAAATATATGTTTCTGGATAAAAAAACAGGCATTTTCATAGTGAAAATACCCGTTCAGAAATGTCTACTTAGCTAGACCTTCATTTATTGAAATGTATCTTTCTGCTTATTTCTTTTAAATAATAAATAGCTTAAAATTCCTAATGTGATGAAACTGATTCCTATATAAAGATTGGTATTTGTTTCATCTCCTGTAATGGCACCACCTATGTTTGGTGTATAGGTTCCCATGACGCTTGTGTTACTTTCTTTATCACCTATGATGGATACAATGCCTAATTCATCCGTTTCATAAATTAGATAACCATCTTCTATTTTGTATTCTATCTTTTCATAAGTTCCATTTGTATTCTTTTTAATAAGAATAGGATTATTGATATTTTCATAAGGTATCTTTACTTTTAAAATACCATCTGGTTGTACTTCTACGCCATCTTTTAAAAGTTTTACATCATATACTTTCTTAACTTCCGCAGCTTCTTTTATAAATTCTTTTGCATTATCACTTGTTTCATCCATGTATTCTTCTGTCACATCTTCAACTTTTAATGTGAAGTTTGGTAAAAATGGTGTGCCATCTGGTTTTGTGACAATGATTCCGTTATCTTCCAATTCATTTTTTACAAGATTCATCGTATCAAATTCTGTTCCGTCTTTCTTTCCATTGGTCTCTGGTTTCCACTCTGTAATCTCTATGATGTTTTCATCCGGTATTCCATCTTCATCCTTATCGATATTGAAGTCTGGCTTACCATCTCCATCTCCATCGATATTCAAATCTGGGAGCCCATCATAATCACTATCGATGTTGAGATCCGGAATGCCGTCATAATCAAAGTCAATGTTGATATCTGGTTTTCCGTCATTGTCACTGTCATAATTGGTTAATGGCATCTCCCATTCCATTGTGTCATATGTGAATGTATTACAAGTAAAATCTTTGATAGGTTTCCAATCTGGAATTGGCAAGATATTCAAATATGGTTTCTGTGATGTTCCTTTTGTAATATTTAAGTTAGCTTTCATATCTCCATCGGTATCGATATTGATATTTGGAATGTCGTCATTGTCTGTGTCTACATTGATTTGTGGTTTTACACTTGTGCCTGTACAATATTCTTCTTTTACCGTCGCACTTTGTACTACACATTTTGTAGGTTTCCAATCTGTTTTCTTTAGAATCACAAGGTTGATATCAGGTTTTCCATCCTTGTCGGTATCGATATTTAAATCCGGTTTTCCATCGCCATCACTGTCGATATTGAGGTCAGGTATGCCATCATAATCTCGATCACCGTTGATGATTACCCAATTTCCATTATCATCTTTCCATTTGATATTCAGGTCCGGACAATCATCTCCATCCGGATCATTGAAGTCCGGTTTTCCATCATCATCTACATCTTTATCCACTTGACTATCAATCATGAGTTTTCCTTCTTTGAAGATGAAATTGTAATTTGGATAGGTCGTATTCATTGTCTTTGGATTTCCTGTGATCGGATAACTTCCGCTTTTACTGTTTGTCGTTGCGCTTGTGGATAACTTAACATCATTCAAATCTACTACATCTTGTACCCCATTCCAACTGACCAACTGACTTGTGAAATCTTGGAATGTCAGCGGTGGATTAGGTTCTCCTTTTTGTTTCGTTTTATCATCGATGATCACATTGATATCTTTTGGAAGTACTTCTATCGTTACTACCTTACTTAATGTCACTTCACTGTCTGCCGTTCTTGTCACTGTGATATTGATCTTTGTCCCATTACTGCACTTTAAGGCATCAAAGTCTGCCATATTTCCATTCACGTTTGGATTGGATACAAAGATCGTATTGTCTACGGTAAATGTATAGTTGACATTCGTACTTGAACTGTCATCTTGTAAGGAGCGTATTGTAAAGTGATCTCCATAATAGATCTTCCCTGGTTGATTGATCGATAATGTACTTTCACTTGGCGATAAGATTTTCATCTTTCCTTTTGCGGTTGCACTGTTGTAATTTCGATTGCCTGCTTTTGTGACTTCCAATGGTATCTCGATCGTTGTATTTCCTGTATAGTTATAATCAATATCTACTCCGTTACTTGTCCATGCGATTCCACTTGCGGACGGATCTACCGATATATAATAATTCGTATCATTTACTGTTACTCCTCCATCATTACCGGAGATATCTTGTGCATTGATGAGTGGTGTTACTTTTCCTTTTCCATTTTGTGCAGAAGTGACTCCTGAAAATGATATCGTCTGATTTGCTTTTGTGATATTGATTGGTAGCTCAATCGTTTTATCTGTATAGTTACCGGCTGGATCATGACTTGTCGCTTCTACGATCACTTGTCCGATTTGTGTCTTTAGACTTGCATTCAATATGGATACTAGTCCACTTGGATCAACACTGATCACATCTGTCGGACTTCCTGCTTTTAATGCATACGTTACATTTGTTCCTGCTGGATTTCCTGCCGTATATAATTGGAATGTCTTTCCTTGTCCATATACTTCACTGTAATCATCATAATCATTTCCACTCTTTGGCAGTTCGTTTCCACTTGCGTCTGTATAGATGAATTGTTGAGATCCGGCTGTTACAGTAAATGTTAATTCCGTGATTGCATTTGCTTGTCCTGTGTTTCCTGCTTTTTCTGCGACAATGACAACTGTTCCTACACCGTTGATCGTAATCGCTCCACTATTTGGATGTACCGTAATCACATTTGTGGATCCATCTTTGATTCGATACGTTACCGGATTGGTATTGGTACTTCCTTTGACTGTCGCAAATGTTATATTGCGACATTTTAATTATGATAATGCAGTATCCATAAACCGATATTTTATGTCTACTCTTTGTGTTCTGCTTTTCCCTCTGCCCTCTGCTTGATATACATGGATAAATTCCACAAGTTCGCATAGCATTTCACGATTTAATTCGGTTACTTTTTCATACTTCTTAATCAATTTCATAAATTGATCTGTTTGCTGCGTTTTCGCACTTTCCTTTTCTTTTTGCTCCAAAAGTCTTTTAAGTTTTATCATAAGTTCTGCTTGCTCATTCTCATATATGATTGACATTCTTTGAAACCTATTTTCACTTATAACCCCTAGTGCACTTTGCTCAAACAATTTGTTAATAATATGATCGATTTCAGCAATTCTTTTTTCAGCTTTAGCGATGTCTTGACTAAGTTTCCTTATTTTGTCCTGTTCACTTTTCTCATTGATTTTTCGGATTTTTTTGTAAAATTCATCGCCATTCAGACCGATCTCTTGAACATACTTTCTAATATCAGTTATGACTATGTTTGCTAGATTATCGTAATCAATGTAATGGTTGGTACACAAATTTGTGTGCCTACTGTACGATCCACATCGCAATTTAATCTTATCCTTAGCCTTTTGTGCAACAAGATTGCGACCACAATCTGGACATTTAACTAACCCAATAAATATATTGTCATAAGTTTTTTTACCGATATTTCTCCTTTTGACAGATACTATGCTTTGCACCCTGTTGAAAGTTTCCTCATCAATTATTGCTTCATGAGTATTTTTTACAATAACCCAATCCTCTTTGGGAACGTATACCAGTTTTTTATTTTTATAAGACTTCGTATGACATTTGTTGGAAACTGTATGTCCCAAATAAACTGGATTTGTTGCAATCCCTATAATAACTTTACTTTTCCAATCAGTAGGAAACTTATAAGATTTAGAAGATTGAAATTTATTGTGCTTTTTACCATAGTATGCACGTGGAATCAAAATTCCCTCTTTACAAAAGATTGACGAAATCTGCCATGCGCTGTACCCTTGCAATAGCATTCTGAATATTCTCTTTACTATAACCGAGGTTTCTTTGTCAGGGACAAGTCTATGTCTATTATTAGGGTCATATTCAAATCCATAAGGCGGGACACTTCCCAAATAATCTCCGTGTAGAGCCATCATTGTCTTGATACTACGCACTTTTTTTGAGATATCCCTAGCGTAATACTCATTCATGATGGACTTGAAAGGCATCATTTCGTTCTCATCAAAGCGTGAATCAACATTATCATTTACAGCTATGAATTGAATATCGTGATTAGGAAAGACTTCGCTGATATAAAACATACCAACTGCATTATTTCGCCCAAACCTTGATAAATCTTTAACCATAATACCATTAGGCTCTTTATCAGAAATGGCATCGTTTATCATTCTTTTTACATCAGGGCGATCAAATGTTGTTCCTGAATACCCGTCATCTACATACTCACCTACAATTTCAAATCCTTTTTCTTTAGCATGTTGCCTAAGCAACTGTAATTGATTAGTGATACTATTGCTTTCTTTTTCGACATCACCATCATCTTTGCTTAATCTTGCATAAATTCTAATTCTCAATTTTGATTGCTGTTTCATTGTAATTGTCCTCCTCATCAATAGCAGCAATCAATCATTATATTACGCATCTATATTATACCGTCCTTAAGATTATAATACAGCCCTTTTCTGATGTGTTTTTTCTTATTTTTTTTAATTTCATTATGCTTACTTTTATATTTTCATCAGTTCTAATTATTATAAATCTTGCCACCTTTCTTTAACCTCATTATAAAGATAATCTCTTTGTGCTTCAATTTCTCTTTTTATCAATCGTTCAATAATATCCTGTAAAGATTCATTACCAAAAATAGATTCAACATAGAATGTAGTCTGTCCTATTTTAACAGTTCGTTTTTTTACTTCTTTGTTTACATCTCCTTTCACTAAACTTATAATAAAAAAAGGCAGCAAAGTCTTGATTAAGTACCTGCTGCCTATTTACATTTAAACAATCTTACTCAAAGTAGACATATAAATTTCATCAATTTCAACAATTAAATACTATTCAATGCGTTATACCTTGTATCACTCAGTCTTTTCACAGATATTTAGTTTTTATTGCTGTTTGCTTCTCTCATTATTTCAGCACCAACTAAAACGCTTTGTTCTACAATCTTTTCCATATGTATCAGTTGTGAAATTTTTTGAACTTCATTTAATCGATCAAATGATTCTTGTTGTTCAACCGACAAAGAGTTCTCAAATTTTTCTCTCAAACTTTTATAATTTTCATCAACTCCTTTATATTCTGTACCTTTTTGCGAATTTCTGATTGATAAAACATAAGTATAGAATATATCAGCAAATTCTCCACTCAATTCGTCAACTGAATTATCGTGTTTCTGTTTCATGCTAATATGCTTCAAAATTCCTTTAGTTTCAAGAAAGATTGAGTTTGCATTATTACCAATGCCCATTAAATAAGCTTGACGGTAAACTTCTTTGTTATATTCGAGCATTGCCAAATTAAATTGATCAAGTATACTAGCAAGTGACTTTTTATATTTTTCAGACAGACCGTCTTCAAATTCTTTTACCATTTTCTCATACTTAGTACACTCAGCTTTGTATTCTGGATTATTTTTTATCCTATCATAATCTAAAAAAATTTCATTGAAGTACATTTGATACAGAATATCGTCAAGTCGATTCAATAAATTATCCATGTTTACACCTCCTTTCTAGGCTTATAATACCGCCCTTTATGTTAAAAGTCAGCCCCTATGACAAAAATGTTTAAATTATTTTCTGAAAATAACTTCCTACATAGAGAATATATCCTAAAAAACTTAAAATAGCGATAATAACAACTAAGATAAGCACTATCTTGATTATCTTATAAACACGATATTTCATCATTGTTAAGCCGACATTTTTTTGATAAAAACGCTGTTTTATAATCTCTAGCATTTGTTTATTTTTCTTCCTAATACGCTTTCGATTAAATTTTCTTCCCGCTTCTTCATCAACATAAATTTTATATGTATCTATATTTATATTTTGGATAAGATTATCTAATAAATCATAATCATTAACGGACAAGAAATTCGTAAATCCTTGTTGTTGAATCATATAATCTGTTAAGTAAAGCAAAGAAACATTTTCATCATCTACCATGATATATATTTCAGATGTACTGTTCAACCTTTTTAAAAGCTCATATACTCTAAATATTTCAACATTCTTATCAAACATACGAGTATCTAATATGATGATATTAGGGTAATTGATGTGTAAAGCACTGATAATCAATCTATAATCCTCAATGTATGTTACCATATAATCATTATCATTATCAAAAAGATACTGCATGTCATATTGAGAAAAGATAATAACTGATTTTACCATAACCACCCTCCCCTCTCTTTCTTACGCTTGCGCTCTTTATACTCTTTTTCCAATAATCGATTGCGATAATCAGGTGTTTTGTATGCAAAATCCTCTTTCGTTCTAAAAACGTGAAACTCATTATTGATTGTTGTTTTCAAGCTAAATTCGCCATTTTCCAATTTTTTTAAGAATATTTCTTCTAAGCTACTTAAAGTTGCCAAGTCATCCAAAGTCATCATCACTAACTTACTGGCACGCAGACTTCCTGATAACTGATTCACTTCGACTAAATCATGTTGAAATAAATCATTATGTTCCAAGTAATCTGTTGCTCTCGCAATTAAATCAGATTCACACTGTGGATCAAATGTAATCACTTTATTATCACTTAAAAAGCCTATACATTCATCATCTAAATAAATATCAGTATAGAATAACATACGTTTTTGCTTGTTAAGAGCCATTTGCGTATTTTCCATTTTAATTCCGTTAATACTTGCCATTTATTCCCTCCATTCTTTTATATTTTTTTTCGCACATTAGTAGTTTCTAGTTTGTAGTCGCTCGGCATATATACTTCTAAATCAGGATCATCACGTGTTGCTACATTGTGTGTGATTTCAAGATGATTATAAAAATCATACGCACTACAGTCAGGCAATGTAGTCAATATTGGGTGGCATCGCATTCTCAATACCACAGCTTTCCCATTCGGCAACTGCATGAGTTCATTCACATCCAGTAAAGCTCGCCCCATAAGTGAATGAGTAACCGACCCGGCTTCGTTTACAAAAGCAGAACCTACATTGTTGTGCGAAACGCTTTGTGTTTCAATCGTTTTATTACCAATCCGCTTTGAAATGTCCTCTGCTGTTTCATAGGATTGTGTTGAAATATAAATTGTTAAATTGCAATTTGCCTTGATTGTATTCAACACTTCTTTTCCATACGTTTTTTCAATCATCGAATAGTCCTGTACATACAAATGCCATATGCAATTACGACCTCTCGAAATAGTCAGTTTTTGAGAAAAGCCACTTATTTCGTTTAAGTTTGAAAATTCGTCAATAAAAAAATGAAATCGCCTGTAGAGCGATCCAAATGTTTTATTAGCTTCCATTACTAATACTCGATAGCATTCATCAATAAATAACGATCCTAAACCGTTCATATTCAATTTTTCATCAGGTACTACCAAAAAAACAGCAGTTTTTTCATTGCTAAACTTGCTATTGTCAAATGTAGATCGAGCTGTTTGTTTCGCTACATTCAAATTAGAAAATAAATGTAATGTAGCAGCGGCACTCACAAAAAATGACATTCGTGTACGATCGGTAGCTAAGGCTGCCGGTCCGAATGCCGATCGTGCAATATCGCCAATCGGTAAACTATTCATATAATCATTTAGCGGTACGCTATCGTCATCTTTGGCTTGTCCTAATGTCAAAAGTATTTGATAACAACTGTATAAGTTTTTCATGCTATCATCACAATCTGCACCTGCTACAGCTAAGATAACAGCAGCTATTACAGCTCGTTCTCCGTCAGTCCAAATTTTTTCGGACATTCTACTCTCAGGACAAAGAGCTGTCGCAATATCATTAGCGTACATATCTGCTAATTCTTTATTTCCCTCTTTTAACGCTTTAATAACAATAGTGATCGGATTCCAACAATCTCCTTGATCGTTGTTTCGTAAATCGAGTAGCACTACATTATATCCCTTTTTTTCCAGATATATTTTATACAATGAGTACAATTCCCTTTTTGGATCATTCACGAAAAAGCTTTCTCCCTCAATCGTTACAGTAATATCAAGTTTGCATTTGCCTAATTTTTTCATGCTTGCAACGTAATTATCATCAATATCAATTTTATTTCCTTTCTTGCTGTATGAAAAATGTACATCTTTCATATTTTCATAATGATAATATCTCTTAATATCATAACTATCATTGATAGATAGAACCTGTTTATCTCTTAAATGAAATAATTTTTTCAAAATAGAGTGCACGACTCTATAGGGATAAACTCCTTTCACAGCTATATTATCTAATTTTCCGTGACGTTTTACATAACGCAAATACTGTTCTTTTTTCAATATTACAAATAATATGCGATATTTTTTTGTCGTATTAGCGTTGCTAGCTACCATAATAGAGGGTATCAATGTTTTTCTTGTTTTACCACTCGATGTAGTGCCAATGATAAGTGAATGAATTGCTTCTTTTTCATGCCATATACGATTACCAATTTTTTTGATAATCATACCCCCGGCACTTGCGTTTTTATTTGTAACTCCTGATGCATTCAAATTACGACGATTAAATATTTTTGATATATCCCAACCTGTTGCCCACCTTTCAGTGCCATGTTCCCCCCGATTACGAAGCTTCGTGAAAAATCTCATTGATAAAAATATGCAGTATAATATTAAACTAATATAACATACTATATACTTTTGTTGAGAAAAAATAATTTTATATATATGAAATATATTTAAGTACCACCACACAGGCATAAGTGAATTTTGAAAAACATGAAACAGCCACACAATAATGAGCGGTAATACATAAAGTGATATTGCACCTCCAAGAAAGATATACCCAATATATGATTTTATAACGATAAAGACTTTTCCTTTGTCAATTCTTTCTTTCCCATTTCTTTCATGAATGGCTCAACTTGTGGCTGTTGCTTTTGAATCATTTCAATCAACGAACCGTTGATTTCTTTCTCTCCGTTTTCAAATTCAAATATAATGCTATCGAATCTATATCCTTTGTCATGCACAGAAACTTTTATCCGAACATTATCTCTTTTATAAGTATGCACATTCTTTTCTTTCGATAAAAACTGAAATTCACTTGCTCGCTTTTCTAAATCTTGATATTTCACAACGAAATCAATTATATCCTGTCTGTGCTCGATAACAGTAGGATTTTTCAAATAATATACGGTTTGTAACAATGCTTGATAATCCTTTTTATTGGAATACTTGTTGTAAACAACCTGATCGGAAACTAACATGAATTGTAATTCCGATAATACAACTTCGTCTTCTAATTGTTCTTTAATATGATTATCTGTATACTCTTTGCCATACAAAAGATACTCCTTTTCATCAAAAGTTATATTTAAAGACTCCAGTGCTTTTAGCAAATGTTCATCAATCAGCTTATTATCGTTTTCTTCCAACAATGCTTCAGTTTTATCATATACTTCATTTAATTTTAGCGAATAAGCAACAATACCGTCTTTAGAAAATTTCTCGTCTGCAATCTTATAATAATTATTAGAGATTTCAGCCAGTGCTTTACAAAAAGTATCGTTGTAATACTCTTTATACGCACCAAGAATCGCATTGATCTTTAATGCGTTATCTTTTTGTGAGATGAATAAATCAATATCATCTGTACTGATTCCGTCAGCACTTGCGGAATTGAGAGCTTGTAAACACTCTATGTCCTGCGTCATTGTTAAATTATGGTCGATAGCTTCATATGATACTCCATTCAATCTGGCTTTGCATATTTCAATATAAATATCGTCTTTTTTCTTCCAATAATTAAATATGCTTACATTTTCCTCATATGCCAACATCATTTTTTTAGTATAAAGCATTTTTGCAGCCGAAATATCGTTATCGGCATACCTACGGATACTTTTATAAGAAACACCTTTTAAATGGCTATCCAAAATCTGTTCCATTTGCGATGCGTTTAAATCAAGCATCAAATCAATAATAGCGCTATCACAATTTTGCTTCATACCCTCAATAACAACTTCCATTTGTTCACCTGACAAATGACCAGTTTTCATAAACATATACGCTCTTTTATAATCTGATACAAGATTCACGTTACTTGTGAACAGAATGTAAAACTGCTTCATCTGATGAACATCGTATTTACCACAGGCAATCGTCTTCATATAAACTTCCGATAACTCACCTTGTCTGCATATTTCAAAAATAAGGTCTCTTTGCGCACGGTTAAAATGCCTGTCATAAATTAACTTAGCATAATTAGTTTCATAATAAACATTTTCTTTATTCATGACATCACTCCTTTTCAAGTTCGCTTTCTCTTTCTTTTTGAATTTCTTGCTGAGCAGCTCGTTCCAACTCTTGTCTTGTACGATCAGAATAATAAGTATTGATTTTCCCTAACAGTATCTTTTTACCACTTACCATACAATTCAATGTGTGATATTTTTTTAATCTGCGATTTACATATAAGGCTTCTTTGTGCCTGTCTTTCGGAAACGACTTTGTATCAATCGCGCTCATTCGATATTGTTTAACTTCATGTAATATAGCATTTCCTATTACACTGTATAATCTATTTAGTTGATCTTTCTGATAATTCTCATGTTTTTTTCCTTGCACATTACCATATAAGTTTTTATTCGTTTCTATCACATCATCAAGAATATTACGATACTGTATCCAAAGTTTTTTATTGTCGCCTGTATTCAGTATCATTTCTATACACTCATTTAGCAGTGGTCGATATTCTTTCATGGCATAACTGTTATATGATAATCTCCCGGTTGCCGGCAACTCTGTAACTAGCTTCATAAAATTACTTTGATACTCTCTAGGCAACACACATCTCCAGCTTAACAAAGGCTCATGATTGTTTTGAAGCGCTTCAGAGATTTTTTGTTGCAAAGTCTGTTTTGCCTGTTCTTTCATTTCAAAAAGTGGATTGCGATTCACTATGTCATTGATAGCTTTACTTTTCAATGTATAGATCTGATCCTTCGTCAACAATTTAGTGGAATGAGGATTGCTTTTATCGTAAAGATAGAAATGCACGTTATCGTGTGTAGGTGTGTCTATATGATAGAATCCAGACCATACCAAATTACTAGCCGATATATTTAACTCTTTTGCCATATAGATAACAACACGTTCAGTATATCTTGCATAATCTTGTTTGTTCAAAAGTCCAAGTTTTTTAGCGTCAGCTTTACGAACAGATATGAAATTAGTCCAAATTTTCGTAGGCTTATCTCTCTCAAATTCATCAATCATCATATTCATTGACTTATCACCGTTGCTGTCAAAAGCTCCTGTGCTTCCGTTGCGAATAAAATATTTCTCATTCTTTTCACTTTCCATATTCAACAAATTCATATCTGCTTTTTTGGGGTCATTAAAATAATTTATTGCGTTTTTGAAAAACTTTATATTTTTAAAAGTTCTCAATTTATGATTCAAAATCACTAAAGCACTTTTAGAAAAATCACGACAATAACCGTTCATGTAACCTCGTTTTTGCTAAAGAAAATGAACGCGAGGGCAGTATATTTACTGCCCTACACGTAATGATTACCCTATGTCTTATAGACTAAACTCCTTGCATTTTTCATCAGCATTGCCGCCAGTTCTTCCTTATCTGTTTCGCTGGCGTGAAGTAATTGTGCAAAACATTCCATTATTGCCATTTTTAAAAATTCCATATTGACCTCGTTCTTTTTCAGACTCTGAATTTCGTCTTTTGATTTCTCTGAAATAGCGTTGTAAATCAGCTTCACAAGTAATGCTTGTTGTTTTTCAAAGCAGTTTGTGTCTAGCGCTTCATGTAAGACATTGCGCACGATTGTACTAAAATCATTTCCTAAATATTCAAATTCTGTCATTAACTCTTGCACCATTTTTTTGGGTAGACGAATACTGTATACAGCCATTTGTTCAGGTGCTAAATCATTTAGATCAGTTTCAAAAAATTTACTATACTTGAACAAAACACTTCGTGAGGGTTTCTTTTTTCCACTCTCGATCCTCGACATATCAGAACGATCAATTTCTAAGATTTTAGCTAATTCACTTTGTGATAAACGAGCTTGTTCACGTAATATTCGTAATTTCTCATTAACTTCTATAGCTGCTGAACCTCTCAAAAATCGTCTTGAATATCATTATACAAGACATCATAAGTTTCATCACTCATATTTGCAAGATAATCCAAACACTCTACAGCTAAGGCATACATTTCATCATCTTTAATGAAAGGGAGCGAAACTAAGATTTTTGAAATCGTCCTTACTTTAGAGGCATCCAAAAAACCTTTTATAAATTCAAAATGCACTGTCGTCATACCACTATCTTGCCAAATCAATTTTTTGCTCCTTTGTCCTTGTTACTGCTTTTGTCCGTTGTAGCTCATTTTCAAAATTCTTTTTGATTTCATTTATTAAAGTTTTTGAAGTTTTCTTAATTACTTCCAAACTATTCATTAACTGTTCCACTTCTTTGTCTTTAGACCACGAACCGATATATTTAAACGAGTAATCACTTGTATCTATACCAAAATGGGCTAAGGTAATATATGCTGCGCTTTCTGCTTCTACTTCTCTTTTTTCCTCGTTTAACTCAATGTGTCCTTCGTAAATATGAAGTTTGGAATGTGCTAATTCATGTACTAGTGTTTTTAATGTCATGGCTTCAGGCAACGTATTGTCAACGATGATTTCTTTTTCTGTACAATAACCATTTTCCAAGGCTAATTCTTTGAAATTCACAGGAACATCAGAACATTTTATAATTGCATTTTTCATTTCCTCGAAATTTTCAACTGCGCTTTTTGGCATAAATGTATAATCACGAATGCTATCTCCTTTCGTTTGTTCAGCATCATATACATCTACCAATACCCAGCTAGGCACATTGATTTTCTCCTCAGATAATATTTTATTTCCCAATTCATCAAGCAAGACTTCATTTGTTAGTGGATCTCGCTGATACACTTTTCGCTTTACCATTCTTTTCGTAGGTGCCAAAATTTTAATCGGAGTTTCGTTATCGTTTACCACTCGATTATACTGTTTTTCCCATGTTCGCCTTCCCATGACTACACTTGCGTTCGGATTTTGACGATATATCAATAACGTATTTTTTGTAGAATACGAGGGAAATTTTGAAGCATAATTTAAGAAGTCAATAAACTTATCATCAGAAAAAATATCTTTAACACCTGCAAGCAGCTCTTTTGTTATTTGCTCCAATTCTTTGTTTCGGCTTTGCTTATAATTGTTTTTTTTAACAATATTCCTCCTATCTGTTCTTAACGACTTGCACTGAAAACAAGTCAAAATCAATCGCTTTTTAAAGCAGGTTAAGAGGGTGTGTTGCAATCACCACACCCCATGTGAACAATTCGCCAGTGGCGAATTTTAAAGACTTTTTGACACCCTAACATTACCACAGCATGTATTACATACACCACAAATTGACATATAGCGTATTTCATTAGCACCACACGTCCTATAAAATAAGGCTTTATTGCTCTTTGGGTCTTGGCTCACAAAACGGCCTGTGGCAAAATTGTGTAGGATATTGTCATACATGATTCATTCTCCTTTCTGTTTTTCACAACCACTTATTTTTTGTCAAAGTTCCAAAGCAGCTTCGGATTGAAAAATGTTTCTGCTTGATGTGCTACACAACTATCATACGGATTATTTGTTTTGGCAGCACACGCTTGAAAATGTAAGTGCGCTCCTGTTACTTTTCCGGTCGCTCCACTATATCCTATCACTTCTCCGATTTTCACTTTTTCATTCACACCTTTTTTGGTTGGCTCACGTAAATGTGCGTACAGCACATGCAGTTCTCCATGTGAAATGATAACCATGTTTCCACCCACTGCATCATAACCGTTGTATGTAATCACTCCATCGAATGTTGCCAACAACTTTGTACCAGTCGGTACACTTATGTCAATGCCGTAGTGCATGTGCATTCCTGTATTAAATGGATCATACATACCTACATCATAATAATTAGGTACGTTTTCCACCGGCAACGTGATTTTAATTTTTTTAAAATCATTGATTTTATTAGGAACGTTTCCATAGTAAATCGCATTTGATTGTTCGTTCTCAGAAATGAATTTATATAAATCATCTTTTTCTAAGTTTTTGAATTTCTCAATTTTAATTAAATCTCTGAAATATTCATCAAAAGTGCGCTTTGAATATTTCTCTTTTTCTTTATCTTTTTCAACACAGAGCCATGCAATTTTAGAAATTTCTTCTTTATCAAACTTATTAAAATCTGTATAAAGATACGGTGTCATGATCCACGATAATTCAATCATGATATTACTTTTAGTGTACACTTCATCGATTGCCGGTCTAAAATAGTCAGTATACACTTGATTCCCCTCATCACTGCTTAATATATTTTGAAGCGTAATTGCGTTTGCTGACCCAGCTGCACTCGTGGAACCCAAAAGTATCATAATTAAAAACAGAAATACAAAAATGAAAGCTGATATCATGGAAATTGCTGTATATAATTTTTTGAGTAGCAGTCGTTCCATTTTAATAACGTCTTTCTTTTTTCAAGAAACTGTCAAACAGATTTTGCACGTCATCAGGAATTTTCACTTCGATCTGAAACGCATTATCGCTACAATCCATATATGCTTGCCCAATTTCTGCATACTGCAAAAAGTTTGTATCGCTTTCCGAAATCATCTTGTTGTTAAGCATATACTGGATACTTTTATTTGATTGTTTGAAATAAAATTTGTAGTTGGAATTGTTCAGCAATGCTTCTCCATATAGGGCAATATCAGGGTGTGTAACATCAGCAATATCCTGTGTGGAAGTTGTCAATCCGCCGTTGTATTTGCGAATCACTTTTATTAGCTGTCGCAAGAATATCATAACTTCGGGCAAGTCTTTGGACATCAGCAAATGCACTTCATCGGCATAAATCTGAATCCAGTGATTGAATTTACCACTAATAATTTCAGACATGACATAAGTTAGGATATTATAATATTGTGTTCGCAAGATTGTATTATCCTTTAACTGCAACCCTGACAAGACGAAACAGATTGTATCACTTTCCAAATCCACGTTTGTATAACCATTGAACAAAACACTGTCTGCCCCTATAGAAAGACGTTTTACAAAATCCCTAACACTTTCTATACGGTTTCTTTTTTCAATGTTATCAGTATCTACTTCTAACAGCATTTGATTAACAACATCCAGTAAATCGGACATGATTGGGAAATCCTTAGCAGACCAGTCAACAAGTTTATCGGCAGTTGTATCATAATCAATACCCCATTTTTCGTATAGGATTTCGATTGCGTTTTCAATCGTACTTAGCATCAGACGATCAAGTCCAGTGAAATATAATTGAAAAAATGTTCTAAGATATTGTACGTGAGCAGCGAGTGGATATATTTTGTTCAATGGAACCTTATCCCCACTATCGTTATCATCAACAGTTATCCTCACGTGCAATGGGTTGATGATACCGCCATGTCCGCTACTACAATTTATTACGGTACCTCCTAAATGAGCCGTCAGCTTATTCATTTGTTTTGCTTCAAGGTCAAAAATAATCTGTTTCATATCACGCGCATACCGATGATAAATAAGATTCATCAGAAAGTATGTTTTTCCCGATCCAGTAATACCAAAAACAATCTCGTTGCTGTTCGTCCTTGCCCTTGATTTTACCAAATGATTATAAAAAATTGCACCCCCTGATGATTTACTTTGCCCGATAAGTATTGATTCCCCTACATCGTTCAAACTTTCATAAACGAATGGAAACCCGTATGAAATCGTATTGGAAACTACATCTTTCTCATACTCGGGAACACAATTCAATGCAATAGGAGCAGTCGTTTTGAATAAACT
This sequence comes from Erysipelotrichales bacterium, assembly GCA_910576345.1. Lineage (GTDB taxonomy): Bacteria > Bacillota_I > Bacilli_A > Erysipelotrichales > Erysipelotrichaceae > C-19. The sequence goes on from CAJTIT010000025.1 coordinate 18,265, forward strand.
TGCTTGATCGAAAAAGCCTTGACGTAAGAAAACATCATAGCTTGCTGTTTCAGAAAGCAATATATCTTCTAAGCGCTCTAATTCCTCAAACGATTCAGCTTCTAATCTTAGTGAAACTACAAACGATACTGCCTTTTTAGTGTCATGCGCTAGTGATTCTATCATCATTTGCACGCTTTCCATATCTTGACGTATAATCTCCCTGTCACTTTCTTTTTTTGTCTTATCAAAATTTTTTCTTAAACTATCATACTGTTTGTCATATGACTTGATAAGATTTTTGTTGTCGCAATCATGTACGTGTATTGAAAAATCTACACCTTTAAATGATGTTAAAAAGGAAAGCCAGCCAAAAGGTGGTAGCTGTGGATAAGCATAAGCTACATAACACTTACAATAGGTCTTGTCTATGTAAATATATTGGCTTAAACGCTTCTTTGTTTCCTTACAGCTAACAGGAGCACACAAATCCTCTAAGCGTACCTGAGTTATATCATTACACTTTACACTCTCATACGTACTTCTGAATGGATTATAATAACGAAATATTGTTTTCAACAATTCATCAAAAGATACAATTTGTGCCGAGAAAGCAGATTTAAACATGTATAACGCATCGTTTAATTGTTGCTGCAAAATATCATAATTTTCATTTTTCAAAATCATATAATAAAATTTAGACACAAGATTTTTATTGTATGACTGCATAGCTACAGTCTGTTTCTCGTTTTCTAAAATTTCATATTTTTGCATACTGTTTTCATCGACCCCATATTGTTTTTGTCGCTCGTTCAAAACATTTATGTATTGCTTTGTGTCAGCTCCCGTTTCTGATGAATATATTTGGTAAGTAGAAAACTTCTTGCTGTTCGTCATCATGTCAAGAATATCCAAGTACATTTTTTGATCGTTATAACGCAATCCAAACACATTGATTGGTTGAACCATAACAGCACCTATATATTCATTCGTGCTTTTAATTTTAATTGTCTTTAGTTCAGAATCAATCAGTAAATCAAAAAAATCCTGTGTATCAAGATTTTTAGTTGCCTTGTACTTTTTGCCTTTTTTAAAAAACTTTTTTATATTGAGTTTCATCTTAGAGATTGATTTTTCCCCCATAAGTTTTACACAAGAAACGATAACATTTCTTATAAACATGTTCTTTATAATCAGGTGCAGTATAGTACAATAATGATTGACAAAATGCTGTTTCTGTCGCTTTACTGATATTCTGTTTCAACAAAAAATGTTGTACTGAATCCTTTACGATTTTATAATTCTGTACTGATATGAAGTCTAGCATACGCTGATAAAACTCACGTCTACGCTCCATATTCTTAAATAGTTCTCTTTGCATTTTATTCCCCTTTCTTTATTTGTTTTTTCTTAAATCCAAGAATAACTCTTTACGCTTCAGCAGATATTTAACTAACTTGGATAAAATAGTAGCGAACCTCATTTGTGTAGTTGGTACTTCTGCCAAAAGAAAGCCCAATAAAACTACTGTTGAAAAAGTGTATTTATATGCTGTCATGCGGTCTAACATATTAGTGATCGCAAAAACAATGACACCACACATTGCTATAATTAAAAATTCCGCTAATGAAAAACCAAAGAAAAAATCATCTTTGATTGATTTCTTTTTTGGTATCAACCTTACTTCATTATTTATTATTGTTACCTCCTTTTTTGAACCTTTCATTTTCTCTTGTATTTAACGTACTGCGTGGCGAATAAGAGCGCTTGAAAGATTGTTCTTTTCCTGATTCATTCTTTGATGAATATGTACGAGATTGCCCTGTATTCATATCGGTGCCAGCATTACGACTATATATGTTTCTTGTAGGTTGCGTTCTGCTGCCTTTATTCATCTTGAAATCAGTATTTCGATTGTCTGTATTTCTGGACGGCTCCGTTGCATTAGACCTGTTGTCTTGAGAATTTGTTCTGATATACGGCTGCGATTTTGAATTTACTACGAGTGGATTAACAGGTGCTTTTTTAAATGAACGGTTCGCATCAGAAAGATTTTTTTGACGCAGAACATTATCTTTAAAGTTACCTGCTTTTCCTTTAACGTAGCCACCTGCACTCGCTGTCGCTTTGTTGAGGTAATCTCTGCCAGTCTTTACGAAACCGTTTGATTGAACATTAGATTTTGCATTTGTGCCATGCGTTTTAATTGATTGATCCATATTTTTCAACGCTTCTTTTCCTTGCACAATACGATCTTTTGCTGATCCGGCTGCCGACATTCCTTTTCCCAATACTTTAGCACTCGATGTAGGAGCATTACGCATACTATTGAAAGTACCTTTTGCAACTTTAGTCGCCATGCTGCCAGCCCTTGCCCCTGTATTACGTACTGTCCTACCTAACGCTTTCGTACCTCTGAATGCTGCGGTACTTGTGTACATTACATTTTGCATCATCTGTAATGAATCCATAATCCCGCCACCATATCCACCTATCATAGCCGATACGACATTTGGCAAAGCCATAATAGCTAAAACCAAAGCTATGGTAAACAGTAATTTTGCTAAAGGTGTAGCAGAGTCAAGTTGACTGATAATCGCAAACATGAAAACCAATAAAAATATCTGTACCGTGTTCAAAATGATATTGCTTGCCAATGCGTTTCTGGCAACTATAAAGGCATTCGGATTGTCTTTATTTGTTAATGACAAAGATGCAATGGGCATCAGTATTTTTATAAAACCCACTGATACAATACGGAAAGCCATTTGCATACCAACAAAAAACATAAGTACCACCATTATTAAACATACGATCATCGGCATAATGAAGTCAAAATTATAAATGTAATTGTCGTCCTCATCACGAGCATTGATGTCAAATTCAGGCGTATTATATTCATTGACAAAATTTTCTGCTTCTGTCATGTTTAAAGATGTCGTTGCGGTTAAGACTGTAGCCGAAAATCCTTTGCCTGCTGTAATTGTTGTCGATGTATTATGACCGTTTATAACTTCGCCTGACATAATCGCCGTATTTAACTGTTGAATCGTTTCTGTCACTTTCGTCAGAACGGGCGGGGTTGCCACTAATACAATAGCTATTTGTATTATTGCGAACAGTTTTTGCGACCACTTCTCTACATCGTTTCCAATCACAAGCCATAACCACTCATATATAAGTTTTAGCGGCAGCAATACCAATGCTGCCGCTAAACTAATCTTGTAACAATTCGTAATAAAATCAAGATTGATAAAATCATATCCGGCTATCTCATTCAAAATAATATCGACTATGCTTTCTAGCCAATTCAATGTAACAGAAAGCGGTCCGTACATTAAGGAACGTACAAAATTTTGAATCCCGTCAATAATTCCGTCAAACAAATTTAATTACCACCTATTTTACATAAGAAGCCAACCAATTTATCACATCAGGTGCCAAAAATACAGCTAATAAGATAACTGCAATAATCTTGATCCTTTTGATATACTTCTGTTGCGATTGCTCATCGCAAAATTGCGATACCACCAAATAGGCAACCACCATACAGATTGCTATCGGAATAGCAATCGTTTGGCAATTTTCCAATAAATCAGTTGTCAGATTTGTTATAACACTTACTACTTTACCCAATAATGACACCTCCGGTAATATTCATTCTTATAAAATCAACTCCTTTTCTTTTACTTTAATTTTTGATATGTTATCGTTTAAATTGATATTACGATATGAATAGCTGTTATCACTCTCTAAAACAACAGTTAATGACAGGTACTTTAATTTATGTTCATAAGTTCCTTTTTCCATTTTCTCTTGTTGTCTTTCTTTATCGCTTATTTTATCTTTTAAACTTTTATCAAATGCAATAAATTCCTTTATCACATTTTCTTTAAATGAGAGTTCCTCTTGCAGCTCAAATAATTGTTCTTTATGATAAAGGACGTTTTTAGGATTATAAAGTAATTCTAACTGTTGCTTGGAAACAGTCAGTAAATATAACTGTTCCTTTCCTAACGCATACAAACAATCATTGATTGCGACTGCTCTTTTATAACAATCTTTGTTTGGTTGCTTATGAAATACATTCATAATTAAAGTGCTATGTTCAGCTATCACATCGTTTATGATAATTCCCAAATTGTCAGGATATTTTTTTAAACGAGTGTCTATAATCCTAATAAGTTTATACGTTAATACGTTTTGCTTATAGCTCATGCTATTTTCATCTAGCCCCAGTATATCTATAAGCTTTTTTCGTATGATGTCGTCTATTTCAATACCTCCTTTAATGTTTATCTTTCCAACGAATCAATCCGTATAATACTGCTATCGTAACAAAAAATACCACGTATTTTACCATTAAATTATTCCTCCTTTCTGTGAATGCGCATGATTGTCTTTTCCTGTGTCAGCCGTGCTGACACTCTTGCATATCTATCACTCCCTTATCCATGAAGTAATCATTTTTCTAAAAAATTCATACTTCTATTTTTTTTTGATCTTGTGATAACATCAAAATCAATCTCACGGACTGCCTGCTGGATCGCTTGTGGCAACAGATAACAACGTATAACTGTATCACAAAATTCAGGACCGTTATCTAATGCTGTTTTATAGTCAACCCCAGTTTCTTTCAATGCTTCTCTAAGTAAACCAAAATTATGAGCTAAGTTTTCCTCGGCTTGCCAAGCATCAAATGTATAAGAAGCACTTGCATTTCCTGTTACACTATTCTCTGTCCATAAAACATCGTTTAAGTAGTCTGCTAATTCTTTCTCAGAGTTATAATTTTGTATTTCAATTTCAGTTTCAATATAGTCTAATATATCTTTTTTAACTGCTTCACGATAATTATATACTGTTTTAATTCTCCATTCTTTTATCTTGAAATTATCAAAAAAGTAAAATACTTGCTTTTTTGAATAACACCTTTAAAGTTATTCGCTATGTCGTTCTACCTTATTCATCAAAAGTAAATGTAAACGGATATTTCTGATTAGAAATCTGATACTGATCGTTGACAGAAATTTCTTTTACATAATATTTTCCCTCATGGTAAATACGTGCTGTGCCATGCTGTCTACTGTCAAGGCGAATAATTCCTACCAGCTTATCAGCAGTTAATATCAGATTGTTTTTCCAGTAGATATTTTCTGCCGTATAAACTCCAAATACGACTGATTCATAATCTGTTCCTTTTAGGATTTCAGATTGTTCCATAACCTTATCCAAACTAACCAGACCATATTTTTTTCCGTTGGAAAACACAACTGCTCCATTCTCTGTAGGTTTAACAGGCGGATCGACAGGTAATGGCGGAACAGGATCGGCTTGATCTATATGTATGATTGCTTCGCTTGTGGTTACTTTTCCCAAACTGTCAGTTACGGTGTATACAACGGTGTAATCTCCAGCTACTCCTTGTTGGATATTGTGTTCTTTAGCTTTCACTTTTTTTGTTATGTTTCCGTCAATGTCATCATAAGCAATAACCTTTTTCAACAATTCCTTTTCGGTAATTGTATCCTGTGTCGTAAACCAACGATCGCTCGCATGAATAACAGGTGCTTGATTCGGCTCAACAGTTACTTTTATGGTTTTTTCTTTAGCTTTTCCAAACCTATCAGTTACTTTGTATGTAACTTCATAAACACCGGCTGTATCTACATCGACATCATCTTTGATAATTTCAATCTGATCCGTCAAATCATTATCCTCAATGTCATGCGCTGATACATTTTCCATACGAATAATATCTTGCCATTCACTTTCGGAATATTGCCCCTCGATAAATCGCTTATTTTCTGCAAATATATCAAGGACTGGAGTATGGTTCGGTTTAATCGTAATATCAACCGTCTTTACAGTTACTTTACCACCACTATCTGTAACTCTGTATGTTACTTCATATGAACCAGCTTTTGTTAAATTCACATTATCTTTGATGATTTCAATTTCAGAAGTCAAATCGCCGTCCTCACTGTCTAGTGCAGAAACATTGTTTAGTATTTCAGTTTCCCATTGCTCTGTAGATAACTCGTTTTCAAAAAACGATTTATTATCAGCAAAAATAACAGGTACTTGATTGTATATAACTTCAACATCTATTGCCTTAGTAGTAAACTTTCCAAAACTGTCAGTAACTTTGTATACAACTTGATAGAACCCTGCTTTATGCACATTCACGTTATCCTTAATGACAACAATTCTATCTGTAATATTACCATCCTCTTTATCTATTGCACTAACACCTGTTAAGCGTTCGGTTAGCCATTCTACAGCAGTATATTCATTTTCCATGAACCGTTTTGAATTTGCTTCGATAGTGGGCGGATTATTGCGTTTAATGACAACATTTCTTGTTTCGGTAGTCGTTTTACCATACTGATCGCTCACTTCATAAACCACTTGATATTTTCCTATAATATTCGGATCAACATTGTTGTACGTTACTTTTACTTTATTTGTTAATGAGCCGTCCTCAACATCTGTAGCTGTTGTCCCTAACATAAGATATTCAGTATCAAATTGTTCTTTTGTAAGCTCATCCTCATAAAATGACAAATCAGTGGTGTTGATAACAGGCGGATTATTAAATACAACTTGAACGTTAGATGTTTTCGTGTCTGTTTTTCCGTAAGCATCCTCTACTTGATACTTGACAGTGTAATTCCCTGCTTTTAATGGATTTACATTATCACTTATGACCTTTATATTACTCGTCAATGAGCCGTCCTCTTTATCAGTAGCAGAAATGTTTTTCAATCTGATTTCATCGTACCAACGATCAACAGAGTATTCCCCCTCATAGAACCTACGATCTACTTTGGTTATAACAGGCGGATTGTTGTATGCAATCGTAATATCATCTTTGGCAGAAGTCATAGTTGTTAGACTTCCAAACGCATGAACATTTCCAGTTTCATCGATCCAATTAGGCGCATACATGTGCATGATATTATTCAATGTAAGCTGTTCTTTATCTGTTGAGCCATGAAAGGTTATATCAAGTGCATCCCCTCGATATGATTTACCTGTTGCATTAGCACCAAACATAACTTTTATATTATTTCCTGTAACAGTTATCATGCTGCTAGGTAAGGTTTTTTTAACTCCGTTATGCGTATATACAGCAGTGATTTTTGATGTATCTAGGGTAATATTACTATCTACTTCTATTAAGGCATAACCACCAGATACACCTAAGTTTGCCTTATTCACTTCCGTGTTATTGACAACATGTGCTTTCATAGTAATGTCTGAATTTTGATAAAGCTTTCCTGTATGAGTTAATGAACTTCCGTAAGTCGCAGTATCAATATCAGCTAACATTCCGAACAGATCAAGATTACCTCGATAATTACCTGTAGTGATAGCAGATAAAGTTATCTGATTAGAGTTATTCACAAAATACGCATTATGTCCATTTTTAGCATTATTCTGGGTGCTGTTTACATCCATTAAAATCAAATCAGTATTGTGCATAGGGGTATTATCAGAAGGTCTATAGCCTAATGTACGAACATCAGAACGCGATACACCATTGTGAGTTACAATGGATTGCATAAACGCGCCTGAACGATTCATATTACCTGTTGTTCCTGTATTTAAACTTACTGTAGGTGAGCTAGAACTAGCCTTATAATCAAATAATGAACTTCCCGCTATGTCAGGATCGCCACCACCACCGCCGATGATAATTTGTCCAGTTACATTGCCTGAACTTTTGGTAACGAAACCGTCTCCGTCTAGTTTTAATGTGATTGTTTTTCCGGTCGTGCTTCCGCTGCCCATTTTCATTCTCAACATTCGTATCGGTAAATTGTTATCCTCGCATATAACAATTAAGCGCCAAGCTGCATAATCATCGCCATAATGGTTTTTACCTTTTGTCACATATGGTAAATCCCAACCCTCATACTTACCAAAACCTTGTTGTTTCACAAAGTTTGTAACGTCTGTGTAGGTAACACCTACACGATTGATACTTCTGTCCGATACAAAAACTTTGTTCACACTCGGTTTTATAGTGTTACCTTTTGGACCTTTCAGAGTCATTGCATTAGTAGATAGCACACTTTCCCTACCTGTTTCAATCTCTGATTCTTGCATCAAATAAGCACGTACTATTTTTGCGTTTTCAGACGGTTTTGGCAAAACTGATGATGAACTATTTCCACCCCAACCTAATAATTTGCCTTTACTGTCCTTAACGGTTATTCTGCCACCATTATCACCCGGTAAGCGTACAGCATCATGGCAGTTTTCACAATATATATCAAATGGATTATCACCTTGACAATAACCATACACATTTGCACCAACTGCAAACGTCAATTCATATTTACCAACCATATTGATTTCGTCATATGTTTCATCAACGATTGTAAGTGCATGAGCATTAATATACGCTAAACATACAGTCAAAAATCCAGCTAATACCGCAATAATTTTTTTCTTTTTCATTGCTGATCTCCTTTCCAATGTTTTTAGATTATTCGCTCTTTGTTTTTACCTCTCTCCATTTTTGGTTTCACATACTTTACCGGTTGAAGTTTATTTAATTTTTGATATTCGGCTGTTGCTTTCTCTAATGAATTGAAATCACCAAACCTTTTAAAAACTTCACTACCTTGCGTTATCAGTCTCACGGCTTTGCCGGGTGAAACAAAATATCGCATTTCGTCATCTTTAATTTCATGTATATAAGATAAAATATTCATGGGTGTATCCTCAATGCTACATATCAAATTATCGAGCGGTTTTTCTAATCCCTCGACTTTATATACATTCAAATATGACTTTATTTTATCTGTATCCCATTGTTTGATTCTATCTATTTCAGCCAATGACGGTTGCACATATTCAACATCTGAAATAGCAATCTCGCCGTTTTTTATTTTGTCCGTCAAAACATAATAGAAATGGTAATCTCGATAAGTCGTAGCTATATCTATCATTTGTTTAGCAGAAAACAATTTTATTTCTTTATCAGGTTTTACAAACGCATATTTTTTGTCAATATCTGCTTGAACAATAAATGCAGAAATATTTATCGGTGTATCCTTAATGTAACAAATCGGTAATCCAGTCGGATTATGCAGTTCCTTACATTCATATATGATTAGATATTCCATATTTTCTTCCTTTCTTTTTCATTGAATTTTAAATAGTAAAGGGGAGCATTTGCTCCCCTTTTAAATTTATTTTTGCATTTTCTTTTTGCACACAATTAAACATAGACCACTTAACATAAATAAACCAAGAGTAAGCGGTAATGCGGTATTGTCGCCAGTCGAAACACTTGGTATCAGCTTGTTACCGAATACCAGTGTTTTATCTGATTTCAGCCATTCATCATTGATTACAATTTTAACAACTTCATTAGATAATTGATAACCAGCAGCAGCCTTTGTTTCTTTTACGTACAATGTTTGGTATGTCAGATTTTCAAAGATGATCTCGCCATTATCATTAGTAGTTTTAGTCATAAGTGGCTTAGTGCAATCTTTATCTGTATACAGAGTAAATTCGACTCCTTTTAAGACTTTATCATGATTATCTTCATCAACTTTTTTAATTTTGACGTAAGAACGGATTTTAATATCCTCCATAGTGATTTTTAACGGTTTCTCTGTTTCAACAATTTCAAAAGTGATGTCTTGTGCGGTTTCATAACCATAAGGTGCCTTTTTTTCATGCAAGATATATTTGCCGACTTTTAAACGCTCAAACAATTTAGGTTCGTTTCCTGATTTCCACTCATCAACCAAATCATATTTAGCTAACGGATCAGAATCATTTTTCACATCTGCTTTATCTTTAGCAACATAATACAGTTGTAAATCCGCTCCTGTTAGCAATTCTCCTGTTTCCTTGTCAATTTTTGAAATGATAGTCCGCGTGTAATCATCTTTCATGTTTACTTTTTGGATTTCGCCTGTTTCCTTAACGGTAAATTCAATATCTTCTGCGTGTACGTAACCGTCTGCCACATATTCCTCATGCAGAATAAATGTAGTGTCAATCGGCAGATACTCAATACGGTGTGGTTTTCCGTCTGTTACCCACTCATGCACCACATTGCCGTCTTTGTCTTTAATTTGCAAAGTAGCTCCGATGATTTCTTTTCCAGTAGTAATATCCGTTTTGGAAATATCAAACTTCGTGTAATCATCTTTCATTTCTACTTTTTGGATTTCTCCTGTTTCCTCAACGGTAAACTCGATGTCCTCTGCGTGTACATAACCGTCTGCCACATATTCCTCATGCAGAATAAATGTAGTGTCAATCGGCAGATATTCAATACGGTGTGGTTTTCCGTCTGTTACCCACTCATGCACCACATTGCCGTCTTTGTCTTTAATTTGCAAAGTAGCTCCGATGATTTCTTTTCCAGTAGTAATATCCGTTTTGGAAATATCAAACTTCGTGTAATCATCTTTCATTTCTACTTTTTGGATTTCGCCTGTTTCCTCAACGGTAAACTCGATGTCCTCTGCGTGTACGTAACCGTCTGCCACATATTCCTCATGCAGAATAAATGTAGTGTCAATCGGCAGATATTCAATACGGTGTGGTTTTCCGTCTGTTACCCACTCATGCACCACATTGCCGTCTTTGTCTTTAATTTGCAAAGTAGCTCCGATGATTTCTTTTCCAGTGGCAATATCTGTTTTGGAAATATCAAACTTTGTATAATCCTCTTTCATCTCGACAGATTGAATATCTGTTCTTTCTTGTACAGTAAATTCAATATCATTCGCTAGTAGATAGCCACTGTTTTCTGGTGCTTTTTCCTCATGTAAAATATAGTTTCCGACTGGTACACGTTCAAACAGCTTTGTAGTACCGTCTGAAATCCATTCATACACAACTTTGCCATTATCTTTATTTATAATCTGCATTGTTGCGCCTTTAATATGCTCGTGAGTAGTAATATCTGTTTTAGACACTTCTACCTTTGTAAAGTCGTTATCCGCAAACACTTCTCTTTCGATAATGCCTGATGTTTCACTATCTGGAGAAATTGTTACGATGTGCTGTAATGGGTCAAGCACATATCCCTCTAATGTTTCAACTTCAAAGATTGCATATTTTCCCATAGGTAAACCATTTTCGCCACCGATAAAAATGGTTCCTGTTTCATCAGTTGCGTATAAACCATTTTCTGAAATTCCTGTGTCTACTACATCGCCTTTATGGTATGCAATAATTTTATTTCCATTTTCATCGACAGGGTGTCCAATGGCATAAATATCCTCGTCTGCGACTACTTTATATATAATGCCTGTTAAATTGTCTTTTGTAGCAATATCCGTTTTATGCAGCGTTATCCAACCTCGATATGCTTCATTTTCATAAACAAACTCAATCACTTGTCCGTTTTCCTCAATTTCTGCTTTTTTCACAGATGTATTTTTAGCATATCCGTCAGGTGCCGTTTTTTCACGAACGTAAACTGTCGATTTTTCAATATTTTCAAGTTTCGCTATACCATTTGCATCTGATGTAACGGTCGCTAGAATATTTTCAAAATCTCTATCACGACTAAACTCAAATACTGCACCAGCAACTGGTTGACCTGTAACACTATCCTTTTTCAATACTTGAATATCGCCACGTTTTACCTTATTTTCAATCGGCTTTCCGTTATTGATTTCAATGACAATCTCTTTGTCCTCAGTATAATTAAAGTTAAACGGAATCTTTGTACCAGATAATACGTATTGATCGTTTGTTGCAAGCTCGCGCAAATAATAACTTCCTGCAAAATCAACTTGAACTTTTCCTTTGTACATATCATCTAAAGAAACTACCTGTATCATGCTATCTTTATTCAATACCTTATTGCCATTAACAAGCAAATTGTTAGCTGTAAATACTCCGAATTTGATGTCCTCATATACATCACTATTGTCAATGATTTCTGAATCCTCAATAACTTTAGTAATTGTACCTGTGCCTTGTTTTCTGTCATCATACAGTTTCATTGTTTGTTTGACAACAGGTGTTTCCTGATCCTTATAAATCAAATCAAATTCATAGATATTACTATCAATGACATAAGACGGATCATCGCACGCGATTTCTTGGACAGTGTAAGCTCCTAACGGCAAACGTGATGACTTTGTTGTTGTTCTCCCATTAGTCGTAATTCGTTCAACAAGATCTCCTCTATAATGGTAGATTCTTGTACCGTCAGCAGATTTTATGTCCTCTCTCGCTCGAATTTCATATGTTACATTTGCTAATAAGCCTTCCTCAAAAACAGGCTGATACAATGTTCCATACTCTGTTTCTTTAGCTTCGTAACCTTGGAATATATCTGCTGTTTTTTCCAATACAAGCTGACCCTTTGCGGGAGCATCAGCAAATTGTACCGTAGTGATGTAATTGATACCGTCAGGGGCAATCTGCTGTACATCATCATCTGAAATTGTAAATGGTTTGCTTTCATGTGCAATAAGCATTCCGTCAGGTGCTTTGATTTCTTCTAATACATAATGTCCGGCTCTAACTGTACCCGGTGTCATT
>CAJTIT010000026.1 GCA_910576345.1 Erysipelotrichales bacterium
ATCTTGTTTCCCATGACAACAAGCCTAAGAATGTTTATATTCCTCCTATGTCACATCCTTGGAAACATGCTTCTTTTCAAGCTTATCTTGCAAAACAAAAGCACCGTAATCTTGGTGCTAATGTTTAACTTTTTTTGGGACATTTTCATTTTTGCTTGACAGCGATAATGAAAATATCTTATAAAAAGGAAAACATCGGTGCCAAGATGCGATGCGTTTGTTTGGCAAGACAGATTTGAGATGACAAATATTGGTACATTTCAACAGAATATGAAATGATTATTTCATCATGACGATACAACGAATTATTGCAGGCAAAGAAAAAAATTTGTTTATCTTTTTTTACTGCAGTATTGTTATCACTGGTGGTTATGAAGAAGCTGTTGACGTTTCAAGATATTTTAAATGATTCTATCTTTCGCTTCTATTTATATAACCGCCTTGCCATATAAATTTTTGCACTAAAAAAATGATTTCAACAACTATTGTCATTCACAACAGAAGATGAAATCACTGTTTACATTGTTGTATAGAAACTTTCTATCGTTGCTTCTTTACAGCCTCTGCGATGTCTTTTGAGGTCAGATGAAATTTCTCCATCAAAGCTTTTGGCGTTCCACTTTCTCCAAATACATCTTTTACCGCAATCATGACTTGTTTACAAGGCGCATATTGGCTCAGCACTTCCGATACGGCGCTTCCTAATCCACCAATCATACTATGCTCCTCAGCCGTAATAATGCAATCATGTGTATGGCTTAACTCCATGAGTAACTCTTTGTCGATTGGTTTAATCGTATGCATGTCGACTACGGTAATTTCTATACCTTCTGTTTTTAACATTTCATACGCTTCCAATGCTTCCTTGATCATGATGCCACAGGCAATAACCGCCACTTTCTTTCCCTTACGCAGCACATTGCCTTTTCCAATGGTAAAAGGAACATTTCCTTCTTCATACACAGTTGGCACGGCGCTTCTTCCCAAGCGTACATAACATGGACCTTCGTGACGATATACAGCTTCAATCGCAGCCTCTGCCTCATAAGCATCTGCAGGACAAATTACCGTCATATTGGGAATGCCACGCATCAAACTGAGATCTTCAATACTTTGATGAGATGCACCGTCTTCGCCTACCGTAACACCTGCATGAGATGCACAAACCTTTACATTCAGCTTTGGATACCCAATGGAATTGCGAATTTGCTCGTAAGCACGTCCGGTCGCAAACATCGCAAAACTGCTGGCGAATACCACATTGCCTTGTGCTGCCATACCGGCTGCGACGCTCATCATGTTGCCTTCTGCGATTCCCATATTAAAATGTTGATGAGGTTTTACTTTTTTTGCCATTGCGGTTTTGGTAGAACCGGATAAGTCGGCATCCAGCACAAAGATATGATCATCTTGTTCAACCAGTTTTGCTAATGTTTTTCCATACGCATCTCTTGTTGCTATATCTGCCATTGCTATTCTCCTCCCAGTTCCAACAATGCATTGGTGCACTCGTCTTCCGTTGGCGCCACACCATGCCAATTTGCTTTGTTTTCCATAAAAGAAATGCCTTTTCCTTTGATTGTTTTGGCAATGACAACCGTAGGTTGTCCTTTGATTGTTTTTGCTTCTTCACAGGCTTGATAAATGGCTTCAAAATCATGGCCGTCTTCCAAAACAATGACATGCCATCCAAATGCTTTGAATTTTTCATCAAATGGACATGGGTTCATAACATCGCGAATATCTCCGTCAATCTGTAATCCGTTAAAATCTACAAATGCCAATAAATTATCCAATTGATAATGTGCGGCACTCATTGCGGCTTCCCAAACTTGTCCTTCTTGACATTCTCCATCGCCAAGCAGTGTATATACACGATATGGATCGCCATGTACCTTATTGGATATTGCCATCCCTACCGCCGCAGAAAAGCCTTGTCCCAAAGAACCGGTCGACATATCGACACCCGGAACCAGACGCATGCTTGGATGTCCCTGTAAAGGAGATCCCAGTTTACGGAAATCAAGCAAATCTTCTTCCCGGATCAATCCTTTTTCTGCCAACGTCGCATACAGCACGGGACTGGCATGTCCCTTTGAAAGTACAAACTTGTCACGTACCGTATCGAACACATTATCCGCATGCAGATCCATCTGTGTAAAATAAATGGTTTCCACAATTTCCACTGCTGACAGTGAACCGCCGGGATGCCCTGATTTTGCCTTGGTGACCATCTTCACAATATTCTTACGGATCCTGACTGCTCGCTTTTTTAATTCCGTCAAGTGTTCCATTTGTATTTCCTCCTAATTCACACGCATTATTATACAATAAAGTGTATCTTTTTTTTAGTGTTTTCCTTATTTTTCTTTGTTTTTTTTATGATTACACGTTTTCATTCTCAAACGGAAGTAAAGAAAGCTGTACTTTCTGCTTTTCTTCATTGATTCCATAAATATACACATTCACAATATCCCCTACGTTTAACAATTCACTCGGATGCTTAATAAAACGTTTGCTCATTTTGGAAATATGAACCAAGCCATCCTCGTGCAAACCAATATCAATGAAGGCGCCGAAATCCACGACATTGCGTACCACACCTTCCATTTTATCACCAATATGCAAATCGCTGATTTCCAACACATCGCTTCTCAGTACCGGTGCGTCATATTGATCACGATAATCACGAAGCGGTTGTGCAATACTATCCAGAATGTCTTCAATCGTATAAATATCGCTGCCCGTTTCTTTTGCGAGTTCTGTTTTAGAAACAGCTGCGACAGCTTTTTGCGCCGCATCACTTCCCATATCCTGTTGGCTGATATTCAGTTTATGTAAAATCTGTTTTGCAACTGCATAACTTTCCGGATGAATACCGGTACGATCCAGTACTTCTTCTCCATCCTCGATGCGCAAGAATCCGGCAGATTGTTCAAATGATTTTGCACCGATTTTTGGAATGTTCTTCAATTCCTGACGTGAGGAAATTGCGCCATGTTCATTACGATATGCGACTATTGATTTGGCGCTGGCGCCACTTAAGCCGGATACGTTTTTGAGTAGTTCCACACTGGCCGTATTCACATTGACGCCCACACGGTTGACGGCTTTGGAAACAACAAAGTCCAAACGTTCTTTCAATCGTGCAGTCGGTAAATCATGTTGATATTGTCCTACACCGATCGATTGCGGATCGATTTTGATCAGTTCCGACAATGGATCCATGATTCTTCGTGCAATGGATATGGCGGAGCGCTGTTCCACATGCAGATCCGGAAATTCTTCCTTTGCCAGTTTGGATGCGCTATATACCGATGCGCCTGCTTCTGAGACCATCGTATAAGTAACGTGCAGATGATGATCTTTGATCAGTTTTGCGACAAAGGCTTCACTTTCTCTGCTGGCGGTTCCATTGCCGATTGCAATAATATCAACAGGATAGCGATGCAACAAATCCAGCATCGTACTTTCAGCCTGTTTGAGTTTTGCATTCGGTGCATGTGGATAAATCACGCTGACTTCCAGCATTTTTCCGGTCGCATCGATAACAGCTAGCTTGCATCCTGTGCGAAATGCCGGGTCAAATCCAAGCACAGTTTTGTTTTTCATTGGCGGTTGTAATAACAAACGCTCCAAATTCATTGAGAAAATATGTATAGATTGTTCATGAGCTTTTTCACTCAATTCATTTCTGATTTCACGCTCCACACTTGGAAACACCAGACGTTTTAAGCCATCATGGACAGCTTCAATAATATAAGGATCGGCTACACTAGACTGGCGTTTGGTAAAGCGGCGGATACACCAATCAATCGCTCTTTCCTCATCAATCTCTATTTTTACCGTGATGACTTTTTCTTTTTCTGCACGATCGATTGCCATAATGCGGTGCGGTGCCAATGAAGAAATTCGTTCACTGTAATCATAATACATCTGATAGACTTTTTTCTCATCATCATGTTTTTTCTTTTCCTTGGTGACAAGTGTGCCAAATTTCTGCATGCTTTCACGGATGCGCTCTCTTACTTTTGCATCATCACTGACTTGTTCGGCTATGATGTCTTTCGCACCTTGTATCGCGTCTTCAACAAAGGGTACCTGTTCATTCACATATTGGGAAGCATTCGCTTTTACGTCGCCTTCTCTAGGACATGTACGCATCCAATTCGCAAATGGCTCCAAACCTTTTTTTATTGCTTCACCGGCTCTTGTTTTGCGTTTTTCCTGATAAGGACGATAGATATCTTCTACTTGTGAAAGTTTCGTACATTGTGCGA
This sequence comes from Erysipelotrichales bacterium, assembly GCA_910576345.1. Taxonomy (GTDB): domain Bacteria; phylum Bacillota_I; class Bacilli_A; order Erysipelotrichales; family Erysipelotrichaceae; genus C-19. The sequence continues at coordinate 4,281 of CAJTIT010000026.1, forward strand.
TTTCCGCTTTGATTTCTTCCGTCAGTTTTCCTTTTTCTTCAATCAGCCTTAATACATCTTCTTTTCGTTTGGCAAGATTGACTTGATATGCATATTGTTCCTGAATCAAACGAATGGCTTCTTCATCCAATGCGCCGGTTCGCTCTTTTCGATATCGCGCAATAAAGGGTACTGTCGCCCCTTCTTCCAATAAAGACAACACAGCTTCGACTTGACTTATTTTTACTTGTAGCTGCTTCGCAATCGGCTCTATGATTTCTTTCATATAATCCTCTTTTCTAATAAAAATAAAAAAACATCACTCACAATTATAAAGGCAAGTGATGAGAAACACAAGAAAAAAGGCTTCGTTTTTCCTATGGTGTATAGGATGATTTATTGAAAAAAACTGCGGAAATCATCGTATGATGTTCCATCTGTTAAAATTCATCTCATACATGTTCATACAATAAAGGATTGTTTAGATTTATCCATTCTATAACCAAGGCCAAAAGAACCATGGATACAATCACCCATGTGTGGTATTTCTTCAAAACATGGTGAATCCATGCATCCTTATGTACAATAGAACAAAGTAAATATAGGAAACATACAACCGCCATTGGAAACGCCAATATATGATACTGCAGGCTTTTTATGATGTCGCCTTGTAGTAATGCAATGGTTGCTCTGGTAAGACCACACCCCGGACATGGTATTTTCATCAAGTAAAAAAAGGGACATACCCATATTCCGAAATAATGAAACAGTAGGGCAAGTCCCAACAAAACAAATATGGTGAAAAATGTGTTTTGATTTCTCAATTTTACAAAATCATGGAAATTGTCGCAAGATTTTTTTGTTTTGCTTTTTTACTGATGGTAAACCAATCAATGATGGTCAAAATACCGCAACATCCGCCGGTTAGCAATTTTAAAACACCCATCCCTGTATCTCCAACCATGAAACGATCAATTCCTAAACCGCCCAAGAAAATGGAGATCAATAAAATCGTTGTTGGATCCTTTAGGTCACTTGCCTGCAAAGCAGTAAAAGCCTCATCGTCTGCGCGTTCCAGTTTTTGACGAAGAACAGGAATTGCAGAAGGTTCAAAGTATTTGGCGTTTGCGGTCAAATACATGTCAATATTTTGTTTATCCATTACTATAACCCCTTTCTTTAAGATTATAGCAATAATTTTTATGATTGAATTGCTCCGGTTATAGAGTACCCTTCCTCAAAGTTATAAGCTCAATAATGTAAGCAATAGCTGCGCTAGATATACAGCCACGCAAGCGGCAAGCGCAACCGTCAACAAATCTTTCCCTTTCAGCGCAAGCATACTTGCGAAACATGTTCCAACAAGCGATGGAATGAAATCACCGCCCGATGTAAAAATTGCCGGAAATGTCATGGCTCCCAATACCGCATACGGAAGGTAATGCAAAAAGGATTTTACATATCGGTTTTTGATTTCCTTGCGTACAAACAATAAGGGAATTGCACGAATTAAATACGTAACGCCTGCCATGACAATCGTATAGAAAATCGTATTCATTCCATCTCCTCCTCTATCGGATGCAAATACGCCAAGATACCAGCAGATAGAACGGCACACAAAATAATGGAGAAGCCGGCGCCAATGAAAGAGAAGGATAAAATACAGCTAATGAAAGCTGCCAACAATACCACCTGCATAATGGCACGATCTTCTTTCATCGGTGGAATAATGATTGCCAAAAACATACCATAGATGGCAATGCCGAATGCTTGTTGAATGTCGACAGGCATCCATGATGCGCTCAAAGCACCAAACGCCGTCCCCATAACCCAACATAAAATCGGCAGACACATCAAACCTAAAAAATATGAAAACACCACACGGCCTTTTTTTGCGCTGGCCATCGCGAAAATTTCATCCGTAACCGCAAATGATACAATGGCTCTTTGAACCAAGGTCATTTTGCGCTCAATTTTTTGCGATAAGGATAAAGACATCAAAAGATAACGAAGATTGATCAAAACTTGTGATAATGCAAGTTCCATGAGCGAACCAGCATTTGCAATGATCGTCAAACCAGCAAACTGTCCGGCACTGGTTAAATTGGTAAGAGAAATCAACACAGCGCTTGTCATGTCCAATCCCATACGTATTGCCATCATCCCAAACGTAAATGAAACGGATAAATAGCCCAAACCGATCGGTATGCCATCCTTGAATCCTTGTTTGAACTGCACAAGTGCTGCCATACACGCATCTCTCCTTCACATAGGTGTATTATATACCAATCAAAAAGAAATGCAAAGACAGCGTATATCGTATACATATTGAAAAAAAGCACGTCTAAACGTGCTTTACTGTGGATGCATGATTTTCAAACGAAGTTGCTTGAGCGCATCTTCTAAAGAACCTGTTTTCTCTAATGCATGGTGGATGACAGTATCGTTAGGACAACTGCGCCAATTCATCGTTTGTCGTTTTAAAATTGTTTCTTTTTCTTGTTCACTCAATGATTCAAAGACAAATATTTCATCAAATACTTCTAAGAAAGATTCTCCAAGCAGCTTCTTTAATTGCGACTCATACGTTTGTTGTTCTTGAAAGCGCAGCGTGCTTTGTGAAGCGATCGCAAAATCTCCACTCATAATAAATATCGCATGGCGCAAATCCACCTTTTGATCTTTCCATTCCATAAAGCCTTTCTGAATGGATGTCTTTAATACGTGCAACATTTGTGGTGTAGCCACATGTAAATTGGAAACATGAATCGTAGTATACGGGTTGCGCTTAATTTTAGAAATACCGTTTCCAAATGAAGATTCCATCGCATGCATATCCAATTCAATCATTTCTTCTTGATTAAAATATGCACGTGTGAATTCTCGCATCAGCGTTTTTTTTCCTACGCTGTGTTCTCCGCAAAACAACCAGACGCCAAGAGGACGATTCGATATCACACCTTGTTCAATCCATGTCAACTGACACATCAATTTAGATATGACATCCTTTTGTCCGATCATCCGCTCATTTAGACGTTTTTTCACAAAAGATAAGCGATCTACGGATACAAGCGGAATTGTCGTCAGCTGCTCGATCACATTACGCACCGTTTCCTCATCCACTTGTTTTAAAGCGTTTCGTTTGGCATATACACAAGATAAATCCAATACATCGATCGCTTTATCAGGAAACTTACGTTGTGGCATGTAATAATCACAATATGCGACCATTTCATGGATGACTTGTTTTGGAATTTGCACGTCATGAAATGTTTCATATTCTTTGATCTTACTAACAATCATTTGTTCACAGGTTGCTTGATCGGGTTCTTTTACCATAATGATTTGAAAACGTCGCTCTAGCGCACGATCTTTTTCAATGTATCGTTCATACTCATCCAATGTGGTAGCGCCAATACATTTGATGACACCTCTAGCCAAATATGGTTTCAACACACTGGATACGTCAATACTGCCTTCACTTTTCCCAGCGCCAATCATTTGATGAATCTCATCAATAAATAAGATCACATTCGGGTGCTTTTCCAGTATCTTAATTAAATTTTGAATTTTTTCTTCAAAATCACCACGATATTTGGTGCCGGCAACAAGGGAATTCAAATGTAATTCATAAATCAGCGCATTTTGTAAAGGTGCAGGAACTTTTTTTTCTGCGATCAATGCGGCTAGTTTTTCTACAAGAGCAGTTTTACCAACACCCGGTTCACCGATTAACAATGGATTTGCCTTTTCTTTACGTGATAAAATGGAGATCATCAAATCCAGTTCATGATCTCTTCCAACGATATCACGATTGTTTTTACAAATGTTCAGATTGCGAAGTTCGTTGATTTTATCCAATTCACTTGTTTCTCCTTGTGAAAGATCTTGCATCAACGCATCCAAATCTACATCATAACGTGTTAAGATTTCATTCGCTACACAGCGTTGTGTTTGTAACAATGCCAGTGATAGCATATCTGCGTCTACAATCTGCTTACCAAATTTCGATGATAACTGTTTACTTCGTAAAACGATATCATCCACTACTTGTGTCATCTGAATTTCACTCACATCTTTATCTTTTAATCCAAACAAAATCATCAAATCTTCTTTTAACTGGTAATAGTATACGCCTTGTCTAGCTAAAATCATTGAAAAGTTGGTTGTCGTATCTTTTAATAATGCCAATAACAAATGCTCGCTTCCAACATAGTTATTTCCCATATCTTTTGCTTCAGAAGTCGCATCTTTCATGATCATCGTCACTTGCTTATGAAATTTATATTTCATTTTACCATACTCCTTTTCGCTATTCTTATCATATGTTGCCATATGTTCGTATATCCATAAAAGTCATAGCACATTTTTGACATTTCTCTTACGGTCTTTCCTTTTCAGTATTCCTCTTTTTCTTTTTTTCATACGTCTTTGACAAAACAAAACGTAGCGCTGATAATCTGGTTACGTTTTTTCTATTTGCATATTTGCATAAAGGATTTCTAAGTTTCTTTTTATTTTCTAAAGACGATTCTCCGTTTTTATTATATTTAATAATCCAGTTTCTTAGCATCCTACCGGATAGTTCATATTTTTTGGCAACTTGTACCAACGATTCACCATTGAAAACAGCTTTTATCGATTTCATTTTTCTTCTTTTGTCCAATACCTATTTGGTTCTTTTCTTTTTCTTGTCATATTGTGAAACCTATAAGTTGATTATAAAAAAAATGTAGACATGTTTTTTTGTCCACATTTTTATTTTACAACTTCACTTATGATCGTCTGCGTTTTGAATGCTTATTGTTTTCTGGATTCTACAATCATAATAAATTTTGTAGATCCTTTGACGCCCTCTTTCAAACCTGTAAACGTCTGATAATCTTCACTGATTGTTTTCAAATCTTTCATATGTTCCATATCTGTTTTTAAACTGCCTTGAATCAAATGATGCAATTTCTGAATGCCTTCTTGATCGAATGCGACCATGCCTTCATACAATTCTTCCCAGCCTTGCGATAACTGTGCTGTTGCGCCTTGTATGCGTGATGATTGGATCGTGAGTTCTTTGGTCCCTGCCAAAAGTTTTAAACAGCCTTGTTTCAATTCTTCACTGCCTTTGGATAATTCTTTCGCACCGTGTGAAAGTTTGTTGCTATTTTCACTGATCTGCTTGACACCGTCTGTATAGCGCATCACGCCTTGCTCATATTGATGAAGTGAATCAATCGTTGCCTGTGCCTGCTTGATTTGATCTACAAACGGCGCTACTTGTGGCATTGCGGCATAATCATTCAAGATGGTCCCAAATACCTGTTGATAATTGTCCACTGTGATTTCCATAGGAACATGCGCATCTATTTGATGAAGCTGTGCCAATAAAGGGGACAACTGCCCGTTGCAGCTTTGAATCGATGTGTTCAAGATTTGTGTTGCGCCAAGACGCAGTGCTTCTGAATTCGCATTGACATCTTGAATGCCGCGATCAAGTTGATCCAAATTCGTGGACAATGTCTGTGTCCCATCATTCAATGTATTGACTCCTTGCATCAAATCCTGTGATTTCGTATCCATTTGTGATATACCATTATGAAACAGCTGATATTTTCCATTCAATTCATTGGTACCCTCTCGCAGTGCTGCACCACCTTTTTTGATTTGATCATAGGAAGAAACAAATACATCCATCATGGAGAAACCATCGTCCATTTGATCAAATATGTTCAGATCGCCTTCTGCCAACAAAGATGGGGTCGCAACCGCATAGATCGAATAAAGTTCAAAGGAATCTGTTTCATAGGAAATCGTGATTTCATTGAGATTTATATCCGTTGATGAGAATACTTGATCCAAACCAGGCGCCGCTATGGCTGCCGCAATATAATTGGATCCGTTGGAAATAACTTTTCCATTGGTCACGTTGACGGCGCTGTTTTTGCTTGTTGGAAGCATCGTTATCGCAGTGACCACAAACGGTACCGGCATTTGGGTGCCATTGATCGTTTTTGTTTCATGGTTTTCATAGCGTATGCGAATATCCACTTTACCTTTTTGATGCATCATCTGATCAATTGTTTTTTCTTTTCCGTTTAATTGATAGGTGATATGCATGGAAATTGGCAGCTGTTGATTCGTTTTGCCTTGATAATAAATATCTTTTCCTTTATTGTCCCATACGAGTGATTCTCCTTTTTGGGTAAATGTTTCTTCGCCGTTCACATTAAAGATATCCGTTAAACTGGATTTATCTTCTATTTTCTTTTCTTGATCACTTTTGAGGTGTTCCGATGCAATCGTGGTAATTTCATTGCCTTCCGCGTCCAGTTTTGCATAAATCGTTTCTTCTTTTTCATATGCGGATACAGGTAGTACATTGCTCATCATGAGCGCGCTGATAATGCATACAGCGCCCATTTTTTTTGTGTGTTTCATCTTAATTACTTCCTTTCTTTTTTTTCAATCCCAATGATGTTTTATAAATCAATGTGTCAAATGTCAGTAATAATGACGGCACAAGCGAAATTACCACAATCATAGAAATGACAGCGCCTCTAGCCATCAAGGTACATAAGGATGCGATCATATTCAATTTGGAAATCATGCCGACGCCAAAGGTGGCTGCGAAAAACGATGCGCCGGATACGAAGATTGAATGCATGGACTGATCCATTGCCTGTTTCATCGCTTCTTTTTTATCATATCCTAAGGATCGTTGTTCTAGGTACTTGGTCGTCATCAATATTGCATAATCGATCGTTGCGCCCAACTGTATCGTACCAATCACAATGGATGCGACAAACGGAAGTACATCGCCCAAATAAAACGCAAACGACATATTCACCATGATTGCCAATTCGATTCCTACGACCAGTAATACCGGCAGCGACAATGATTTCAGCACCAGCATCATAATCAAAAAGATAATGCCAATGGATGCGGTATTGACGCTGTTAAAGTCTTCGTCGGCAATACTGACCATATCTTTCATACATGGACCTTCACCTGCCAGAATCGCATGTTCATCATATTGGCGCACGATTGTTTCAATTTGCTCAAGCTGATGATTCAATTCTGATGTCGCTGTTTCATATTTTGAATTGATGAAGATCATTTCATATTGATCATTTTCAAACATGGATTTGAGTTCATCAGATATCATTTCCTTTGGTATGGCCAAATTGGATAATGCAGTTGGTGACAAAACAAGCTCCACTCCGTCCAAAGCTTCTATCTTTTCCATCATTTCATTCACTTGATTGTTTTTTACACTTCGATCAATCAAAACGATCTGCGCAGAAACGATGTCAAACTTTTCTTTCAGCTCTTTATTCGCTATACTGCTTTGTAAATCCTGCGGAAGATCTTTGGTCAAATTGTAATACTGTTCGATATGATTGTTTCCATAAACAGCCGGTATCGCACATAATACTGCGATCACCAAGATTGCTTGATGATAACGAATAATGAAATCCCGCACATGACGGAAGGATGGAAGCCACGCCGCATGTTTCGTCTTTTCTATCCAGCGATCACTTACAAGCAGCATTGCCGGAAACAAGACGACTGTGGAACATACGCCAATCACAACACCTTTAGCCATTACGATACCAATATCATTTCCCAGTGTAAGCTGCATCATGCACAGCGCCAAAAACCCTGCCACCGTCGTAAGCGCACTGCCGCAAACCGATACAAGCGTATCGCCGACAGCCTGCACCATCGCTTCTTCTTTTGTGCCCTTTATCGTTTTTGCATACTGATATTTATGATACAGGAAAATGGAAAAATCGGTCGTGACACCTAGCTGTAATACCGCAGCGATCGCCTTTGTGATATAAGAGATCTCATTAAACATCAGATTGGTTCCCATATTGTAAAGAATCGCAATACCAATGTTGCCCAAAAGCAAAAGCGGCACCAAATACGAATCCAACGCAATGATCAAAATCAAAAGCACCAAACATACGGCCACAGCGATATACGTTATGATCTCTTGATCCGCCACAATACTGGTATCCAACGTAGAAGCGCTCATACCTCCGATTTTCACAGAATCATCCACAATTTCACGCATTTCTCTGATTGCGTCAATCGCTGTTGTAGAATCCTCAAATGTGACCAACATCAACTGACTGTCGCCTTTTTGAAAAGAGGAAGAGATATCATCCGGCAATATTTCCAGCGGAATCGTCGTTCCAACAAAGTCGATAGGTGATATTACCTGATGCACACCTTCGATTTCCTTAATTTTCTGTTCCAATGTGCGTATGTCCTTGGACGCCATATGTTCTAAGGAACATATCGCAAACGACCCCATTTTAAAATCTTCTTCTAATATTTTCTGCCCTTTCATCGTTTCAATGTCTTTCGGCAGATACACAAGGATATCATAATTGATTTGTGTATGGATATATCCATACATCGATGGAACCATCAAAATCACAGATGCGATCACAATCAGCCATTTGTGTTTTACCACTTGTTTTCCCAGCCATTCACCAAACGTTCTCATCTTTTCGCCTCCTAAAACTGACCATTGGTCATAATTGACGGTATGAACAGTTTAACACTAAAATGACCATTAGTCAATAATAAAATGACCAAAAGTCATTTTTTTTCTGTTTTCATTGACTTTTACCATTTTCATCGTTACAATTAGAAGTAATCAAGAGGTGATCAGGATGAAGACCTATCGTGTATCAAAAAAGCCTGTGTTTTCTAAAATTGAAAACAACAAAAGCGAAAAGCTGAACAAACTGTTGGATACGGCATTTCAACTATTCACCTATCAAGGTATCTTACATACGTCGATACAGGATATCGTGGATAAGGCAGGCGTTGCGAAAGGTACGTTCTACTTATATTTCAAGGATAAATATGAAATACAAGATCATTTGCTTGTCCGAACATCCTATCGTCTGTTTAAAGATGCCCACCGAGCTTGTGAGCAATCCAATATCCAGCGTTTGGACGATAAGATCATTTTCGTGATCGATTATATCATTGATTATTTGATCCAACATCCAACTATTTTGAATTTCATTAAAAAAAATCTGTCCTTGGGTCTTTACAGTGAAAAATTATCCGAACTTATCGAAGACGATCATTTGGGATTAAAAGAAATATTTTTGGAAGAAGTCAAGCAAAGAAATCTTGCGCTCTTTCATCCGGAAGTAACGCTGTATATGATCATAGAACTGTCCGGATCCACGCTGTTTAGTTCCATCGTAAAAAGTGAACCTGTCGGTATAGAAGAATATAAGCCAATCTTATACGATACCATTCGTAAGATGATCAACGAAAAATAATCAGCAGCTTTAAGAAAAGCAGGTGCTGATTTTTTTCAATAAGAAAAGAGCCGTTTTTTCATACTCTATTCTTTATTTAATAATGTGATGGGGGCAATTTTGCGAATTCTCAGTGATAATAAGAGAATCAACAACAGCGTGTATAGAATCATGGCAATACCTGCAATGGCTAAGAAATCGGCCGGAATGATAAACATACAATGTACAATACCGATATTTTTTAGAAATATACTCAATAACGGATTGATGAGCCATGCGCTGCATAAAATGCCTATCAGAGTAGAAATCATAATCACGGGCAAAAAACTTTTGATTGTTTGTATCATCAGTTGAAAAGATGTGAAACCGATTGCTTTGAGTATTCCATATTCATGTTTTTTATGATTCAGCATCGTCTTCACCAATAGATACAGAACAATCGTAACAATGATTAAACTTAAGGCAAATAAGACAAAGACGATCAAAGTCATAATACTGATATATACAGAAGCACTTGCATCAATGGTATTTCGTACATTGACGACGAGCAGGATATCGGATCCAAAACGCTCTTTCACTTCATCATGAAATGCATCGATATCGATTCCTTCTTTTACATTGATATAATAACTGATCGCATTTAATTTACCCAAACGCTCATATCCACTGCGTGTCAATAAGGCGTCTTTTCCCAGATTATTGGACGTCTGTGTAAGACCGGTGATCAAGTATTCTTCCTGTTTTCCTTGTGCACTTAATGAAATCACATCGCCAATGATCAAATGATTTTCATCAGCGTACTTTGCGCCAACTGCGACTTCATTATCATATTTAGGAAATCTTCCTTTGCATACCAAACGCTGGTTATGCAGCATTGTGAAATCATCACTCATGGTAGAGTATAATTCTGCACCGCCAACATGTCCTACATTCTCAGAAGAATACAAATAGAAATGTTCTATATGTGGATGATCGCTTAAAAATTTTAGAAATGCATCCTCTTTCGCTTGACGGATACTGACACAGGAATCTGCAGATTCACCGACGATCAGTTCCACGAAAGGATCCATGTCGGCAATAAAGTTGCGAAACATCACTGCGCAAAATACAATGATCAACGTTATGATCATTGTCGTCACCGTTAAGATGACATTCTGTTTTTTATTTGTACAAATCGTTTTATAAGCAAGAATGGAAGACAGTGAACCTTTGGATTTGGTAAGTGGAAATCGGTTGTGCTGAAAGCTATGGGTTTTGACCCCTTGTCGAAGCGCAATAATTGGATCGATATGCTTGATGCGTCGTGCAGAATACCATACCACCAGATAAACGATCCCACACAAGAACGTAAGCGTAATGATCATAGGCAGCAACAGAAAATGCATTTCATATGGAATACCTGTTTGTGCAATCATCATGGCATTGACGGTTGGAAATAAGCCATAGGAGGCCAAGATACCAAGTAGTACACTGAGCGCTGTCATCGTTGTATATTGAAACAGCAAAGCATGAATGATTTGCGAACTTTGATAACCAATTGCCTTGAGTGCGCCTAGATTTCTCATATCTTCTTGAATATGATTGATGATGTTGCTGAAAATGACAATGAGTGCAATTAACATAACAAACAATGCCATAGCGCTCACGATTGCCGCGCAGATCATCTGTGAGATATAGCGTGAATTATAAATCAGATAATAGTGATTGCTATGGCTGAAAACGTTTGGAAATTCAGCAGCAAGCGCTGACTTCAGCATTGTTTCATAGTCTTCACTGTCTTGCTTATCATGAATTCTTGCGGCGATGAGTGTAGAGTTTGTGAAGATTTCTTTATCTTTGAGTTCGTTATAGCGATCTTTGCTCAGCATCATCATGACCATCACACAATTATGAGAGCCACTCATCAATGAATTGGTGAATCCAACGACCGGAAAAGAAAGAATCTGATCATTGACATGCAGATGAAATGTATCACCTATCTCATATCCGCCTTCTCCGCGATACAGCATTGGCAGATAAATGCCACTGGTTTGTGTTCCTTCTTCCACAATTTCCACTTTTCCAATGGTGCGGTTCATTGCGGTTTCTTTATCAATTAGAAAAGTGCCACCCACAGCAACCTCTCCGCCTTGATAAGAAAAGGAACTTGGCGCATATAAGACATTATCAAACGCATATTCTTTCGTTCTTGCATCCTCTTGCATCGTTTGTTCCATAAATTTTAGAAACGAAGGCTGATTCGTGGAAGCAAGTAACGTGACATCTTCGGCATGCATTGCGTCATGACTACGTTCAAAATTCTGTTTATAGTCCATTGACAACATCAGCCAAAGATGAAACATCATCGCAGCGACGATCATCAGTAAAGTAATGGTAATCGTCTGGGTTTTCCATTTGCACATGTGATAGCGTGTGATTAAAAGAATTTTTTTCACATCACCACCCCATTTCATCCAAGAATTGAAGCAGTTTTTTCTGTCTGGATAAATCTTCCTGATGAAATTTCCCCAGATCGCATTCTCCTAAAATAATGCCGTCTTTTAAATATAAAATGCGATTCCCTCGCAAAGCAGAGCGAACATCATGTGTCACCATCACAATACTTTGTCCCAATGCATTGCACTCGCTCAATGTATTCAAAACATCCAGTCCTCGCTTAGAATTGAGCGCACCGGTTGGTTCATCCGCAAATAAGATCTGCGGTTCATTGATTAAGGCGCGCACAATACCTACACGCTGCGCTTCTCCACCGGATAACTGCGTCGGAAATTTTTGATAAGTTTCCTTGGAAATTCCAACTGATGCGAATAATTCTTCCGCTTTTTTTATCACTTGTTGTTTCTGTTTATTGACCAACAATCCTGCGATTAATACATTGTCCATCACACTCATATCATCTAACAAATAGATCTGCTGGAACACAAATCCACAGTGTTCTCTACGAAATATGGCCAACTGATCGGAATGATAATCAGAAATCGTTTGATCTTGAAATGTGATCGTACCCAATGTTGGTGTGTCCATACCTGACAATGCGTATAACAGTGTGGACTTTCCCGCACCGCTCGCTCCCATAATCACAGTAAAATCTCCCTGATAAAGCATTAGATCTATATTCCTTAAAACGTGCTGTAGCATACCATTACTAGAAAACGATTTACTTAATTTCTCTGTTTTCAATATTATCTGTTTCATAGCTCCTCCTTTTTACACGTTTCATTATAATGATCAAATTCTTAACAGACTTTATCAATTTCTTAATTTTTTCTTAAATCTTTGCCACTGAGTGGCAACATCACACATGTCTTTAAGCCATGTTCTCCGTTTTCAATCAGTAAGCGGCCGTGCATTTCACTCATAAAATAATCGCTGATAAACAATCCCAAGCCGGCTCCTTCCAACGATGCGCTATTTTTTCCACGCTTGAATTTTTCTTTTAGATGTGGCAGTTCTTCATTTGAAACACCGTGTCCGTAATCTTCCATACAGATAAGCAAATGTGTTTCGCTCATCTGTATTTCCACATCGATTTTCGTATTTGCATACTTATAGGAATTGGAGAATAAATTATCAAACACTTGTTGAAGGCGCACCTGATCCGCATAAATCATACAATCGGGAATCGGTTTTATATGGGCGCGATGATGATAATCACTGTTTTCCAAAAGTGTTTGTATTTGTGAAGCAGATAGATCTTCCATATGAAATGACAACTGATGCAAATCTTCCAGTGTCACATGAAATAAATTGGTGATCAGCGTACTGATCTGATCTGCTTTCTGTATGATCGAAAGATATCGATCTTTTGTTTTTTCGTCCTGCGTCTGTGCAGTTCCCACTTCAGAAACGGCTTTGATACTGGCAAGTGGTGTTTTAATGTCATGTGAAAGTTTGGCAACCAGCTCTTTCTTTTCCGCATTCGCTTTCGCTTCATTTTGTTTGGCTTGTTTCAATTCAAAGCGCATGATATCAAACGCTTCACTAAATGCGCCAAATATATTTTTACGATCCATAGTAAGCGGTGTATCCAAATTTCCTGCGGCGACATGTTTTGCAAATGTTTTTAATTTCTGAAATGGATGTAAAATCATACGATATATATAGCAAATGTAACCTATAAAAAACAAGCATTGTATCAGCAACAAAACCGTCAGTATCTCACTCATCCGGCGTTTATTGGTTTCCACCTTTTCCATTTGTGGATTTTGAATGATCATGTTGCCTTTGATTTCATCGTTGACCACGATATCCAAAATCAAATCATTGTTTCGTATGGCATCATAGATGTTGTTTCGTAATCCATCCTTTGTCTGATAACGTTTATTTCCTTCCAAATCCAAAATCACAAAATCTAAATTGGTCGGATTATGATAAAGTTCCATATGATCCCAGTTTGTTTGAATCGATTGAAGCGCATCATTTACTGATACACTGTCTTGTTTTTCATAAAGCGTACCAAAGGAAAATGAATACAACAAAGCGCATTCGATTCCTAAGACGAGCAGAATGATAAAGAATGCTTTTTTCATTTGGATGCCCCACAAAACATATAACCCTCGCCCCATACCGTCACAATATAGGATGGTTGCCCCGGATCTATCTCAATGCTTTCTCTAATTTTACGGATATGGACATTCAATGTACCATCTTGTGTAAGTTTATCTTCCCATACATGCGTAAACAGCTCCTGTTTACTGACGACTTGATTCGCATGCTGTACAAGATAAACAAGCAATTTGAATTCCAGAGAAGTAAATTTCATCGATATCCCTTCCACCATGACTTGTTTTGCGCGAACATCGATGGTTAAACGGTCGTCTTGATAAATCATCATTTCCTTTTTTGCATAACGCTTTAAAACCACTTTTACCTTCGCCAAAAGTACACTAAGGGAATATGGCTTTTCTATGTAATCATCCCCGCCAATATTGAGTGCGACAAGTTTGTCATCATTACCGGAACGTGCCGATATAAACAAAATAGGGATCTGCGTTTGTTCTCGAAGTTCTTTGCATAAAGAAAAACCACTTTCATTATGGAGATTGATATCTAGTAAGATCAAATCCGCTGTATTCTCTTTAAAGAAAGTGCGACAAGAAGCGGCATCATACACCGCTTTGGTCTTCACTCCAAAAAGCTGAAAATATTCCGCTGTACTATCTGCCAATACAGTTTCATCATCAACGATCAGACAATCGTAATTCAAAAGTATCACTCCGTTCCATCATAACTTGTATTATACGTGACATTTTTACAAGAATCAATATGATTGAAATAGTACAAAAGATGTATGATAAAAGAAACGTATATAGACTGCAAAAAAAGCCTGCAATTTCAGACTACGACTTTGTTTTGGGAATTTTATCATACATCCATAAGATTGCGTTTTATTAGGAAAACACACTGTCAAAAGGGTTTCATGCTTTGGCGGGGGTCAGCCCGCCTCGGCGGTGTCGGTGGTGTTGATTTCAATATACTCGGCAATCCTGCGGAACTCGTCCGCAAACTTAAAGTGAACACTGATATTGCCGTTTTCGTAAACCTTGATATGGTCTACCAATTCAATCAGGATTTCGCGGGTCAGCTTTTCGATGTTCTGATATTTCGCAAAGGCTACCAGCGCGGGATGCTGCTGGTCAACGCCGTTTGAGAGCTCTTTCCGTTCAGCCGTCAGCCGGGCCAGCAAATCCGAGAGCCCAGCCGCCTGCCGTTCATAATCGGCTTTCATTTCCCGGTATTCCTGCTGGGTGATTTCCCCGTCTTTCCAGTCTTGATACAGTGACTGCTTATAGCGGGTAATTTTCGTCAATTCCTTTTCCTTTGCGGCTATCTGGTCGTTAAGGCGGTGGGATTGACTTTTTTTCAGTGGAGCCGCATTGATATGGGCTACTATTTCCGAATAGGAAACGGCGGTGCTCACTTGATACTGAATAGCGAACAGAACGGCGGCCTCCAGACGGTTGTGCTTGATAGAGTGCATGGTGCAGGCTGTACGGGAGCGTTTCTTGTAAGTGGAGCAGGAATAATAAACATTCTTCCCGCTCTGGCTCCGGGTCACGGCCTTGCCGCAGTCCGCGCACCTCAGAAAACCGCTGAATAAATGGAGCTCCCGCTTTTTAGGGGCTGTCCGGGTGTCACGTTTCAGAAGTTCCTGCACCCGGTCAAAGGTTTCGTGGGTGATGATGGCCTCGTGGGTATCGGGGACGCGCACCCATTCTTCCTCCGGCACAGCCTCAATCTGGTGTACCTTGTAGCTTTTCACCCGGCGGCGGCCTTGTACTAAATCCCCGGTGTAAATAGGATTTCTGAGAATATCCGTTATAATCTTGTTCCCCCACATGGGAGCGTCCGATATAGCCGGGGAGTAGGGCAGGCCCTTTAGCTTTCTGTATGCCGTGGGGCTGGGTATGCCGTGGTCGTTCAGATACATCACAATTTGAAGTTTGGCCGTACCTTGCAGGCACATCTCGTAAATCTTCTTGACGATTTCAGCGGCTTCCGGGTCAACGATTAGCTGGTGCTTGTCTTTGGGGTCTTTTATGTAGCCGTAGGGAGCAAAAGAGCCGATGTACTGGCCGTTGCGCCGCTTGTAATCGAAAACCTGCCGGATTTTCTTTGAGGTCTGATAACAATACTGGTCATTCATCACGTTTGTTATCGGAACGATGATGCTGTTCACGCTGTCTGGGTTTAGGTAGCTGTCCACGCCCTCGGCCAAGCTGATAAAGCGGACGCCCATCTGCACAAAAAGGTTGTCAATCAGACTGCCAGCGTCGCTGTAATTCCGGGCGAAACGGGAAAGGTCTTTCACCACAACACAGTTGATTTTCCCGCTCATCACATCGCCCAAGAGCCGCTGGAAACTTTCGCGCTCCGTATCGGTTCCCGTGTGGCCGTCATCCACATACTCGGTGTAGCTTTCAAATTCTTCCGCATGATTGAAGTGAAAATCATTGAGAATGTCGCGCTGGTTTTTCACGCTGTTGCTATCGTCAAGCCCCCGGTTGATTTTCTGTAAATCCTCTCGGGAAAGCCGGATGTAGCCGCCCATTTTCCAGAGCCAGGCCGTATAGGTAGAGGTCAAAGTCTGCTGATACCCTCTGTTTTTTGTTCGTGCCATTGTTCCTCCTTCCCTATCACATTACACTTATATTATACCTCTGCCCGGGGCAATCAACAAGGATGTCGATGCCTTGGGACATTTTGTCTCGAAGTAGGAACGGGCCGCAACAGCTGTTACAGCCCACTCTTTTGCCGGATAAGAAAGGCGGTCAGCGTCTCCTGCAGGGAGGGGCCGCCCTCGGCAAATTCGATTTTCACGCCCACGCCGCCCACGCTAAAGCAGTAGGGATTGACGGCCCGTTTTACGAACCGGGCCAGCCGCTCCTCCCGGGGGAGGGTGCGGTCAAAGGCCATACCGCTCACGTCAGCCAGCGCATCCGCGCTCACCGCGCCGATGTCCACGCTTTTCATTTGTTCCAGCTCTTGTGCGGTCAGTTTCACGGCAAAACCTCCTTTTGCGTTTTTGGTTGGTGGGGAAACGCGAAAAGGCAGCACTCCGAAAAGTGCCGCCCTTTAGCCTGTCCTCACCTTGGGACAATTTGTCTCGAACTTGTTTGAAATGGGGAGCGCCGGGCCCGTATGTTTGGCCCGTCAAAAGACAGCGAGTAGCGGCCCGGCGTTCCCTTGTTTTGTGCGGCGGCCCCAAGCGGCAAGCGGCCAGCTTGTCCCTCGCGGATCGTGGCCGTGGGGCTGGCAGGTTCCCCACTCGCGGCGGTGGTGTTGGTCGCTCGTCCTCCCGTGGGAGAAGTCACAGCGCACCCGCCGCCCGGCTCCCCGCGTTCACCCAGGGCCGCCCGCCATTCAGTTGTGGAGAAGAAAAAACTTCCTCTCATATACCACCAGAAAAATGGAGCAAATGGAGACGGCAATCACGGATTTTTTCTCAAATATTTTTTCATCTGTGCGATGCCGCTGAGAACGGAGCGCCGCACCGCGCTCTTATCCACGCCCTCGGCTTTGGCAATCTCCCGGTAGGTCATGCCGAGGATAAAGTGAGCGTCCACCCGGCGGCCCTGGGTTTCCGGCAGGCTGTTCAGCGCGTTCCACAGACGGCAGAACCGCTCCTTGAGCTCCAGAACCTCGTCCGGGGTGAGCTCGTGCAGGCAGGCGGAATACTCAATGCCGTCATCCGCATCCAAGGAATAGTACGCCTTGTTGTAGCGGGCCCGCTCGGTATAGGCCGCCTCATAGCGGACGCTGGCCCGGAGCGCCTCGGCCACATCATCAGAAACTTCCATATATTCATCCTGGGTGTACCAGTAGTAAAAGTCGCGCAAATTGATGATAGTCATTGTATGTACCTCCATATCGTTTTTGTGGTTGGGTTTCCGGGAAACGATATGGAGGGCGGCGGGGAACGACACCCGGGGGAGCCGCCCCGCACCTTGGGACTGTTTGTCCCAAAGTCGGGCAAACAAAAAACGCCTGCGCGGAAAAATACCACGCAAGCGCATAAAGCGAGAGAATAAACTATATTGCAACAATTTTCGCAGAGTAAGGCGGAATATCCTTGTCCGGGGCCCGGGCTTTTTTTGATAAATTAGATAGTGCAGAAATCGAAAAGGACATAACGATACCTCTTGGATACCGCCATGTCCTTAAAAATGGGTGACTTTAATACACCCACCGTAATCTCATTTTCAAAAGAAAACGGCGGTTTGAAATTTACTATTTCAAAACCGCCGTTAAGCCACTGTATTCTGTTTGGGCGCATAATTAGTCAGCCACCAAAACAACGGTTTTTTATTATCCCGTTGGGCGATTTATGTTCATTCCAAATTTTTGCTCAATAATTGTGACAACATATTTTGAAATTGAGCATTTTCTTCATTACTGTTAAAGAAAAAAGTTTTATCAACACTTTCAACATCTATAACCGCTTGTTTCAAGCAACTTTTTCCTTCTTCAGTATTAGAGATGGAATTTGCCCTTGTATCCGTCTTATGTGGCAAACGATAAATCAGCCCTTTTTTCTCAAGCAGTCTAACAGTAGAAGATACAGTCATAACATCAATCATAGAAAAATCGGAGATTTTTTTTTGCGTGATACATACATCTTGCTCAGTAAGTTCCTCAATTACAGCTAAAATCACAAACTGTGTATGCGTTAAATTGTATGACTGTAGTATCTGTTTAATTTTTCTCTGCCAAAGCATAGATGATTGCCAAAAAAGTAGCCCAATACTTTCTTTATGGTTTTTACATTCTGCAAATTTCATGATACTCTACTATGCGGAAAGGAGTTTTTGCAAGCAATCGGGTATTCCCGCTGTAATACCTTCCCCCATACCTTTCATCTGATTTTCTTCACCGCCCTCAATGGTAACGGTATGGGTAATAGTAACACCATTTGCATCCTCTTTCAAGAGATGCCCAAAAGTGACTGTGATAGGACCAAGTTTGGATTCTGTGGTAAAACTTCGCTCATCCGAACATTCAGTTAGTACAATGGGCAAACTCGATCCGTGAACCATTTCCATAACACCATGAGTACCAGCGCAAAAAGGACCAGAAAACTGGACAGATTTTACGCTTTCGTCCCACAGGCTCCACTTGGATACATCAGAGTAAAGTTTCCAGATTTTTTTGATGTCAGCTTTACCTGTAACAGATTTTTCGTAGATGAACATTATTTATTCCTCCTTTATAAGTATACTTATTATAAGTGATATTATAATAAAAGTCAAGTACAATTTTCTGCACATATATAGGGGAGCGCACAAACGGCAAGCAATTCGGGTGTGGCCACACCCGAAATTTTTGCTGGGCCGCAGGCCCGCAAAAATGCTTGTTGGGGAGCCTCCCCAAACCCGGCTCTTTGGGACAAAATGTCCCAAAGAGGTTGGCTGCGTCACCGCCGCTATCGCGTCTGTTCCTTATCGGTGCGCCCGTTCGTAAGGCCGAGCAGATGGTCGATGTTGGCCTTGACCGCCACGGCCTCCCGCATATCCCGCTGGGCTTGCCGATACTCGGCATAGAGGGCCTTTTTCTTATCCGCCAGCTCCCGCCGCTGTTTTTTCAGCGCGTCCATTTTGGGGAGCTTTTCACCGCCTAACAATTCATTCATAGCGGCCCGGGCCGCCCGGTAGGTGGCAAGCTCCGCCTCGTGCTCGGCCAGATACTTTTTCGAGTACCGGGCCGCCTTGTAGCCGTCAAACACGGGCCGGGCCTTGGCATAGTCCACCACGGCCCCCATCAGCCCGGAGACTTTGGAGAGGGCGGCCTCGGTGGTCTGGAGCTCCCCGGCCAGCGCGTGGGCCCGGTCAACCGCCGCCGCCATGATGGTGAAGAACTCCTTGCCGTCCTGGTCAGTGGCGTTATCCACCATCGTCCCCTGGCCGTCCGGGGTGAACGGGTTGGGCTCGGGTTCCGGCGCAGGCGTGGGCTCCACGGGGTCAAGCCCCTCCCATTCCGGACCGCCCGTACCGTCCTCCCATTCCTCGCCGCCTCCGGCGTAGGCCGTGGTGGTGATGCCGCACAGCAAAAAAGCGGCGCACAGAGCCGCCGCCACTACACGATATTTTTTTCCTTTCATTCCGCGACCTCCTTTTCCGGCCCGGCGGACTTCGGGACATTTTGTCCCAAAGTGTCCCCGGCCTTGATGCGCTGGAGCACCAGCGGGAGCTCCTCAAGGGAAATGCTCATGCCCCGCACGATGTCCACGATTTCCTCGTTCTCGGCCTCCTTGTGTTTCTGTTCCAGCTCTTTCAGCCGGGCCTGCTGGTCGCTGATTTTGCCCTTGACCTTTTCCATCTCGGCCATGATTTTTGCGCTCTTGCTTATCGCCATTGAAAACCTCCTTTTCATGGTAAACGCCCGTAGGCGTAGAAGTGGGCCTGCCAGTAGCTGCTGTTTAAGTTGGCGTAACTGATAGGGTCGCCACAGTGCGGCATCATCCCGTCCCCCACATAGATGCCACAGTGGGAGACTCCCGGGGTGTCATAGGTTCCCTTGAAAAAAACCAAATCTCCGGGGCGCGGGGAACTGGTTCTGGTGCAGATGTTGTAAAGCCCCTGGGCCCCCAGCCGCCCCACGTTCCAGCCGGAATGATTGACTACCCACGAAACAAAGCCGGAGCAGTCAAAGGACGTGGCCGGGGAGCTCCCGCCCCATACATAGGGATAACCGAGGTATTTCTCGGCCTCGGAGAGCATCGCCGCGAATGTTTCATCGTCCAGATATTCCCCCGGCACTTCGTAGCCTTCCGGTGGGCTGGTGTATTTCCCCACATAGGACGAGCCGGGAAAGAGGTCGGGGCGGTTCCCCAGCGTAGCCATGTAGAGGGAATACCGGGAAACCTTTTCCTCCCCCATGATATAGATAGGAAGATGGGAAAGGTTGAAGTTATCCAGCGTCACATAGCAGATGAAATCTTGCACTAAAACTTTGTTGCTATTTTTTCGCCTCCCTCCCGGCTATCCACGCAAAAAAGCCGCCCGTTTTTTCATGCCGGACGGCTTTCTGCGTAATGTGATAGCTCAAATAATATTTTTTTGTGGTTGCTGGCTCCGAAAAGCCTTGATATTACAGTGTTCCTATTAAAACTCATTCATATGTGTATAATCCATTTCCCTCATTTTACGCATTGGATGTTTGCAAATGTGAATCAGCGTATATTCCGCAGGATTACATAAGCGAAACGGTAATCTTGTAGTGCCGATACCTGATGATACAAACAATGTTGCATTTGACAAATGATAACATCCTTTACGGTATTTCTTTCCTTTTCTAGGCAAAAAACAGGAACAAAGTAGTGGAATATAAACTTGACCGCCATGCGTATGACCACTCAATATCAAATCCGTATTGGAGCGATTGATCCAATCAGCGATATCCGGCTCATGACTCAATAAAATCTGAAAAGGCTGATAGCGTGTATCTGCAAGTTTGAGATCTTCAAAACCAACGCATGCATCATCCATGCCCAATATGGAAATATGGTGTTTCGCATTTATATATATTTGATTACATAGTACGATAAATCCTGCTTCCTCCATAATATCGCGATATACGTTTATCGCTTTGCCGCCAATATCATGGTTTCCAAAGATGGCAATTTTCTGAATGTTTGCATGTAATTGTTGAAACTGATGAATAACATCCTGTTTCATATCCGCTGTTTTTTCATAACAGTCGAATAAATCTCCTGTAAATACAATGATATCCGGATGCTGCGCATTGATTGTCTGTACGACACGTTTCATCTGTGCTAATGAGTTTCTTTTGATATGCGTATCACTAAACTGTACGATAACCATTTGTGAAATATCTTCTGAATACAGCTGCACATGTTTTTGGATAAGCTGATATGGTTCGATTTTCCACATATAAACTAACAAAATGACAATGAAGAAAAGAAATAGAATGAACATTTGTATGCCCCTCTCTATTCTATGTAGTATATCCACATATCCATTAGGCAAACAACATAAAAAAACACTAAATTAAAATAACGTACTTATCTTATTGATACATTTCATAGAGATTCTTTAAAGGGCATTAAAAATGATCGATCATAACGAACCAAATGTCTTATTGAAATGCAAAAAAAAGCGGATACGAAGAAGTCCCACTTTGATCCCTTGTTGAATTAAATGAATTTATCAAGGATTCACTCTATCAGAAGTATTGTAGCGAATGCGATGATATTATGTTTGATAAAAGTAAACTTAATTCATTCTTTTTTAGTTATTTTCTTATACCTTTTTTTCTTTTTCACTTCGGCAAATCGAAATTCTTATTTTATAAAACAAAAGGCATTGCCCTATATTTGCACTTTTTCGTATTTTTTTACATTTTTCATGATGTAAATTGAATGATTGACTTATGATGCGAGCGTAAACACTTCTCCTACGATGATATAGAAAAAAAAGCCGTATCAATCGCTCCTGTTAATGTAAATTTGACTCAATGAATGCTTTCAAAGCAGAAAAGCTTTCATCAGAGAGTGTATGTTCCATACGGCAAGCATCTTCTGCCGCCGTTGTTTCTGAAACACCAATCTGTTTTAGAAAGTCCGTTAATAAAAGATGTCGCTCATATATTTTTTCAGCAATTTCTCTGCCTTTTGTGCTTAAAATCAGCTGTGTGCCTTCATTGTCATCCAAAAATCCGCGATGCTTTAGAATATGAATGGCTCTGCTTACACTTGGTTTTGTGACATGGAGATCATTTGCCACATCTATGGATCGTACTGTGCCTTTTTTCTTTTCAATTTTTAAAATGGACTCCAAGTAGTCTTCTCCTGATTCTTGTATCTTCATGCATTTCACCAACCTTATGCTTACCTTGTTATTCTATCATGCTTTTTATAATACATCAATAAGGGATCATCTGTTTTCCATAATTTTGTGGTTTGGATGATTACGTATCTGAAATAGCGTATATTCCACAAGATTGTAGGAATGAAACGGCAGTCTTGTAGTTACGCCATCTGATACAAATAATGTCATATACGACTATTTATAACGATTATTCTAGTACTTTCTTCCCTTTATCAGGAAGAAAATAGGAACATTATAGTGAAATATGGGTTTGATCTTTATGTGCAAGATTGCTCAATAGCGAATCTGTATTGGAATGATTGTTCCGATCCATGATATCCATCTCATGACACAACAATACCAATAAGATGAATCGTCCTTTTTCATATCTACTGAACACGATATTGTCAGGGTAATGCGTATCAATCATTTGCGTAATACGTCGCATTTACGATAATGCATTGTTTTCAAATGCGCATCACAAAATTATACAATACCCTATGGGAAATCTATTCAGAAAACAGCCGTACTTGGTTTAAAAACAGTTGATTTGGATCAATTTTTCACATGCAACCCAATAAAATAACAATGAATAATAGAACACACCTCTCTATTTCATTAGCATTCGCAAGTGCTGCTAAAACAAGCGCATAAAAAAAAGCAATCAGATTTTGACTGCCTTTTGTTTGATTATTTGCAAGTATATCCCATGCCCTCTGCAGATTTCACAACTTCTTCCAAAGATGATTTATTAAACATCTGTTCTACTGTGCTGACTTCCAGAACCACTTCGATTTTAAGTCCTTCGTCATCGAAAGAAGATTTCACATCTGCACCTTCGATTTCATCCAAATTCATTGCTTCTGTAAGAGAATCAATATTTTTTTGTTTTTCTTCTTCAGACAATTTATCAACATCATCTTTGGTAATTCCCATGGCTTCATAACCCATAGAAACATTCATCGTTGCTTTTTTTACGGTATCGCCTTCGGCATCAAATACAATAGAAACATGTCCTCCCGGACCATCCATGGAGCAAGTCTTAGATACTGGATCTCCTCCGCCTCCACAGCCGGCTAAAACAACAGCGGCAAATAAAACTGCTAAAAATCTCTTCATTTTAATTCCTCCTCGATTCTTTGCAAGACATCATTATTATATGATATCGCATTCAAATAAATACATTAATATTATAACACTTTCCCATAAAAAGTCTATATCATTTCCATAATTCGTTAGAATTACATACGATTCCATGAGGGATTTGTGAGATTTCAAAAATTGTTATAAGCACAATTTATAAAAATCCAGTATTGTCAGATTCACATGCCTAACCAAGTGCCACATCCAATACCATCATCATACTGAAACCGATAGCAAAACAAACGGTTGGAAGATTGACGTGCTTTCCTACAGACATTTCCGGAATGAGTTCTTCTATAACGACATAAAGCATAGCGCCAGCCGCAAAACTCAGCAAATAAGGAAGGATCGGTATAACGATATTGGCTGCAAGAATTGTGACAAATGCCGAAATCGGTTCTACGATTCCCGATAACACACCATATCCAAAAGCACTTTTTTTATTCATCCCTTCTGATTTCAAAGGCATGGAAATAATAGCGCCTTCTGGAAAATTTTGAATGGCAATACCGATTGCCAACGCAAGCGCACCAGCAAACGTGATAGATGTACTGCCACTCATCCAACCGGCGAATACAACGCCGACTGCCATTCCTTCCGGGATATTGTGCAAAGTGACCGCAAGAACCAACATGGTGGTTTTTCTCATGTTTGCGCTTCTGCCTTCCGGATGATCACTTCCTTGATGAAGATGTGGAATGGTGCGATCCATGATCAGCAAACATAAGATGCCACACCAAAAACCAACAAATGCCGGTATGAAAGACCAAAAGCCCATATAATCGGATTGGTCAATGGCAGGTATTAACAAACTCCATATGGAAGCTGCGACCATAACACCGGCCGCAAAACCAATAAAGGCATGATGGATACGCTGATGGAGTTGTTTCTTCAAGAAAAGAACACATGCAGAGCCCAAAACAGTTCCGATCAACGGAATAAACATTCCCTGTATCATTTGTAAATTCATGTTTAATTCTCCCTTTTTTTATTTAATTAGCTTAAGCTAACTTGGTGATAGTGTAACACACCAAAATCTTGTTTGTCAAAGAGAGCACATTAAAAATATTGAAATGTCAATTTTTTTTATATTGGTATTGTATTATCAGCGTAATTTACCTTTGTTAGATTTGGCAATCCATTTTTATGGATTACAAAATCAATTTCAGCTCCACATTCTGAGTTTCAATAGTAGGTCATATATCCAGTGATGACAAGCTAAATTTACACGTTCATATGATCAGCGATTATAGTTTTTCATTCTGAAGTAAATATTCCTATTGTATTATTTCTTCCATTAACTTAATATTACCTAGGAAATAAAAATCAACATATATTCAATATCAGATATTACCAATGAAAAGCACTCTGTGAGAGTGCGATTTCAATTTATATTCATATTTTCATGATGCCTATCAATTCAAGTCATTTCAAATAAGTCTCATATTGACGTATTCCGATCATCAATTTTCGCTATATTTGTTACATTCACATGTGTATTAGTACAATCCACAAACATAAAACTCAATGCAATACTAAAGCATACTGATTTCTTCATAATAATATCCACTCATTGGTATTTCTATTCTATCATATACACTGATTGCATGCCAGATGAATGATGATACATGGTTGAAAACAAGTTTACAGATGTCGATATCTTTTGCATAACCCATACATAATAATACAAAATGAGATAAAGCTAATTTCTATATAAATATCGGTATTTGTTTCATCTCCTGTGATAGCTCCACCAATATTGGGTGTGTATGTTCCCATAACACTTGTATTGGTTTCTTTATCCCCTATGATGGATACAATGCCTAATTCATCTGTTTCATAAATTAGATAACCATCTTCTATTTTGTATTCTATCTTTTCATAAGTTCCATTTGTATTCTTTTTAATAAGAATAGGATTATTGATATTTTCATAAGGTATCTTTACTTTTAAAATACCTTCCGGTTGTACTTCTACGCCATCTTTTAAAAGTTTTACATCATATACTTTCTTTATTTCTTGATCTTGTAATAATTCTTTTGCGTCATTCGTAATATCTTCTTTTTTATCTTCTGTCACATCTTCTACTTTTAATGCATAGTTTGGTAAAAATGGTGTGCCATCTGGTTTTGTGACGATGATTCCGTTATCTTCCAATTCATTTTTTACAAGATTCATCGTATCAAATTCTGTTCCGTCTTTCTTTCCATTGATCTCTGGTTTCCACTCTGTAATCTCAATGATGTTTTCATCCGGTGTTCCATCTTCATCCTTATCGATATTGAAGTCTGGCTTACCATCTCCATCTCCATCGATATTCAAATCTGGGAGCCCATCATAATCACTATCGATGTTGAGATCCGGAATGCCGTCATAATCAAAGTCAATGTTGATATCTGGTTTTCCGTCATTGTCACT
>CAJTIT010000027.1 GCA_910576345.1 Erysipelotrichales bacterium
GTAGATATTGATTATAACTATACAGGAAATACAACGATCGAGATACCATTACAAGTCACAAAAGCAGGCAATCGAAATTACAACAGTGTAACAGCGACAGGAAAGATGAAAATCTTATCGCCAAGTGAAAGTACATTATCGATCAGTCAACCGGGAAAGATCTATTATGGAGATCACTTTACAATACGCTCCCTACAAGATGACAGTTCAAGTTCCAATGTCAACTATACATTTACCGTAGACAATACGATCTTTGTATCCAATCCAAACGTGAATGGAAATATGGCAGACTTCGATGCATTGAAATGTAGTAGTGGGACAAAGATCAATATCACAGTGACAAGAACGGCAGACAGTGAAGTGACATTAAGTAAGGTAGTAACGATAGAAGTACTTCCAAAAGATATTGAAGTGATCATCGATGATAAAACAAAACAAAAAGGAGAACCCAATCCACCACTGACATTTCAAGATTTTAGAAGTCAACTTGTCAGCTGGAATGGGGTACAAGATGTAGTAGATTTGAATGATGTCAAGTTATCCACAAGCGCAACGACAAACAGTAAAAGCGGAAGTTATCCGATCTCAGGAAACACAAAAACAATGAACACAAGCTATTCAAATTACAATTTCATCTTCAAAGAAGGAAAACTCATGATTGATAGTCAAGTGGATAAAGATGTAGATGATGATGGAAAACCGGATTTCAATGATCCGGATGGCGATGATTGTCCGGACCTGAATATCAAATGGAAAGATAATGATGGAAATTGGGTAATCATCAACGGTGATCGAGATTATGATGGCATTCCTGACCTCAATATCGATAGCGATGGAAATGGAATACCAGACTTAAACATTGATACAGATGATGATGGAAAACCAGATATTAACCTTGTGATTCTAAAGAAAACAGATTGGAAACCTACAAAGTGTGTAGTACAAAGTACAACAGTAAAAGAAGAATATTGTACAGGTACAAATGCAAAACCACAAATCAATGTGGATACAGACAATGACAACATTCCAAATATCAATATAGATACCGATGGAGATATGAAAGCAGATTTCAATATTGATACCAATAAAGACAATCAGCCAGATATCAATATCGGTAAGGTGCATACAAATTGGACACCAAATAAAGATTATACACATCAAAGGTTCTTATATGACACAATGCCACAAGATCCGCCGATTTTAAATATCGATACGAATGAAGATGGATGTCCGGATTTGAATATAGATTTAGACAATGATGAAATTCCGGATATGAACATAGACGCTGATGGAAATTTCATTCCGGAAACCAATATCGATGGTAGTGGAACAGGACAACCAACAATCAATATTGATACCGACGGAGATGGCATCGCAGATGAAAATATCATCGAAATTACAGAATGGAAACCAGATAAAAAAGTAGGAAACATCTGTACAATGGTAATCAAACAGAATACAGAATTAGAGGATAACGGAGTCAAAGTAGAGAAACCAGATGGTAAACCGTTTCCACCAAACTATGCATTAAAGGTAGAAGATGTTACAGAAGAATACTTAGATGAAATCAAAGAAGAAATGAAGGAAACGATAAAAGAAACAAATGAAATCAAGAAAGTATTCGATGTAAAACTACTAAAAGATGGAGTAGAAATTCAACCAGATGGAGTATTGAAAGTAAAGATACCGTATAATGGAATTACAAATCCAATCTTGATTAGAAGATTATTGGACGGAACCTATGAAAAGATAGAATACAAAATCGAAGGCGGATATCTTGTATATGAAACAGATGAATTGGGAATTGTATCCATCATTGGAGATAAAGAATTTGATACAAGTGTGCAAGGGACTTATACGCCAAACATTGGTGGAGCGATTACTGGAGATGATACAAACATTTATTTCTATATCGGAATTGGCTTTATTGCATTAGGAATGGTCAGTTATTTATTGTTTAAAAGAAACAGGAATTCTCTATAAATATATAAGAAACAGGTCTTGCCTGTTTTCTTGTGGAATGCTAAAAGCGAAGTTTTCTTACACGTAATTTACGGAATAAATTTGGTATAATCAAGAAAAAAGTAACTATCCTAATAATAAAAGGAGATCAAACTATGCGAATTTATCCATCCTCCATGATTATACAAAACTATGATGAAATATCCAGACAATGCAAATTAAGCAAAGAACCGATTTTCCTTACGAAAAAAGGAGAAGGGGATTTGGTTGTTATGGATATGGAAACCTATAACAAAAAGGAAAAGAAACTAAAACTTCGAGAACAATTACTTATTGATGAAGAATTGCGCATAAAGAATCATATACAAAGATGATATGAAGATTTGGCCAGTCTATACAAGTGTCTACACAACAGGATGCAAACGTATGTACCACAACAATTCTATCTTTTGAAAAAACAAAAAGAAAAATAATGATTTCAAAATGTGAAATACGGATACAACGATTAAAATAGAAGTATAATATCAATATGAAAACTAATATATACACAAAGTTATCTTTTGCGGAAAAACTGGAAGATCAGTTAAAAGAATTGCACATGTCAAAAAGTGAATTGGCAAATGCGTTGCAAGTAAACAAAACCACCGTATCCAACTGGTGCAGCGGCATTCGCAAACCCAATATCGATATGGTGGTACGCATCTGTCAAGTAACCAATATGGACTTTTACTATTTGGTAGGCGCAACCATTCCTGATGGAGAACTGCGGCCAAGTGAACTTGAGCTTTTGACATATTATCGCAATGTGAACAGTAAAGGGAAAAAAGGGATACTGGACATGGCAAAACTGCTGAATGAAATGGAACATGGAAAATAAGGAGGAACAAAAGCACAGAGCCAAATCAGTTCAATTTGTAAAAAAATCTTCTGGAACTCAATGCAGTGAGAAATCATTGCTTTTTTCTTTCATGAGCCATAGATAAAGCAAGTCATAACGTGGTATAATAGGAACGCTTGTCAAAGAAGAAATAGAGGGATTTTATGAATAGAAAAGACTTCATTGTTGATATCTTTTTCATTGTTTTGGGAAATATGATTTTGGCATTGGGCGTAAGTGTTTTTATATTACCGACCAATCTTTTGACAGGTGGTGTCGCAGGTATATCTGTTGCGCTAAAGCCGCTATTTTCCATACCGCCCAATATTACAATCAATACCCTTACTATCGGGCTGTTTCTAATTGGCGCTGTTTTTCTTGGCAAGAAATTTACAGTGAATACGATCCTCAGCACGCTCTTATATCCCTTCTTCATTACGCTATTTTCCACAATGATAGAAGAACCGGTTACGCTGGAACCAATTTTATGTTCCGTTTATGCAGGTATTTGTACAGGAACCGGTATTGCACTTGTGTTTCGCACGGGTGCTTCTACAGGTGGAATGGATATTCCGCCTTTGATCATCAATAAATTTACCGGCATACCAATACCCACACTGGTTATGGTGATTGACGGCATTACTGTTTGTCTGGGGGTGATGGCATATGGAGTGGAAGCTGCGTTGGTAGGACTCATCTCTGTGTTCGTATCCAGTTATGTAATCAACAAAGTCTTGACCTTTGGCGGACATGATGCCAAGAATGTCATGATTATTTCTAAGAAAAACGATGAAATCATAACCGCCATCTATACAGAACTCAATCGAGGTGCTACAATATTGAAAGCGACTGGCGGATATACAGGTGAAAAACGACCGGTACTCATGGTTGTCGTATCGCATAAGCAATATCCTGCGTTAAGCAAAGCCATCAATAAAATTGATCCGGAAGCCTTTGTCGTTGTCACTGATACGATGGAAGTGCAAGGTGAAGGATTTACATATGAAGAAGAAATGTAGGTGAAACGATGGGCATTAAAGAACAGACCTTACAATGGACAAAAGTAGAACGAGATGTTTTTTTACGCACCATTTTACAACCCTATGCGTCTTCAGTGGAAATAGAAAAGGCGATTGATTCAGAAGCTGTCTCATCTTGTATTGCAAAAGAAATTGTTGAAAAGGCAGGCAAAGACTGTGTTAGAAAACGCTGTTTTTTAGCAGGCGGAATGTCAATGGCAACATCGGCAGGTGGTATTGTGGGAACAATTGCACTTACACCGTTTGACTTTGCACAGTTTGCGTATCATGCGGCCAAACTTTCACAAGAATTATATTATTTATATGGGAAGAAACATATGTTTCAAGTACAGAAAAGCGAAGATATTGAAGTGTTGCTTTATATGTTGGCAGGAGCAGGTGGTG
The DNA here is from genome assembly GCA_910576345.1 of Erysipelotrichales bacterium. Lineage (GTDB taxonomy): Bacteria > Bacillota_I > Bacilli_A > Erysipelotrichales > Erysipelotrichaceae > C-19. Next base: position 4,264 of record CAJTIT010000027.1, read on the forward strand.
CGATTACCTTATCCAGCGTTTCATTGAGCGCAATCGGACAATGGCTCTATCAAAGAGCATGCAAATCGCTGTCTTTACAAGCATGGAAACATCTGCCTTATATCGGCTGTGTGATTCATGGAACCATATCATTTTATGCACTGTATTCGCTGGCGGAAGAATACCGTGAAAAGCTTTGTGAAACATCCAATCAGCATCAGGAAAAAACAGCCAAGGACATAGCGAAAGAGATTGGGATGATTATTGATGTAGAGTATCATGTCGCAGAAGAAAAATTCCATCGTTTCTGTAATTTAGAAAAACTAAGACAATATTATACTTTTTTAGAAGCCGGTTATATCAATGAACAAGAATTTGAACAATTGAAATTAGATTTATAATAGGTAATGAAACAAGAAAGTGAAGTTTGCTTTCTTGTTTTTGTATGTTGCAAAGCAAAACTAAATCAAAAATTGGCCAAAAGATTATGAGGTGAAAGGCTGAAAAATTCGTGTCTTATCTGAATTTCATGGCTGTTGATGCATCCAATGCGTTTATATGAATCATAAGAATCAACAGGAGAAGTGCGTTTGAAAATGCTTTTTAAAACAAGAACATCACACATTGGTAATTTGTTAAAAAATGCATTGCTTATATGTGAAATTGTAAGATAAATGTAGACATAAAAAGCATGTCTACATTTTTTGTTATAATAAAATTGGAGGTATTACAATATGGAAAGAAAAAAAGAACCAAATAAGTTTTGGATAAAAGAAGAAAAATTAAATTGAATAAAAGCAGTTTTAAATGGTGAATCATCTTTATAAGTTGAAGAATAAATAAACTATAATATATGATTGCAATCACTTAAGATTCGGTTGTGCATGTAATTATAAAACCCAAATTGAGTATAAGGACTCAGTTTGGGCTCAAATAATTGTTTATCTGTTTTTCAATGAAAATGGTTGGTTATCTCAAAAAAGCCTTGATTTACGGGCATACAAGCAGGATTTCAAGCTGAATTTACTACCAATTTACTACTTTTGAGGGAAAGAGCTTTGATATGCCGCCCGAAACCCTGCCAGCCCAGCCACCAGCACACAGCATTGAGAAAGAATAAATGAAAACTGAATACGACGCATACGCGGCGTTTCTCTATCCCAACACGGGAGAACAGGAACGCCGCTTTTTTTATGCCCTCATGTTACGCAGTAGGGGCAAAAAGAGCCTTGCTATATGCGGCTTTGCGGGCGCACTTTTGCCGGGGACAGGGATTTATACCTAACCCCGGCAAAATGGCGTTCTATCGCGTAACAAATCCACAACCAAAGGAGTGATGAAGCTATGGCAGTTTTCCGAGTGGAACGCAACAAGGGCTATACCGTTATGAGCAACCACCATTTACGCAACAAGGAGCTGACCTTAAAGGCAAAGGGGCTTTTGTCGCAAATGCTTTCCCTTCCCGAAGATTGGGACTACACCCTTGCGGGGCTGTCACAGATCAACCGGGAAAAGATAGACGCTATCCGGGAAGCCATAAAGGAGCTGGAACGCGCCGGGTATATCGTCCGATCACGGGAGCGCGACGAGAAAGGACGCTTGTGGGGAGCCGATTATGTAATCTATGAGCAGCCGCATACAGAACCTACGCCGGATTTACCTACATTGGAAAATCCAACATTGGATAATCCAATGCAGGAAAAACCAATGTTGGAAAAACCTACGTTGGAAAATCCAATGCAATTAAATAAAGATATACAAAGAACTGACTTACCAACAAAAGAAAAAAGAAATACGGATTTACAAAGTACCCATTCCATTCCTATCCATTCCCCTAACCCCTCTCCTTTGGAGCAGGAAGCGGCTACGCCGCCGGAGCGGAAACGAAAGGAAGCGGAAGCACAGACCGCTTTTGAGATTTACCGGGAGATCATCAAGGAAAATATCGACTATGACATTCTCATACAGGATATGAAGTTTGACGGGGACAGGCTGATTGAAATTGTAGACCTCATGCTGGAAACCGTCTGTACCCGGAGAAAGACGATCCGCATTGCCGGGGACGACTACCCCGCCGAGCTGGTAAAAGCAAAGTTTATGAAGCTGGACGCTGAACATATCCGCTTTGTGCTGGACTGCATGAAAGAGAACACAACCAAAATCCGCAACATCAAGCAGTATTTACGGGCGGTGCTTTTCAATGCCCCGTCCACAATCGGCAATTATTACACGCCCCTTGTGGCTCACGACATGGCAAGCGGCGCACTTGCGCCACAGGAGCCGCACGACCCCTATTCATTCAAACCGGGCGAAAGCCTGTAACCACCCACAACCACAAAAGGAGGATTTTATTATGGCACAGAAAATGACGGGAGCATTGGTATTTGACGAGCGCACAGACCGCTACGACATTCGCTTTGACCTTGCCAGCTATTATGGCGGGCTGCATTGCGGGGACTGTTTCGACGTGTTCACACGCGGCAAGTGGAAGCCGACCCGTATTGAAATGAATATGGCGCAGGAATGGTACTTGGTGGGTATCAGAGCCGACGACTTAAACGGGCTGCGGGTGCGTATCTGACCGCCGCCCCATAGACTACCCCGAAAGGAGGGACAGACCCCATGCAGGACGAAATCAACGAAAAAAACCGTTGCCCTGTATATCAAGACCAGGAAGCTGACCGCCGAAGTGCTGCAAAAGGCAATCAAAAAGCTGCTCTCACAGGCAAAGAAAGAGCTTGACAGACAGGCAATCCCCCACGGGAAGCAGACCCTAAAGCAGCTTATGATGCAGAATACAGGCGTTTCCAACATTGAGATCACAAAGGACAACATCAAAGCCTTTGAGAGTACAGCGAAAAAATATGGTATCGACTTTGCGCTGAAAAAGGACGCGACGGAAACCCCGCCCCGCTACCTTGTATTCTTCAAGGGCAGGGACGCGGACGCGCTGACCGCCGCCAAAACTGCCCACACAGCGCAGGAGGACGGCGCAGGGGTAACGGGTTTGTGGGGCGAGGCCGGGAGGACTATCCTGCCCCCGGCCTTGTTGGGCGTTACTGCACCGCTATTGTGCGCCGGAGGAAAACTTATAGAAATGAAGTAGTGGACATTTTTTGCACCTAATGATAAAATACCCCCATAGAAGCATATAAAGACCGTTATATATTCTCTAAAAACAATAATTAGAGGTGCAATCTTATGTCAGAACATATTGTTAAGATAATTCCTAAAGACCCCTTTTACAAAGTTTTCGAGCCAACACTTCAATCTGTAAAAACTTTTCTCGAAACAAGGATACATTGTGACTTTATTGAAGTTGAGTTCAATGAAGCCCCGGTGTTTGTCGATTGCGGCACAAATCTCGAAACAATTTCTTGCCCCCAATGTGGTGCAAAACTTGACTTTGATTGGTGGGGAAATGTTATGGATGAGGTTGCCGATAATTCGTTCACATCCTTGAAAGCAGAAACACCTTGTTGCAAAAAACAGATTTCGCTTAATGACCTAAACTATGACTTCCCTTGTGGGTTTGCCTGTTGCCTAATATGTATTTATAACCCAGAACAAATTGTTGACGATAAAATTATAGATGCGGTTCAAAGCATTCTTGGTATTGGTATCAGTATCGTTGAGGCACATCTTTGACCAACCCCCACAGCAAGCAAGCGGAGTAATGTGTTATACTGAAAAACAGAGGGGACTTTAATTCCTTCCGTTTACTTGTGGATAAGAGATGGGAAGTTTTTGTTTTTCAATCCCGATGGTGTAATAATTTCTGTTTGGTTTACAATTCTATTCTGGAGTGAGTTGGTGCTGTTTCTGGTGGATTATTTAGAAACAAAGTAAGGAACCCAAGAAATCTTCCATAATGTGCCTGCTTTCTTGTTACTTACCATTCAGTCTACCACAAGAGCCACCATTTTTCCACCACTAACCACCTAACAATTTCAAAACATCAACCTCGCTCCTGCCGAAATCGGCGGGAGCGTTTTTCGTCGCAACTGCCGCCAATACCGCCTATCCAGCATAGGAGGACGGCCCGTGGCAATCTACCATTGCAGTATCAAAATCATCTCCCGCGGCAAGGGCAAGTCCGCCGTTGCCGCAGCCGCTTACCGGGCGGGGGAGAAACTCACCAACGACTTTGACGGGGAAACTCACGACTACACCCACAAGGGCGGCGTAGTCCATACCGAGATTTTACTCCCCGGCCACGCCCCCGCCGCCTTTTCTGAACGGGCGGTTTTGTGGAACGCGGTGGAGAAAATCGAGAAAGCGAAAAACGCCCAGCTTGCAAGAGAAATTGAAATTGCCCTGCCCCGTGAATTGACAAGGGAGCAGGGCATTTCTCTTGTCTGCGAGTATGTAAAAGAGCAGTTTGTCAATGCGGGAATGTGCGCCGACTTTGCCATCCACGACACAGGCGGCGGCAATCCCCACGCCCATATCATGCTGACAATGCGCCCCATCCAGCAGGACGGCGCATGGGGAGCGAAGCAGAAAAAGGAGTACATTCTTAACCCGCAGGGAAAGAAAATCTATGACCCGAAAAAGCGGCAGTACAAATGCAAGGCCATCCCCGCCACCGACTGGAACGAGCAGACCAAGGCCGAGGAATGGCGGGCGGCATGGGCGAGGCTTTGTAATCAGACATTGGAACAGTACGGACACGCGGAGCGTATCGACCACCGCAGTTATGAGCGGCAGGGCATCGACCAGATACCCACCGTCCATTTAGGCGTTGCCGCATCCGCTATGTAGAAGCGCGGCATCCGCACCGAGCGCGGCGATCTGAACCGGGAAATCGAAGTGACTAATCAGAAACTCCGGCAACTGAAAGCCCGTATCGCCAAACTGCAAAAGTGGCTGAAAGAGGAAGCCGAGAACACCGAGCCGCCCACCCTTGCCGACTACATTCAAGGCATTTTATCACGCAAGGCGCAGACGGGAAAACCGGGATATTCCCAATCCCTCTATAACCTTAAAGACGCGGCAAAAATGCTGAATTTCCTACAAACCAACAATATCATGGATATGGCGGGGCTTGATGAAAAATTCAAGTCCATGATAGGGGAACAACTGGATATTCAAGGAAAACTGAAACCCGCTGAACGGCGGCTTGCCACTCTGAAAAAGCACTTAGAGCAAGCCGACATTTATTTCAAGTGTAAGGGAAAGAAGCCGCTGACCGAAGCCGAGCAAATCTTATTCACAACAGCGAAAGATTATCTCAAAGGCGTGATGAACGGCAAGACCACAATCCCGACAAAGACATGGAAAGAAGAATACACCAAGCTGACCGCCGAGAGGAAAACACTCAATCAGCGGTATCTTGCATTGAAAGAGGAAGTGAAAGAAGCGGAGAAAATCAGAAAGAGCGTTTACAGCATCTTGCGGCAGGAACAGAGGGAACAGCAACCCCACAGAAAACAGGATATGGAGCGATAACAGACAGAGCGGCGGGATAGTCAACATCTGCTCCGCCACACAGTTTTGGATTTTTGTTAGACCGATAAAATGGAAAAGGTATTATATAAATAGCATTATTCTTTTTTGTTATTGGATAGTTCATTATGACTGTAACGGATAGAATAAATCAGAAACATCATAAATGTGATAAATAACGCTAGGCTTTGTTGTCCCCAAGCAAAAACTCCATTTATGACTTTGTTTGCAGGCAAAATTTTTGACAAAATGATTAACACCAACATAATCAACAAAGGGTTAAAAATGGACAACCATTTTTTATTGTCAAATTTTCCAGTAATGGTTACAAAAAACAAATATATAGACAAACCTGCAAAAGCAACGGCAGCCAATGATGCAACAGCAATGAAAACAAAAAACAGTTGTTCTGCAATTAGCTTTGCTTCCAACACTTGTAAATTATAAAGTTTGTTATAAATATAAGCAGTCATGGCAAAAACGCAATGATATAAAGTACCGACTGAAGCAAAAACAAAAGCACAGATAATAAACAATTTTGAATAATTACATTTTTTCGTAATCATTTCCCGATATATAGCATAAAAACCGCAAAACATTAGAAGCAAGGCAATTACTCCAAATAATCCACCAACGACAAATCTATACGGACTTGAATTTGCCCAATCATCTGAAAATGGCGGAAATATAATTGAGTTTCCAAATTCTTTTGACGGCATAAAACAACCTAAAAGCATATCACCTGTAAAACATAAAACAGAGCCTATAATGCCTAGTATAAATAATTTTTTGTTTAAGTCCATAAATATCTCCTTCAAATCCCGATTTTTCGGTTTGTTTTAGGAAAAATTATACCATACCCAATTATGAAAAACAATCCCCGTTCTACGTCCGTTCCGACTATCCAGACCGTCAAGGGACGAGTAGTATTTTTTCGCAAAGTGCGCGAAAAAATCTCCACTCTTAAACCCTTGACCGTCTGGATTTTTGCCGTTGCCATTTCGCCGCCGAAAACGGGGAACAGGATAAAAAAATCCTGCCCCCGTTTCCGTCCGCTTCATTCTAACGGCAAACCGTCTACACTACTTCGGCGGCTGTCGGTAGGTTATGCGGTGGCTCTGCCCCTGCGCCCCTGACCTCTCCCAAGGAACCGAATGGAATGTTACGCAATAGGGTTTGAAAAGGCTTAATTTTCAAGGCGTTGCAGACACGAAAACCCACCGGGTAAGGGTTTTATACTACCCACCCGCGAAAACGGCTTCTAAACGTCCACAGGCGCGTTTCACGCCCCTTTTCCTGCCCCGTTTCCCGCCGCATTAACAAGGACTTGCGTCAATAACTCAAAAAAAGCACTTGACAAAACGCTTCATGGGGAACCGCCGACGATATAAAGCCGTACACAGACCCGGTATTTGAGAACATTATCCCATTGACACAGACGGAACGGCTCACCATGAACAGCCGCCCGAAGCAGCCGAAATATGCAAGAAACAAAAATATCCTTGTGATCGGCGGTTCTGGCAGCGGCAAGACGAGGTTTTTCGTCAAACCGTCGCTTATGCAAATGCACAGCAGCTATGTTGTCACAGACCCAAACAGATAAGTATAATAAGGTTATAGGGAAGCGCGCACCCTCAAAGAAAGGAGGTTACACACCATGAAGAAGCAGGCAGAGAAAGACAAACTCACCGCCCTATACGAAAGGCTCTCCCATGACGATGAGCAGAGCGGGGAAAGCAACAGCATCACAAACCAAGACGGGATTTGTCAAGGATATTTTCACCCAAAAGTTAGCAGGTTGATTTATGCTTGAACAAGCAGAGGACAGTACCCACAAGGCGCTGTCCTTTTCTATTGCTTGAATGTTGCTCATGTCATCAAAATCCCTCTCGGAATGAAGATCAGCGTTTCTGATCGTTTCTTATCCTGCCAGCTATGGCAGAAATTCGTAGAACTTTAGGAAAATCAATTGTTTTCCAGGAACAACTGGTGTATAATTTAGTCTGTGTTAGTGTGCTTTTGCACACGGCTTTTGAAGCAGAGTATAGACGATACCTACCCCCAAGTAATGGAGATGAAGATATGGCTTACCAAAACGAAGCGGCACTAGAAGTCCCAGTTTGATGAACAGTTAAATAGCCACGACTATTCCTCCGTATCCATCCCCAATTATGATGCTTTGCTGGCTAATTTCAAAATCACATTTATAGATTGTGAACAAGAGTCGGGAATATGGTTTGCACCTTACCGAGGCAAACTTGACTGCTATATAGGAGTTCTTCCCAAGTGTCAGTTTAAGAAGACTATCTGAAGTCTAACGCTACCATCAGAAATTTGCCAAGGTAAAGAGGCAGGCGAAGGAGACACTCCGTCTGAAAACGAGGAATGACGAGGGAACTATATGCCAAAGAGTGATGCGCAATACAGCTACAATTTCATCGATCTCTTTGCGGGAGCCGGCGGGCTTTCGGAAGGGTTTCTTCAGGCTGGGTTCAATCCTGTAGCCCATGTCGAAATGAATGAATTTGCGGCTAAAACGCTTGAGACGAGAAGTGCTTACTACTATTTGAAAGGCACGAACAATCTCGGCTTATATAAAAAATATGTGTCAGGGAAAATCTTCCGCGATGATTTTATGAAGCAGATTCCGGCCTCGATAACAAAAACCATCATCAATGAGACGATGTCTGACGAAACACTCCCGGCAATTTTCAAAACCATTGATGGGATAATGAAAATTCGAGGCATCACTAAAATCGATGTTATTGTAGGCGGCCCGCCCTGCCAAGCCTATTCGCTTGTTGGGAGGGCGCAAAGCAGCCATATGGAAGTGCCGATGGCGGAAGACCCGCGTAATTACTTGTATAAGCTGTATGCGCGGTTCTTAAAACGTTATCAGCCTCGAATGTTCGTTTTTGAGAATGTTACGGGAATTGAATCAGCCAATGGCGGAGCAATTTGGAAGAACATGAAGAAATACCTGAAGCGTGTTGGATATGAAATTGAGTGTCGTGAACAGAATGCTCATACATTTGGCGTTCTCCAGAATAGACGCCGGATGATTATTGTGGGCTGGTTAAAGAAAAGCGGGTTGAAATATCCTGATTTTCTTGAAATCAAAACGGATGCCATTGTAAATGATCTCTTCGCTGATTTGCCCAAACTGCATCCCGGCGAGAGTTCAGATAAATATGCAGATTCAAAAGCCAGTAGCTATGTCACGGAATCAGGAATACGGACGACAAATGATGTGCTGACCCACCACAACTGCCGACCAAATATAGATCGGGATATCAAGATTTACAGACGAGCGGTTGAACTGTGGAATGACGGTCATAAGCGTCTTAATTACAACGATCTTCCGGATGAATTGAAAACACACAAAAACAGACATTCATTTACTGACAGGTTTAAGGTAGTTGAAGGAGATGAATCGTGCTGCCACACTATTTTGGCGCACCTTTCAAAGGACGGCCACTATTTCATTCATCCTGATATAGAACAGAATCGTTCCATTACCGTTCGTGAAGCGGCGAGAATACAATCGTTCCCTGACAGCTATTTTTTTGAGGGTCCACGGACATCGCAGTTCGTACAGATAGGCAATGCTGTCCCTCCAATGATGGCCAAGGGAATCGCTATGGGTATTTTTGAACAGCTATACAAAGGAGATTCAGATGGAAGGTAACCTGCTGCTTGGACAATTCAGCAGATATAAAAAGCTGGAACTTGAGGCTTCTCCGTTCCACTTCCTTTTGGATGCAAATATTGAATTGAATCCCCATCAGATCAATGCGTTCTGCGCTGCTATCCAGACTTTGAAAACAGGCGGCATCGTATTGGCTGACGAGGTTGGACTCGGAAAGACCATTGAGGCCGGACTTGTATTGAAGTATGTGCTTGAGTCTGGCGCAAAGCGAGTATTGATTGCTCTTCCGGCATCCTTGAGAAAACAGTGGGAGATGGAACTTGAGGATAAGTTTGGCTTACAGTCAGTGATACTTGACCGGCTTACGGTGGAAAAAGACATTTCATACTGGCGCAAAAGGCTTACCGATAATAAGTCTGTACAAATCGTGCTTACTTCTTACGATTACTCATCCAAGCTGATGAAGAGATTCCCGGAGGTTAAATGGGATTTCATTATTATCGATGAGGCGCATAATCTCAGAAATGTATTTCATGGGACTAAACGGGCAAAGAATCTGTATGAACTGTCAAAAGGGATTTCGAAGATTCTACTGACCGCTACACCGCTACAAAATTCGCTGACAGACCTTCACGGATTGATTTCCTTTATCGACCAGCGAATTTTCGGAAGCGAGAAAGTCTTTAACAAACGCTACATCGAATGTCAGGATTACTCCAACTTAAAGCACGAGTTGTCGTTGGTTCTTTATCGGACACTTCGCAAGGATGTGGCGAATTACATGAACTTCAAAAGAAGAACCTGCAAAACGGTAGATTTCATCCTTTCGCAGGATGAGATTGAATTGTATCAGCGGGTAAACGACTTCTTGAAACGAGAGCTGCTGTATTCAATTCCAACATCGAATCGCGGCTTGATTATCCTTGTTATCAGAAAACTGCTTGCTTCTTCGAGTTTCGCACTGATTGAGACCTTCGAGATTTTGAAGAAGCGACTTGAGAAGTTGTACGAAGGTAGCAAGCCATCGAATGCGCAGGAAGGCTTTGATCTCTTTTGGAGTTATGTAGAGGATGAAATCGATGAGTCGTGCTTTGAAGAAACTGAGGATGAAGATACTATTGTCCAGAAACAGTTTATCCGGGCGGAACTTGATGAGGTAAATATCATCATCGATGTGGCAAAGCGCATAAAGACAAATGCAAAGGTCAATGCACTGAAGACCGCTATACAGATTGCTTTTGACTATCAGCAGAAGCAGAGCATCCCTCAGAAGGTCGTAATCTTCACGGAGTCAAAACGTACTCAGAAATACATAGCCGCAGAACTGCGCAAGACGGGATTTGAGGACGAGGATATCCTCCTCTTCAATGGTGATTTTGATGACACCATGACGAAGGAAATATACAAGGCATGGCAGGTCAAAAATTTCGGAAAAGCAAATTACGGACGCAGCGTGGAATACAAGCATGCCATCGTGGATTACTTCCGCCATAACGCAAAGATACTGATATGTACGGATGCCGGTTCCGAAGGGTTGAACCTTCAGTTCTGCAACACGGTAATCAACTATGACCTGCCGTGGAATCCGATGAAGATTGAGCAGCGTATCGGTCGTTGTCACCGTTATGGTCAGGAGCATGATGTCGTGGCAATCAATCTGCTGAATACGCAGAACGCTGCTGACCAGCGTGTTTACGATATTCTCTCGAAGAAGTTTGAACTGTTCGAGGGTGTGTTCGGCGCATCGGATATTGCACTCGGCGCATTGGAGTCCGGCACGAGTTTTGAAAAAATGGTATTGCAGATTTACGAGACTTGCGACACCACGGCGGAGTTTAAGAAAGCCTTTGACAAACTGGATCGCAAGCTGAACGCAAAGCGGGATAAGAAAGCAAGAGAACTCCGCTCTCTGTTGCTCACCGAAAGCAACGGCGCAAAGGAACAGGCACTCGATGCCACAAAGTCTGATATCGCAAAGTATCTGCACGATGTGGAATACTGGAGTGCTTTTGACGAGCCGGAGGTTGACGGCGGCCTTCATTACTGGAAGGTCGATAATTGGGGAGAAAAAGTCCTCGGATCGCACGGAATCCTGTTTATAGGAGCCTTCTGCGATTCCTCGAAACTTCTCTTCCCGGTATTGTTGCTTTGCGATGAACAGGGAAACTACATAGATTTTGATGAGGCAGACCTCGTTCCCGAACTTGAGCAGATCGATGATATGGATGTGCGATACTTCACTCCGTCAGAATCTGAGATGAAGTTCTACCAGCGTGTTTATGATAATTTGACCGCTGAGATGGTAAAACGCTATCGGGAGCAGTCGGAACCAATTAAGGCTTATAACCGCAGAAAGATTGAAAACTGGGAGCGTATTCAGATGGAACAACTGATTGCGACATACCAGGAAATGGATGTCGAGATCGGCATTTTGAAGGAAGAGGAACGAGCCTCGGAAAACTTCTACGAGAAAATAGACATACGAAAAAAGATAACCGAGAAATCCAAGGCACTTGAAAAGTTGCAGGAGTCATTTCATGAGAAAGAAACCAGCTTCAAGACCGAAGGCGAGCGGGAAATCGCAGAGTTTGATAAACAGTTTGATATTAACCCGATTTTGTTGGTTAACATTGTGCTGAAGTTTTAGGAGAGATTGTTATGCGGAAGACAGGAAGATTAGAATTAACATGGGTTGGCAAATATGACGAACCAGTCGTTGAGCCGAGAATTTTACTTGAAGACAAGGATAAATCATATGGAAATCCTCAGAGTGAAAATATGCTAATCCACGGTGATAACCTTATAGCACTACAGGCATTACAACAGGATTATACAGGAAGGATAAAATGCATATTTATTGATCCTCCCTACAATACGGGAGCCGCATTTGAGCATTATGATGATAATGTGGAGCATTCTACATGGCTTTCTCTTATGAAATCCAGATTAGTATTATTACATCAACTGCTGTCTGATAATGGCACTTTGTTTATCCAGATAGATGATAATGAACAGGCTTATCTTAAAGTGCTTTGTGATGAGATTTTTGGAAGGCAAAACTATATCAATATGATTTCTGTTAATGCAAAGGTTAGTGCTGGTGCATCTGGCGGAGGCGAAGACAAAAGGCTGAAAAAGAACATCGAATATATTCTGATATACGCTAAAGATATAAACAACTTTGAGCCTTTTCATCCTGTTTACAAAAAAACAGAGCTGATGACCTATATTCAGAGAATGAAAGAAGATAATAAGAGCTTCAAGTATACAACCGTTTTATATCGATGCGAGAATAGAGAGTATTTCAAAACGATAAAAGATGGAGCCAGGGATGATATTGTTATCGAGAAAGTATTAGATTATGAAACAAAAAGTGTTAAACAGGTCGCTCAATTGGAAGGAATTACCGAAGAAGAGGTATATGAAAAATATTACGATCGCATTATGACAACGACGAACGCTCAGACTTCAATTAGAACAAGGGTGTGGGATGCTACAGATAGTGAAAATAATATGTATATTGCCACGTATACACCCAAGACAGGAAAAGACAAGGGTACAGTTAAAGAACTCATATTTATGGGAAAGCAAAAGGTTCTGGTGATATGGCTTAAAGATACTACTGAACACATAAAAGGAAAAATTTATAAAAAAGAAAGAGTTGGAACCTATTGGGATGGATTCAGCTGGATTAATGTAACCAAAGAAGGTGGAGTTTTATTCCCTATGGGAAAAAAGCCCGAGAGCCTTATTAAGCAAATATTAGAAATGGCTACTGAACCAGGCGACTATGTGCTAGATTCGTTTTTGGGTAGTGGGACAACAGCCGCCACAGCACATAAACTTGGGAGAAAATGGATAGGCGTTGAGTTGGGTGAACATGCCTACACACATTGTAAAACAAGATTAGATAAAGTTGTGGATGGAACGGATCAAGGAGGTATATCCAAAGAATTAGGCTGGCAAGGCGGCGGTGGTTACCACTTCTATGAGTTGGCTCCGAGCCTGCTTGTCAAAAATGACAAGCTACCGATTTATCAGGTCAATCCTTCCTACACCTTCGAGATGCTCTGTGAAGCTATCTGTAAAATTGAGGGATTCCGTTACAAGCCGCAGGATGTCTTCCACGGTCATTCTTCGGAGAGACGGTTTATTCACATCACTACGGAATTTATTAACGCCAGATATATAAAATCGTTGTCCGCGCGGCTTGCAGAAGATCAGTCTCTCCTGATTTATGGCACGAAAATACAGTCGGATATGGTATTGCCTGATAACATCAAGGTCAAGAAAATTCCGAAAGACCTTCTGGAAAAATGCGATTTTGAAAGCGAGGTGTAGTAAATGTCTGAGATAGTAAATAAGATCAAATACGCAATGAGTTTGAGAACTCCGCAGGAGGAGGCTCTATCCTACCTCGATGCCATCAGTTCGCATTGTGATTACAGGAAGGACAGCAAGGATGTTGTTGAGGCAGCCGCATCGGAATATTGCGAGAAGCAGCGCAAGGTCAAAGCGGGATTTGACTTCCCGTCATTCTGCTACGCTATGGCTACCGGCATCGGAAAAACCCGTCTGATGGGTGCCAGTATCTACTATTTGTACAAAACAAAGGGCTATAAGCACTTCTTCATTCTTGCGCCTGGAAATACGATTTATGAAAAGCTGCGTAAGGAGTCTAATCCGAATCATCCAAAGTATATCTTCAAAGGGTTGGAGTCGGAAATGGGCAGGCCGAAGGTGTATGACGGCGAAAATTATGATACCTATCCTGTGAAGTTCGAGCAGATGTCTCTCCGCGTCGAAAAGACTTCAGGGATTCAACTTTTCATTTTCAACATCGGAAAAATCTTTAACAGCAAGACGGACACGCAGTTCAATTTCCATAAGTTCAAGGAAACGCTGGGCGCTTCCTTTGCTGATGTGTTGGCGCAGTTTGACGATCTCGTAATCTGCATGGACGAGGCGCATCGTTATTATGCTCCAGCATCAATGAAGGCCATTAACTATTTGAAACCGGTTCTCGGTCTGGAGTTTACCGCTACGCCAAAGACCACATCGAACGTCATTTATGCTTATGATCTGGCTCGTGGCGCTGTCGAGGGATATCTGAAAATTCCTGTTGTTATGGGACGCTCTAACATGGCAGGCTATAACCAGAACGATATCGAGGAGATGAAAATCCAAGATGGTCTTACTCTTCATGAGCATCGCAAGGCTGCGCTGCGCGAGTATTGCAGTGAAAACGACCTTGACTATGTAAAGCCGATTGTTCTTGTGGCCTGCAAGGATACAGACCACGCCAAGAAAATCCGTGCGTTGATAGATAGCGATGATTTTCAATGCGGAAAGTATAAGGGCAAAGTTATCGAAATACATTCAAAGCAGACCGGCGAGGAGTCGGAAGAAAACATCCGTCTTTTGCTCTCTATAGAGAGTGCTTCTAACCCGGTCGAAATCGTTTTACACGTTTACAAGCTGAAAGAAGGCTGGGATGTCAATAATCTGTTTACGATTATTCCGCTGAACGCCGCAAAGAGCGATATCCTTGCTATGCAGACTATTGGTCGTGGATTAAGACTCCCGTTTGGAGAACAGACCGGCAACGAAGACCTAGACTCTCTTGATATCGTTGCTCATGACCATTATAGAGAACTGGTGGATGAAATTAAGAGCAGTGATATCTTCCGTTATCGTGACCTTGATAAGGCTACTGTTGAACCTTCAGAGTCTGTAGGCGTATCTGCTACCGTAGACGATGGCCAGCTTTCGCTGCTTGACTTTGCGATTACTGCATCAGGTGTGAAGTCCTTTGCCGAGGTCAACAATCCGAAAACGCAGCTTGAGATTTATCAGGAATATGTGAAGAATTTTATGGCTACACAGAAGAAAGACAAGAATGAAGACCCAGGTCAGATGACTCTCTTTGACCTTCATCCTGAAATGCTTTCCGTGGATTCAACTGAAACCACTACACCTGCGCAGGAACAACCGCAGATACAGACACCGACCGGCGGTAAATCCGGTAAACAGCCTCTTACCAAGGACGAATTTGTAAAAGTGGTATCGGAGTATTCAGCGAAGGCTATCTCTGTTCCGAAAATCCTTGTCCAGACCACCTCGGAGGTAAAGTTTAATCGTTTTGATGTGAAGCGCACAATAGCTGACTTCGAGGTGGCTATGGCGAAGATTGAGCGTTTTGACGCTATCAATCAGAAACTTCTTTCTGTCGTGGATGCGCAGATTCTTGAAGTCAATGACGCTATGAACACTCTTGCTTGTATGCTCCTTGATTCTATTAGCGAGTTGTCTTATGACGATGCGGATTTTGTTATTGACGTGGTTGAGCAGTATTTAAGCCAGATACCAGGAGATGAAGAAAACAAGCGAAGAATCGTTCGCCGCTATGCGTCTTTGATTGTGGCTGACATCCGCAAGCAGATTTATGAGCATATGGACAGGAAAACGCAGGATATCCATATCATTCAGAAAGACCTTATACTGTTCCGCAAGTTCGTAAAGAATGTTAAAGAGGACGGAAAGGTCAAGTATGATAAGACGTTTTCAGACAAAAACAATATTAAGAAGTATCTGTTCACAGGCTACAAGAAATCATATTATCCGGCGAATGCGTTCGACAGCGATACGGAGCGTTTGTTCTCCATCATCTTAGAGGAGGATCCGGATGTTATCCGCTGGATTAAACCGCCGCTTAATCAGCTGGGCTTGTTTTGGAAAGCAGGTCAGCAGTATAACCCTGATTTTCTCGTAGAGACAACTGCCGGAAAATTTATGGTCGAAGTTAAGGCGCTGAATGAAGTGACTTCGGAAGAAGTCGTATCCAAGGCAAGAGAAGGTATCAAATGGTGTCGTTTTGCTTCAACGGCAGACCCGGATCATAAACCGTGGGAATACAAACTGATTTCTGATGACAATATTCACCTTGGCAACACTTGTAAATATACGCTTGGTACGGCTCATGCAGTGAAGGAGGAGGCATAATGGCTGACAGATTTAAGTATTCAAAGGTCAGGCAGAAAATCATTGATGCCATAAGAACCGACCTTATTGGTCCCAGAGAAAAGGAAGAGGTTCTTGAAGAGAATCCTCGCTATGCCTATCTCGTGGGTATGCTCGATATACAAAGTGATGATGAAGATTACTCAGGCGCGGGAGAGCAGGAAGTAGATGCTGATATGGCATTTGAGGATGGCGAGGATTTTACAGCTGGTGAAGATGATGACAACGAGCCTATTTCTACCACGCACTTCCAGTTGCCTTCTTCTATTGGTATCAGTTTCTACATCCAAAGCGATACCGAGAGCATCAACCTAGATGTGACATGGGGAGACTATGTGAAGTCCTCTGAAAAATATACCGGCAAAGATGAAAAAGAACATAGCTGTGCCATATATACACGGCAACCTATGGGAGAAACTGTTCATGTGCAGTTTAGGGATTTTACACGGACGAAGGATTACCAGCTTGTTTGCGACTCCAATGTCCATGTTCATGTGTCCCGTATTCCTTTGAAAGGCGGCTATTCCCTTGTGACGACATATGTCATTAACAAGAGAAAAAATCCTGCCAACAGCGCAGAAGCCATTATGTTCCAAGCGGAAATTAAGGCTTATGCGGAAGATGGTTCGGCTGCGTTTATCGCCGAGCATATTTGCAGAGAAATTCTTGCTTCCGATGAGTTTTATTTTGAACAGCGTCCGATTATGGGACGTGGGCGTGGCTGCGCAGCGGTATGGGATACACCGATTGACGGCAGAACAACCTATGTAAAATCTGCATTTATACCCGAATATGAATTTCCAGGTGTCAGCGCTGCTTTAGATGGTTTTGACAGATACTTCTTCTCAACATTTACCATGTCAGCGAAATCGAAGAAGGCAGAAACCATCGGCAAACTTAATACACTGGCTGAATCCTACGAAAAGTGGATTAACTCTACGCTTCTCGGAAATGCAAGGATGGGTAATCCCGACTTCAAAGAGAAAATCGGCAACAAGGTCATTGAGCGCTGCCAGGATGCTCTGAAGCGTATCCGTGAAGGTATCAGCATTATCGAAAATGACGATACCTCATTCGAGGCTTTCTGCTTTATGAACCGTGTAATCTTCTTGCAGAATAGCATCAAGGGCTATGCAAAGAAACACGGAACCGGAACAGAGTGCAATTTCCAGGATTTCATTAATCCTAAGAATCCCGATAACAACTTCGGATGGCGTCCTTTCCAGATTGCATTTATTCTGATGAATCTTGCGGGAATCGTCGATCCAAAGCATAAAGACCGTGAAGTTGTTGACTTGCTCTACTTTCCTACTGGCGGTGGTAAGACGGAGGCCTACCTTGGCCTTATGGCATTCGTTATCGCCAACAGGAGGCTAAGAGCGTCTGATGGAGATGAATACAATCGAGATGGCGGCGCGACCGTCATGCTCCGATACACTCTTCGCTTGCTTACCACACAGCAAAGAGACCGTATCACAAAAATGGTGCTTGCAGCCGAGATGATCAGACGGCAGGCATATCCGCAGTTCGGTAAGGAGCCTATCAGCATAGGGTTCTGGGTAGGAGGCGGAGTAACTCCAAACAAATTTGATGAGTTTATTGAAGAGGCAGATAATCCACAAGCGGCAAGAAGCGCAAGGAACCATGTTTACAAGCAGCTACTTACCTGCCCGTTCTGCGGAAGGCCTCTCAAAGAAGAGAATTTTAATATTGACACCAACAAGAAATCTATCGAGATTTTCTGCTCTGATCGGGATTGCCAGTTTTACAGATACAAAAACGACAGGATGCCAATCCCGGTTTACCTTGTTGATGAGGAAATATACGCCAAGTGCCCGACCATCATTTTGTCGACAGTTGATAAGTTTGCGCGCCTACCTTGGGATGTGAATACGAATGCTCTTTTTGGCAGAGTGGACAGAAAGTGCAGCCGCGATGGATATGTTGCGATTGGAGCGGAACATGGTCGCCACAATAAAACGGCTTCATTGCCGGCATCAACGATGGTCAACATCAGACCGTTCTTGCCACCGGAATTGATTATTCAGGACGAGCTTCACCTTATCACGGGACCGCTTGGTACGGTTTACGGTGCCTACGAAACGATTATCGAGGATATGTGCATCCATGATGGCATTAAGCCGAAGTATGTTGTTTCAACAGCAACAATCAAAAATGCGGAGGCACAGACCAGATGCCTTTACGCAAGAAAGAATACGACGCAGTTTCCGCCGCATGGGTTTGAAATTGGGGACAGTTTCTTCATCAGAGAGATTTCTGTAGATGATGATCCGTTCCGAAAATATGTAGGTGTCTGTGCGCCAGGCCAGTCTGTTAAAACGGCTTTGCTTCGTGTTTATGCCATTATTTTGCAGGCCGCTTATACTTACTCCCTGCAAGAGGAGTACAAGGATGTGATTGATCCGTACTATTCTCTGGTCGGCTACTTCAACAGTATCCGAGAACTTGGCGGTGCCGTCAGACTTCTGCAAGACGATATTCCGAAGAGGATTTATCGCATCAAGAATAAGTATGGCTTAGATAAACAGCGGTATCTGAACCACAATGTGGAGATCACTTCCCGTATGTCATCGTACAAGATACCTGAAAAACTGAACCAGCTTGAAACGACCTGCACCTCAAAAGACTGTTTGGACACGGCTATCGCTACAAATATGATAGCTGTTGGTATGGATGTTGACCGCCTTGGACTGATGGTAGTGACTGGTCAGCCGAAACAGAACTCGGAATACATACAGGCAACAAGCCGTATCGGTCGCGCATTTCCGGGACTTGTGGTTACGCTCTATAATGCGTATCGTCCTCGCGACTTATCGCATTACGAGAACTTTACTGGCTATCATTCGCAGCTTTACCGTTTTGTCGAGGGAACAACGGCAACGCCGTTCTCTGCAAGAGCAAGAGACCGTGTTATGCATGCGCTGATAATATCTGCGATAAGACTGAATTTCCCGAACATGGCAAACAATCCGGATGCGGCGGCTATCGGTTCATTAACTATTGAACAGCTTGATTCTGTGAAGAAACTGATAATCGACCGTCTCAATATCATTAAGCCGTCAGCAAGAGCAGATGCAGAGGAAGAAATAGACCGCTTTATTGACTGGTGGAAACTGCAGGCGGCTCAGTCGAAACCACTGCGGTATTATGTTGTTGGAACTGAACGCTATAACAGGTTGATGAATCCGTATGACCGACCGCACGATGAGAACGAAAAAGCTACACTTCGTTCAATGCGTGAAGTCGAGAGTTCTGCGAATATGTTCTATTACACGGAGGATTGACATGGCTTTTGATAATAATAAACTTGGAGAATTACGTCCAAACCAGATCATAACCACCTTCGGCCCCGGCGCTGTAGTCGATGCTGTAAAGGACTCGGTTACGATTCTGGACATCTCCTATTGGAAACAGAAGGGACAAAAAATAATCGACGGCAGGCTTGCTTCATATTTGGGCGTCGATTGCTTCTATATGCCTCGGACAAGTTTTTCGGGTGATGTTCCGGTTGTGACCTTCCCATACTGGCACATATGCTCGAATCTGAAATGTGGAAAGCTGTTTGATGCCAGAAAATACTTTGACTTGGATAAGTATCTCAAGTATGGAGTTACCTGCCCTGAGTGTCATCGCCCAGCCTATCCATCGCGTTTCATTACGATCTGCGAAGATGGCCATATGTCGGACTTTCCTTGGAAATGGTGGGTACACAGAGGTGAGTCTGATTGCAACGGTACATTAAAGATGTATTCGACAGGCAATACATCCACTCTTGCAGATATGTGGGTAGAATGCTCCTGCGGTGCTAAACGCAGTATGAGCGGTGCAACACAGCGAGATAATTTCGATAGCGTTGCCTGCCCTGGGCATCATCCATTCAGACCGAATGTGAAAAACCATAAATGTAACAAGCCTATCATTCCATCACAGCGTGGTGCATCCAATGTCTACTTTGCTGTAAGTAGGAGTGCAATCTCTATTCCTCCGTGGATTAATCCGTTGTACAACCTGATTGACGAACATCTGCGCGATATAGAACTTGCAAAGCAGCTTATGGGAAATGATGGAATAACCAAAATATATGATATGTATTTTTCCGCGTATACAAGGGACGAGTTTGATGAGGCACTTGAACGTCGCATGAGCAATATCAAGGAGTTCACAGAAATCAAACAGATGGAATACAATGCCATTACTCACCATAATGACCCTACATACGCGTCAAACAAAAAACATTTCAAGGCTGAAGAAGATGGCTTGCCAGGATATTTACAGAAATATTTCAGCCGTATTATTCGTGTGACTAGGCTTAGAGAAGTTCGTGTTCTTCTTGGATTTACAAGAGTGGACGCTCCCGATCCGGATACTGATGAGCAACCGAATATTGTTGCCTTAAGCAAAGGTAAGCAGGAGCGATGGCTTCCTGCGGCAGAAGTAAATGGTGAAGGTATTTTTATAGAGTTCAATAAAGACACGCTTGCATCATGGCTTAATTCTACTGCTGTAAAGGGATTGTCGGAGAAGTATTCTGATTCGTACAGAGAATTTTGCGAGTCAAAAGGCTGGACAATCACGGTCGTGAGAAATGCCGCATATGTTTTAATGCATACTTTTGCGCACTTGATGATAAAACAGATGTCTATGTCATCTGGGTATTCTTCTTCGGCCATCAGGGAAAGAATTTACTTTGGTGATAAAATGGCAGGTATTCTGCTATATACAGGAAGCTCCGATAAGGAAGGATCACTCGGAGGCTTGGTTGAACTCGGCAATATCGATCAAATGACCAATCTTATGAGGGATGCTTTCCAAGAAGCTCTCGTTTGCACGAATGATCCGGAATGTATGAGCAACTTGCCGGCTGGCAAAAATTCAAATGGTGCTGCCTGCCACTCATGCTGCATGATATCTGAAACGGCGTGTGAAAACGGAAACAGGATGCTTGACAGAGGCCTTGTTGTTCCTATTCCGGGACGCGAGGATTGCTCGTATTTTAAGGAGTTGGTAAGTGACCTATGCCAGGTGGAAATCTAAACAAAGAGATATTTTTGAATACGGTAAAAAGCGATGTGGCAAATGGAACGGTTAATGCTTTGCCCATGCTGAAAAGAAGTTGCCCAGAATTATCCGATGCACATTGCGAAGATATCATCGAATTGATTGTTGGTGCTATGAATATGTCGGAAGCGGATAAGGTATCACTCGTGGCCACAGCGCCGCCATCCGTTTCCATCAATGCGAGAACTACAATGAATGTGGTTCAGTCCATGATAAACGGAGCAGAAAGAAATATCCTAATCACGGGATACTCTTTATCCTCATACTTTTCAGAGCTGGTCGATACAATTGTTCTTAAAAGCCAGCGTGGAGTGTTCGTGAAGTTCTTTGTGAACGATATTGATAAACAGTTCGGATTTGATAAGATACTTCGATACAAAGGTCGGTTCTTGAAAATCTATAACTACCATCAGGAAGATGATAAGATGGCTGCGCTTCATGCAAAGGTTATTTCAGTTGACCAGCAGCGGACTTTAATAACTTCTGCTAACCTTTCATATCATGGGCAGCAGGGCAATATAGAACTCGGCACTCTGATAGGATCAAAGCAGATTGCAAGGCAGATAGATGATGTGTTTACCAAGCTGATATTCTATAAAGTGTTTAGCGAAGTATAAGTTTTTCGCTACTTGGCAAGCAGTGTCTTTGTTCCCACAAAGACTCGAAACTGCGGTTTCCGGCATCGCTGGAAACCGCAGTTTCTGCTTGTTGGGGTCGTACCCCAAACCCCGTGAACAGCCCCGTGACCGGGGCTGGCTGCGCGTTCGTTTCACGAACGCTGTTGTCCCTGCTGCGCAGGAAAAGACGGAGCCTGCGCCCCTTTGCAGAGCGAAAAAGCGGCAGTCCTGTCCTTGCCACCATCATCGGATAGCGGCAAGACTGGCAAGGGTCTGTCTGGATAATTCCCAAATCTCGTCCAGGCGTTTCTGTAAATCTTCAATGTCCGCCGCATAGATGCTCCCGGTTTCGTTTGCCCGCTTAGCGTACTGGTTCAGATTATTCGTGCATCGCTGGAGCATAGAAACAAGCTGGCGCACATCCTGCAAATCCAGCCTGATGCAGATTCCGTCCAGCGCCATCTTGCGGACATAGGCACTCATATTCAAAACGCCGGCGTCTTCCATTTTGAGTTTTATCCGCTCCTTGTCCTCCGGTGAGATGCGGATTTTCAATTCTTCGGTTCGTTTGCTCATTGTTTTTTGGTTCCTCCCATCGCAAATAAGATCAACCGTTTTTGATTTTCGGCATCGTATCACAAATCAGATTTTCAAAAAGGTGCCAGACACAGGAGACAAATTCCCGTGTCCGGCGCATATTCCGTATTTCCGTTACGGTTAGTGGTAGTGTTCAAATTGACCACCAGCATCCGTAACACTTTTCGGCTTTTTGTTACGGTTAGAGCAAGTGTTCAATTTGGACACTTGCTTTATCTGTAACGCTCTGGCGGTAAGCCCGCTGTCGGCAGGCGTTGCAGCAGTAGACCGCATCCGACCGCTTGGGGGTAAAGGTTTTTCCGCAACCTTTGCAAATCCGATTTTGCCGTTTTTCCAGCCGCCGCTGCTTCAAATCTTTCTGGTATCCACGGTTTCCGCACAGATGGTAATAGCAATATTTCTTGGTGCTGATCTGCGTGTAGAAGACCCGGCCACAGCCCTTGCAGATGATTTTCCGCACAGCCGAGTACGGCCTTATCCCGGCGAGCTTTTCTTCATACCATTGTTTCAGCGTGTCCTGATTTTCATATTCCCAATCACAGTTCCACATGGAGTTTTCCCTTCCTTCCATAGGACAGGGCAGGGCAAAAAAGATTTGACCCGCCCCATACCGTATTTATACGATTTCTGCGTTCTGGTCCTCCGCCCGCTTCTGCCGATACCGCATTTTACTGTGCGCTTTCCGCTGGCAAGCCTCGCAGCAGTATTTCACATCGTTCCTGGTCGTGGTAAATGATTTCCCGCAGTTTTCGCAGACACAGTCCCGTTTTCTTCTTTCCAACGCCTCCTGCCGGTAGAATTTCGCCTGGCAGTTCGGAGAGCAAAACAGAGTGTTCGACCGCATGGATTCAAATTCTTCCCCACAGCATTTGCAGATCAGCTTGAACGGCTGACCGACAGCGTGTTTGCCGGCCTTCATCATCTGGTAGCGTTCCCGGCTCTTGACCCGATGCCGGTGCAGGGATGCCTGCCGCTTTTCTTCCTCTGGCGTCAACTCCGGGGCGGGGAGGTCAAACCGCCCGATAAACTTCAAATAAATCTCGACTTCCTGCGTCCGGTCGCCGTCTATCTTTTCCGGGGCATGGACGATGATCTTTTCGATGAACTCGTTTATCATGGGAGTGGTCAGTTCCGAGAAATCCGTGTATTTCTTCGCAAGAGCGAGGAAGCGTTCCACATTGGCGGTGTCTTGCTCGAAGCTGTCCAGAGCCGCTTCCGCCTCCGTGACAGACTGGCGGAGTGCAGTCTGCTCCTGTTCATACCCGGCAAGGAGAGTGTCAAAGCGTTCCTCTCCGATGCGCCCCACCGCATAGGATTCGTACAGCTTCTTGATGATGGTGTCCAGTTCCTCACAGCGCCGCTTGTCCTTGTTCAGCTTGCCCTTCAAATCTTTTGCCGCCTGCGCCTGCCGGACTTCGGACGCCGCCCGGACCTTCTGGATAAACTCGGCCTCGTTTGAAATAGCATAGGCACTGGCGGCCCGTATTGTTTCCAGGATTAGCGCCCTCAAAGCCTTGGTGGAGATGTGGTGATTACTGCAAGCGCATGTCCTTCTTTGTCCCGCGAGTTTATACGAGGAACACTCATAGGCATCCGACGGATACGGCTTCGTCTCTCTGCCCCGTGTCCGCTGGTTATACATCTTTGCTCCGCAGTCGGCGCAGTAGACCAGCCCGGTCAGGGGATTGGCCTCACCCATCGTGTCTATGCGGCGTGGTGTCCCCCGCAGCTTCTGCACAAGCTCCCATGTGGCGCGGTCAATGATGGCCTCGTGGGTGTTTTCAAAAATCAGCCAGTCCTCCGGGGCATGATAAACCAGCTGTTTATCTTTGTAGGATTCCTTATGGGAGCGGAAATTGACTGTATGCCCCATATACTCCGGCTTGGACAATATCTTTCCTACGATAAAGTCGCTCCATGCGTAGGGACGGTCTATGCTTTCCCTGCTTTTCCAGACACCCCGGCCATGTCTGGCCAGGTAAGCTGCCGGGGACTCAACCTGGTCCCGATACAAGATGTTCGCAATATCGCTCAGGCCGTGTCCCTCGATAGCTAACTGATAAATCCGCCGGACAACAGCGGCGGCCTCCTCATCGATCAGCCAGTGGTATTTGTCGTTGGGGTCTTTCTTGTAGCCGTAGATGGCGCAGTTGGTGGTGGGCTTGCCGGACTCGCCCTTGACCCAGATAGCGGTTCGCTGCTTGCGGCTCAGGTCCCTCAAATACCATTCCGACATGATGTTGACAAACGGCGCAAACTCGCTGGAACTGGGGTCGGCACTGTCGATGCTGTTGCCGATGGCGATGAAGCGCACCCCAAATTTGCGAAAGAGAACCTCCGTGTAAAATCCTGTCTGAAGGTAATCTCTGCCGATTCTGCTCATGTCCTTGGTGAGTACCAGAGCCACTTTCCCGGCCTCAATGTCGGCCACCAGCTGTTTCCATGCCGGACGGTCGAAGTTGCCGCCCGACCATCCGTCATCAGTATAATGGACGATATTGGAGAAGCTGTGCTGGGCAGCGTAGCCCTCCAGGTATTTTTTCTGATTCACGATCGAATTACTGTCCCCAGCGGATTCATCATCACGAGAGAGCCTCTCGTATAAAGCCGTGATTTTTTCTTCAGCCTGTCTTGCGCTCATGATGCGCTCCTTTCAGACTGACGGCTCATTTGTGGTGCATCCATCATACCACGTTCTTCGCCGTTTTGCAGCCCCTCATTGCGGATCATCCGCAAAATTTTTTCTTCCATCGTTTCGCTGCCGTTGTCGGAAAAGACCACCTTCACCTTGTAGGTGGTGGAGCCGATACGCCGGGTCATATACTGGCAGTTCTGATTGTCATTGTTTTTCGTCATGGTTTCCTTTCTCATATCATTGAAATCCAAAACAGTAATTTCCGATATGGGAAGCCGTTTTCCCAGAAGCAGTTCCTGGCAGGCATATCCCTTTGTTGGTGCTGTGCCGTCCCCTACAGGGCGCTCGCTCCCTTGAGGGAGGTCGTGGCGGTTTAGCTGTTCGGGCGGTCATTCAGTTGTCATTTTCGCCACCTTTCTGTTTCTGGATTTTGGGTTATGTATGAGAAAGGAAGAGCAGATACAAAAAACCGCCCGCGGACGATCTCCGCAGTCGGTTATGTATCTGCCAAATGAAATATGTGTATTATATAGACACCAGATATTCAGTTCAAATATAGATTCATTATAATCCAAACATCCGTTCTTGTCAAGCCCTGCCGAAGAAGATTTTTGAGGGAGTATGAATCGAAAATGATAATGTCTTAATGTATCGAAATTGATTTTGTCCTAAAGTATGTTATAAAATAAGACCTCATGAGAAAGAGAGGTCATTATGAGAAAGGTTGATCTAAGAATGAATGAACAATTAAAGTATGATGTTATCAAAAAGCTTGTGGATTCTAATGGCAATAAGAAGAATGCTGCGATTA
>CAJTIT010000028.1 GCA_910576345.1 Erysipelotrichales bacterium
TTGTTTTTGTTTGAGATAGCATTCATAAAAAATCAGCCTTTCTAAAGTGACGCTGTCAGCCATATAAACAATGCCATTATGTAAGAGTAAATTCAACTAGAATTTACTGAAAGACTGAATTCCATTTTTTACCCTTTGAAGTGGAATTTAACTTTTCACTTCAGATATAAATGAGTGATAAAATTATAACTTGCAATTTTTAGTGTTTTGTGTTAAAATTATCGTGCTATTGCAATGGTATCTACTGAATTTGGTCAGGTCGGGAACGAAGCAGCCATAAGGGAGCTCTATCATGTGCGGTAGCACTTTTTATTTTAAAATAGAGGAAAATACAAATGATGAATGATGAACAATATATGATGGAAGCTATTAAAGAAGCAAAAAAAGCAGAAAGCATTGATGAAGTGCCAATTGGATGTATTATTGTGAAAAATAATCAAATTATAGCCCGATCTTATAACCAAAGAGAAATAAGACAACAATCAACTGCACATGCAGAAATTCTGGCAATCGAACAAGCATGTCAAGCTACAGGCAGTTGGAGATTAGATAATTGTATATTATATGTAACATTGGAACCATGTCCAATGTGTGCTGGCGCAATTTTACAATCAAGAATCCAACGTGTTGTTTACGGAGCTAGTGATCCAAAAGGTGGATGTCTTGGTAGTTGTATAAATTTATATGAAGTAGCCGGTTTCAATCATTATCCAATGATTGAAAAAGGTATTTTATCAGAAATATGTTCATCTTTATTAAGTGATTTTTTTAAAAAAAAGAGGAAGAATAAAAAGAAAAAAGAAATGCTTTAAAATCGTAAAAAAATCTTTTTGTTTTATTCTTTTTCATAGTGTTCCCATCTGATTTTTGATATAATAATGCATAGGGAAAGCAGGTGAAAAAAATGGCATATAAAGCACTTTATCGTACCTATCGACCAAATACATTTGATGAAGTTGCTGGACAAGAACATATTGTTCGCACATTAAAAAATGCCGTCATACAACATAAAATAGCGCATGCTTATTTGTTCTGTGGACCAAGAGGAACTGGTAAAACATCAATAGCAAAAATATTTGCGAAGGCAATTAATTGTACAGATAAAAATCAAATACCATGTATGGAATGTGAGAACTGCTTATCCATTACTGATGGAACACATCCGGATATTATTGAAATAGATGCCGCAAGTAATAATGGGATTGATGAAGTTCGTAATCTCATTGAAAAAGTAAAATATGCGCCAATCAAAGGTAAATATAAAGTATATATAATAGATGAAGTTCATATGATGTCTCCAGGGGCATTTAATGCATTGTTGAAAACGATAGAAGAACCACCTGCGCATGTGATCTTTATTCTAGCAACGACAGAACCTCATAAGATTTTACCTACCATTATATCCAGATGTCAGCGATATGACTTTACAAAAGTTCCATCAAAAGAAATGATAAAACGGATACACTTGATTTTAGACAAGGAACAGATACAATGTGAAGATGAAGTTGTTCGAATTATTACACAATTAAGTGATGGAGGTATGCGTGATGCATTAAGTATTTTGGATCAATGTATTGCTTATGCACAGAATGATATAAAAGTTGAACATATCAATGAAATTTATGGTATATTGACAATAAAAGAAAAATTGGATCTTTTATCGTTGGTTATACAAAAAGACGCTAAGCAATGTATGAAAATGATTCAGTCCATTGTTGAAAAAGGAATGGATATTAAACGATTAACAACGGATATGATTGATTTATTAAAAGAATCCATTATTTATGAGTATACAAAAGATATATGCTTATTACATTCATTACATAAGGAAGAAGCAGAAATTCTAAATAAAGAAGCTGATTTAAAAAAGCGATTTGATATGATTGATATATTTATGGATACATATGATAAATATCGTACAGCAGGAGACTTAAGTGGATATTTTGAAATATGCTTGTTGAAAATGATGGATGATCATAAAAACATTGTATCTGAGCAAGCACCAATGATAAATAAAATAGTACAAAATGTTTCACGTGAAACATTAGAACTATCATCAGATATATCATCGGAAGAACCTTATCAAAATGATATAGAAACATCAATTCAAGAACCTATACAAGAAAAAAAATATAGTATTGAACCATTAAAAGATGAATTTGTCGTTCAATTACTTGTGGGAGCAAATAAACCAGAAAAACAATTGGATCAAGAAAACTTTAAGAATATTTTACCTTATACAATGGAATTAGATTGGGCAAAGGAAGCAAACCTATTAAAGAATGGAAAAATAATGGCATCCAGTGAAACATATTGTGTAATGATATTTGAGTCGCAAGTACTTGTAAATGAAATCAATGAAAAAGATAAAAAAAATGAATTTAGTAAATTCAGTAAAGAGTTATTAAAAAAACAGAAAAAAATCTTTGCAGTTACATCTGAACAATCTAAGCATATAACAGATTTATTTCGTAAAAAAATGAGTGATGGTTCTCTACCGGAAGCTATCCGATTTCAAATGAAAGAAGAAACGATAGAAAAAATAAAAGAGCCTACACAGGAAGAAATAATACTCGATCTATTTGGAAAAGAAAATATAGTGATAACGGAGGACTAAACTATGAATATGCAAGCACTATTAAAACAAGCACAAAAAATGCAGAAAGATTTAGCAAAAGCAGAATCAGAATTAAAAGAAAAAGAATATGAAGCATCTATGAGCGGAGGTGCAGTGAAAGTTATTGTCAAAGGAAGTATGGAAGTTACACAAGTAGAAATTGATTCAGATTTATTAAAGTCAGATAATAAAGAAGAGTTACAAGATATGATTATGATCGCTATCAATGATGCATTAAAACAAGCAAGTGAAGAAAAAGAAAAAGTAATGAAAAATATGACAGGTGGCGTTAAAATGCCAGGTGGATTTTAATGTATCCTAAAAAATTTCAAGCTTTAATTGAAAGTTTTGCACAATTACCGGGTGTTGGATCTAAAACAGCGGAACGTTACGCATTTGATGTATTAGAATGGGAACCGGAGCGTGTTGAATTGTTAATGCAAAGTTTACTGGAATTTCAAAACGGAATCACTATTTGTGAGCAATGCGGCAATCTGGCGGAAGGAAGTCGATGCCTCATTTGTGATGATACAAGCAGGGACCAATCCATTATTTGTGTCGTTCAAAGCCCTAGAGATGTCATAGCCATGGAAAAAACAAAAGAATATTCTGGACTCTATCATGTATTGAATGGCGTCATTTCAACATCAAAAGGTATATTGCCAGATGATATCAATTTAGAAACATTGTTTGATCGTATTGATGAGAACATAAAAGAAATTATATTGGCGACCAATCCAACAATTGAAGGGGAAACGACCGCATTATATTTATCAAAGCGTTTGGAACGTTATCCACATGTAACTGTCACAAGAATAGCACATGGTTTACCAATGGGCGGTCATTTAGATTATGCGGATGAATTAACGTTAATTAAAGCGTTAGAAGGTAGGAAAAAAATGTAGGAGATCATAAAAATCTTCTACATTTTTAAATAAACGATAAAATCCATATGGATAAAGTTATTTGTAGGAATAATATAATGGGGATCCCTAGTTTAAAATTCCATTTTCTGATCTTATGATGGAAAATTATCATACCAATCCAAATACCAAAGCTGCCGCCTATCCATGCCAAAGCAAACAATGTTTTCTCAGCAATACGTCTACGATGTTTTATTGCCTTTTCTTTATCTATCCACATAAGTAGATAAGCAATGACGTTAACTAAACACAGATAAATTATGATTCCACTCATTTTTTTTATTCAGCGAGTGCACGCGCAATTTTAGAAGAACAATTCTTTTCATAATGAAGACCTATTTCCAATAATATTTCATTAAATTTATTTTTACCATCATGTTCTGTTTTATATTCATATTCTATTTCATAATCAGAATTGTCTCCATATTCATTATAGTCAAAACATAATTCTGCTTGACCGGTATCAATCACTGCTCGATAGGTTGTTAATGTCGCAATCAAATGGATTTCGTCTTCAATGTGTAATTGATGAAGTAGTTGTTGAATCTCTCCTTCTTTAAAAACAGAAATAGAATTTTTACACACAAGCATTTCGTGTTCGATAACACCATCATTAGTATGTTGTTTTAAAGTAAATATGAATTGTCCATCAAGTTCACGAATACGCATCGCACCATATGTCTTACGAACTTGATAATGAAGTGTATCATAATAAGAATTGATTTGCTTATGAAAAACAGCTTCCGGATACTTTTTCAATAAAGTTTCAAATTGATGTTTAGAAACCAATATTTTTAATTCTTTCTCAATATTCATTTTCATATTTCATCACCAACGCTGTTATGATACAATAGATAAGTGAGAAAAGGAAGTAATGTTATGAAAAAATTTTCTATTGTTGCTAAAAAAAATGAAAAATCTTATCGTATGGAAAAATATATACAAATGAGACTTAGTGCAGAAGGTTGGACTTATGATAAAACATATCCAAATTTGGTTATATGTGTTGGCGGTGATGGAACTTTATTATATGCGGTTCATAAGTATATGAAACAATTATCCAATGTTCAATTTGTTGGTATTCATACCGGGACACTTGGTTTCTTTACGGATTATACAGAAGAAGAAATTGATTTATGCATACAAGACATACTTCAAAAAACACCAAGAATATTTTGTTCCTATTTACTAAATATAAGAATTAATGATCAATCATATTATGCATTAAATGAAATGCGTATTGAAAATGTGAAACGAACACAAGTAGTGGATGTCTATGTGGATCATGAATTTTTTGAAACATGTTGGGGATCAGGCGTTTGTTTGAGTACGCAGGCAGGATCTACCGCATATAATCGAAGTCTGGGTGGTGCTGTTATTGATAATGGTATTTCTTTGATGCAGATGGCAGAAATAACATCTATTCAGCACAGTAAACATCGTTCATTAGGAAATCCTTATATTTTAAAAAGTGATCGCCTGGTAGAATTCAAAAGCAACGATTTTCATGATGCAGTATTATGTTATGATCATAAAAATATTGTATTGGATGAAGTAAAGTCTATCACATGTACGATGTCTGAAAAATATGTGCAGTTTGCACGTTATCGTTCATATAGCTATTTGAAACGATTAAAAAATCTTTATTAATCAGAAATAATATATTGTATACTTATTTATTTTCAAAATCAGATCATGAGCATATATGGATTTTACTTTTAAAATTAGAATGAAAAAGAAAAGCAATCATCTCCAAAAAAAGGAAATGATTGCTTATTAAGATTCATAAACATAATCTGATAATTTCTTTGCTTTCATACTTGCGTTCATAATAATCGAAATGGCAATGAAATAAGATAACAATGATGATCCACCATAGGAAATAAACGGCAGTGTGATGCCGGTTATCGGAAGTAAACCAATAATCATGCCAATATTCTGTACTTGCTGAAATAACAACATACCCAATACACCTGAAATATAATATTTCTCTTTCATTACTTTTGATAGAACTGCAATTCGTAATAAACGCAAATCCAACGTCAAACATAAACCAACCACAAACAATGTTCCCAATAAACCAAAACTTTGACCAATCACAGCGAAAATGAAATCTGTTTGTGCTTCCGGAATATTAACCAAATTCAACTGCATCCCATGACCCGTAATACCGGCAGAACCCATTGCCATAAGAGCAGTATATAATTGATTGCCTGTATGCAAAATATCGGCTTCAGGATCCAACCATCCTTTGATACGATCCAGCTTATATAGACTGTTGGAACCAAACAAAGAAGTTAATAAGGAATTGTTGAAAATATATAAATAAAGGAAACCACCTAACAGTACAATAATCAATACGCATCCGGTGACGATCCATAACGGTTTAATACCGGAGCACATAATCATCACAAGCAGTGAAAAAATGATAATTAAACAAATACCGGTATCCGGTTGAAGAAATATCAAAATCAAAGGCAATACAGCCCACATCAGAACTTTACGAAAAAGCTGTAAATCACTTTCATAGGAATCAAATAATTTCTGCGAATTATGTTCATCGATAACACCTGCCGTGATCAATATAAGTACAACTTTCATAAATTCACTGGGCTGAAAAGAGCCAAGACCTGGAAATTGAAACCAAGAAGTAGCCCCATTGATTGGAACGACAAATGGGAGATTGACATCATATCCAAAAAAGCGCGTCACTACATGTTTACTGATAAATAAATAAATCAGCGCACCTAATAAAAACCAGTATGCATATTTAGTAAATGAATAAATCGTATCATTGCCAAGGTAAATAAGGAAACCCATGCAAGTAAAACTAATCACATACCACATAATCTGCCGTAGTAATAAACTGGACGGCACATCACTGGTAATCAATTCAAATGCACTATAAATAGCCACGAAACTAGTCAAAGCCATTACACCTAAAATGGTGATTAACATAAAATCAAATTTTTTTGGCTCTTTGACGCGCAGTAACTCATGTTCCATGTGACTGCCTCCTTTCGCATGTGTTATAATTATACCATGAATAGGAAAGAAAAAACGTGGAAACAAAAAATATTTGATGTAACGTTTGTTCCATGATATGATTATAGACGAGGTGATTTCGATGGCACGATGGCATACCTTATTGGAATACGTACAATTTCCATTGAAAGTTTTATTTTTTGCAATCATCCTTTTGGGTGTTGGAAATTCAATTATAAATCCAAATGTAACCTATTTGTGGGAAACAAAAAATGAAGTGGTGATTTTGATTGCTGAGTTGATGCGATATAGTGGAGGCTTTCTAATACGCATCTTTCCAATGTTTGTGTTTCTAATTGTTATGGTGAGAAAGTTTGAAGATTCTGTTCCGGTATTTGTAGGATTTTTGACGTATATTGTGATGAACTTGGTTGTGCTATTTTTGGAAAATCCTGGAGAAGCGCCTTATTTTTATGGGAATATGTTGGGCATTCAAATCAGTTTTGAGGAAGGAAGCATATTTGATGAAATAACAAGGATTCCATATAATACAGGTATCTTTTCCTTATTACTTTCTTATTATATAACGACACGTTGCTATTTGAAGTCTAGACATTATACAATGCATGGTGTTCTTTCTTTTATTGATCATGATGCATGGTCAATGATCTTATGTATCTTTTTTGGTATTATCAGTGGCATTATAATTGCATTTGGATGGCCGTTGGTCATTTCCTGTTTAAATTTTTTATATGAGTATTTGGCACAGGATTTGATCAATCCTATGAATTTATTTATTTACGGTATATTGGAACGTATATTCGCAGTATTTGGTCTTCAAGAAATACCAAGAGAAATTTTTTGGATGAGTGAGTTAGGTGGAAGTGCTACGGATAATTTTGGCGTGTTATATAATGGAGATGTGAATACTTGGTATGCGATGCAGAATTTAAATATTTCGACAACCAATGCAGGTCATTTGATTACGCCATATTATGTCATCAATTTATTTTTAATTCCGGGATTTTTGGCTGGCTACTTTTCTTTGACAACCGATTGGAAAGATCGAAAACGATATGCGATGTTTTTTGCGATAGCAATCATACTTTCTATTATGTGTGGTAATGCATTGCCAATGGAAATTTTAATGTTGATATTATCACCGATGTTATATGTGTTGTATTTATTGATTGTTGGTTTCTTGTATGCAGGATTTCAGATGTTGGATGTAGCAATCGGTTATTGGTTTCAAGGACCCATTATGGTTGCGAATCCAGGATCTTTATTGGACTTATTGCCATATTTCAGAAATCCGGATACGATGGGTGCAGTATCTTCCATATTGACGATTGGCTGTGTTGTATTTGTGATTTTCTTTGTTGCGACTCGAAGTTATTTTCATCATTATGCGATTGGTTTGTTTAATATGAGCGATCGTGTGAAAATTACCGATCGTGTTATTGAAGCGTTGGGTGGTATGAACAATATATTATCTGTTTCATCCACACCAGATAAATTCACGGTAGGTCTTCAGCATCGTGATAAAGTCAATTTTGATATTTTAAGAGAAGAGGGCGCTTATTTGATTTTGGAGTCGAAAGATGGATATTTGATACGTCTTGGTAATATTTCTACCATTATAGCAAAAGAAATACGTAAACAAATGAAAAAACAGAAGGCTTTGGAAAAAAAGCAAGAAAAAGAAACAAAATAATACTTGTTTTATATAGAACAAGTATTTTTTATGAAGAGATGTACATATAAAAGATAAGTTTATTTATGAGTGGAAAGGTTCAGTAAATTTGATTGAAAAGACAGGAAACATTTGAAATGTCTAAAAAATTTCTTCAATGTCATGGATGATAATATAGTTCTTAATTTATATCAACAGTTACCAATCGGTTGTATACTTTTCATAGAATATGGTACGATGTGTTATATTGATTATAATACAGGAAATATTGTATAAGAAAATAAAATGCATAGTTGAAAAATAATTATTGTTTATATATTAAGATCAATCTCCTCCAAAAAAAGAGTAATTTATTTCAATTTTTTCTTGAAAAATGTTTAACTTTTCTGCTAATATATATATGGTATCTATTACTCCTTTCATAGAGATGAGTTTGACGATTTCATTCATCTATGAAAGGACTTTTTTATTTATCTGTATATTTCGTATACTTGCATTACTATGATGCGTATTGTTATGTAAAGAATTTCTTCACTCATTTATTTGATCGCACATATACTGAATATCTTTAGTAAGACAAACAGATATTGCCAGCTGATACTGAACTACGTTATTTAGATCTAATCCACTTTAATTAAAAATTCTAAAAAATGATTTTGACAATTTAAACAATCACCTGTATAAAATTTATTTCTGTTATTAGACAAACTCACTTCTCTTTTTAAATAGTAATTTCTATATATCGTACTGTTACAAAGACCAACAATAATATAGAAGCTTACTATATATAATAAATAAGAAAAAGCTAATAATTTTATAATCATTGATACAATGAGTAGATAATAAAATATATAAAATCTAATGAGCACCAATACAAACTATCATAAAAAATAAAAAGAAAGTAAATAAAAAACAATCAATTCATAAATCAAAAAACCTTGAGAAAAATGCTATTCATGAAGAAATGATTAGTGTATAATAAAGCCATTGAATAAAGAAAAATAAGCATTCCTATATAGAATTGAGGTCACAAGCATATGGCAGAAAAAACAATAGAAAAAGGAAAATATACACCGATGATGAATCATTATTTGGAAGTAAAAGAACAACATCCAGATGCGATTGTATTCTATCGTCTCGGAGATTTTTATGAAATGTTTTTTGAAGACGCAAAGAGAGCATCCAATGAACTTGACTTGGTACTGACCGGAAGAAGCGCTGGTGTAGAAGAACGCGTTCCGATGTGTGGGATTCCTTTTCATGCCGCGACCGGATATATCCAAAGACTGATACAAAAAGGATATAAAGTTGCGATTGTGGAACAATTGGAAGATCCATCCGCAGCCAAAGGATTGGTAAAACGCGATGTCATTAAAGTTGTGACACCCGGTACCATCATGGAAGAAGTGAATGATGAAAAAGCAACGGTATACATCGCATCCATGTATGATTTTCAATACGGCCTTGCGGTCGTGCTTTGTGAGATGACTACAGGAGAATGTAGAGCACAGATCATAGATAAACAAGTCATGGCAATTCAAAAAATCTTATTGGGAAATCATGTTGCAGAAGTTGTGGTAGAAAAAAACTTTGACAAAAAAATATGGAAAATGATAGAAGATATGGAAACCATTACAGTTTCCACAGAAAGTGATCATATATGTAAAGAAGAATACAAGCATTTGCTGAATGGTATCGATGATGAACGTATCATCCGCAGTTTTGCGACACTGACCAATTATTTGAATGAAACACAGAAGCGAAATATGGCGCATCTTCATCAATTGGAACGAATCCATGAAGAAGAATTCCTACAAATGGATTTCAATACAAGAACCAATCTGGAACTTACGCAGGCCATTCGTACCGGCTCCAAAAGTCAAACCTTATGGAATTTCTTAGATAAATGCCAAAGTGCAATGGGATCTCGAATGTTGAAAAAATGGGTGGAATATCCACTTGTTTCCAAGACAGCCATTAACAAGCGTTTAGACGCAATTGAATTCTTAAATGAAAATTTTATAACAAAAGATGAACTAAGAGAGCATCTAGGCTCTATATATGATTTGGAACGTTTATCTGCAAGAGTCGCATATGGAAATGCCAACCCAAGAGATATATTGCGTTTGGTAAAAACATTGGAACATGCGCCAATGATATTTGACATATTTCAATCTTGTGAAAGCTATCATGAATTTCAAAAAATTGATATGTGTCTTGAACTGTTTCAAATACTCAATGGTGCTATTATCGATAATCCGCCTTTGACGCTCAAAGAAGGTGGTGTCTTTGTGGATGGATATCATGAAAAATTGGATGAACTGCGAAGAATCGGAAAAAGTGGTAAAAACTGGATATTGGAATTGGAAAACAAAGAACGTGAAAGAACCGGCGTAAAGTCATTGAAAATTGGATATAATCGTGTATTTGGATATTATATTGAAATTCGAAAACCAAATTTAAGTCAAATTAAAGAAGAATATGGCTATGTTAGAAAACAGACACTTGCCAATGCGGAACGTTTCATTACACAGGAATTAAAAGAAAAAGAAGATGCGATCGTACATGCGCAAGAGCGAAGTGTTCGGTTAGAATCAGAATTATTTCAGAATTTGCTTAACCAAATTAAAATATATTTGCCAAAACTGCATGATATGGCAAATGCGCTTTCTATAATCGATGTGCTTTATGCATTATCTGAAATTTCATCAGAAAATGGATATGTACGTCCTGTTTTCCATAATGAAAATAGAATTATATTAGAGGAAGCAAGACATCCTATATTAGAAAAAATGATGAAGAAAACAGGAAGATATGTGTCAAATAATTTAGAAATGGATGAAGATCATTCAATATTGATCATCACCGGTCCCAATATGGGAGGTAAGTCAACCTATATGCGTCAGAGTGCATTGATTGTGATTATGGCACAAATAGGTTGCTTTGTACCAGCGAAAAAAGCTGAACTGCCAATGTTTGATCAAATTTTCACAAGAATTGGAGCGAGTGATGACATTATGTCGGGACAATCCACATTCATGGTAGAAATGATGGAAGCCAACAATGCTTTACAACATGCAAGCGAACGCTCCTTGATTTTATTCGATGAAATTGGACGAGGTACTTCTACTTATG
The DNA here is from genome assembly GCA_910576345.1 of Erysipelotrichales bacterium. Classification (GTDB taxonomy): domain Bacteria; phylum Bacillota_I; class Bacilli_A; order Erysipelotrichales; family Erysipelotrichaceae; genus C-19. Next base: position 11,354 of record CAJTIT010000028.1, read on the forward strand.
ATGGAATGGCGCTGGCACAAGCAATGATTGAATATATTGATGGAAACATACATGCGAAAACACTATTTTCTACACATTATCATGAATTGACCCAGTTGGCCGATATGCATCCCGGAATGAAAAATGTTCATGTGGAAGTACATGAAGAAGATGAAACAGTCACATTTCTTTATCGCATACAAGAAGGTAAGGCAGATAAATCTTATGGTATCAATGTCGCAAGACTTGCCAAGCTGCCAGAATGCGTATTGGAAAGATCCAAGCAAATTTTACATCAATTAGAAAACAAACAAGATGAAAACTTATCACATACTATGATACAACCATCGCAGATTATTATGGAAAAAACAGATCCTATTGTAAATGAAATCAAAGCAAAACTGGATCAAATTCAAGCCGATCAAATGACGCCAATCGAAGCATTGTTATTTGTAAATGAATTAAAAAAATTGTTGAAATAGGAATAGAAAATGAAAGGAGCATGCACCATGGGTAGAATCAATCGATTAAGTGAACACTTAAGCAATATGATCGCAGCTGGTGAGGTAGTAGAAAGACCAAGTGGTATTGTGAAAGAACTGGTAGAAAATTGTATTGACGCAAAGGCGATGAGAATTGAAATTCAAATAACACAAGGTGGCATCGATACAATCTCTATTAGCGATGATGGTATCGGAATGGATTTTGAAGATGCGCAGCTGGCCTTTGAACGTCATGCCACTAGCAAGCTGAAAGAAGAAGCGGATCTTTGGAGTATTCATACGATGGGATTTCGTGGTGAGGCGCTTCCTTCCATAGCGGCCGTTTCACAAGTTTTGTTACGCACCAATAATGGAGAAGAAAGCAGTGAAGTATGCATCGCATATGGAGAAAAAAAATATGCAAAACCGGCAGGAACTCCAAAAGGCACAAGCATAGAAATACGCAATTTGTTTCAGAAAACACCAGCACGCTTTAAACATTTAAAAAGTCCGCAATATGAATTTTCTTTGATCAGTGACATTGTTCAAAAATTCGCATTGGCACATCCGGATATTTCTTTTTATTTGGCTCATGATGGAAAAGTGGTTTTTCAAACAAAAGGCACCAATCAATTACGGGAAGTAATGATGCAAATTTATGGACGTGATGTCGCAAAAAGTGCGATTGAAATCGATTATGGAGATTATGATTATCAAATTAATGGTTATATTGCACAACCCAATTACAACCGTGCAACGAAATATTATATGACACTGTTTATCAATCAGCGCATGATCAGAAACTTTCATCTACAAAAAGCAATTCTGGATGCCTATCGAGAATATTTGCCAAAAGATCGTTATCCGATTGTTGTGTTGAATATTGAAATGGAAGCACAGTTGGTAGATGTAAATGTGCATCCATCCAAATGGGAAATACGCCTATCCAAAGAAAAACAGTTGGAAAAATTAATGTATCAAGCAATAGAAGAAGCTTTAAAAGAAGAATTTCAAGTTGTACAGGCAGAGGTAAAAAAGCCAAAAGAAAAATTGGAAATAACGGAACTGGAACTTGTATATTCACGGGATCCAAGCATAAGAAAACTTCATGATGAAGTAAACAAAGGATTTATACATCCGGAAACAATTACAGATAATCCCAATACATTTTTTGTGGAAGATGAAGCGACAATGTCCATGTCATCACCGTTTGTAAAAGAAAAAGAGAAGGAAAAAACTGATAAAAATACGCAAGAATGGAAGTACCCGCAAAATACAAGACCACATAATATAAAAGTAGAATATAATAAAGAAGAACCATCTATTTCCATAGAGAAAACAGCTATTTCCAAATATCAAGAAGATACAAAAACAGATGTAAAACAAGAAAAACTGGAAGAAAAGGGTGTAGTACAACCGATAGAGAAACAAATCAAGCGCAATGTCTGTCTGCCGGAAATGGAAGTGATTGGGCAGTTTCATCAATCCTATATTTTGGCGCAGGGAGAGGCTGGATTGTATATCATCGACCAACATGCAGCACAAGAACGTTATCATTTCGAAGTGTTGAGAGAAAAAATTCTATCAGGAAATAATGATGTGCAGCCTCTCATCGTTCCGATTTCTATCGAGACAGATACGGTCGCAGTTTCACAAGTAGATGCGCTGAATGAAAGCTTTTCAGCACTAGGAATAAGATTGGAAGTATTCGGAAATACAACATTCGTTGTTCGAGAACTTCCAACATGGGTACAAGATTTAGATGAAGTACATTTCTTGCAGGACTTGGTTGATCTGTTCCTAAAAGAAGGCGAAGTACATGAAGAAAAAATACGTCATTTGGCAATTTCGACTATGGCGTGCCATTCTTCCATTCGCTTCCATCGCACATTAACATTGGAAGAAATGAAACAAGTACTGTTGGATCTTAGAAAGTGTGAACAACCATTTCATTGTCCACATGGAAGACCAACTTTCATCTGTTTAAGTGATGATCAGCTGATAAAGGAATTTTTACGATGAAACGTAAGGTATTGGTTATTGTTGGACCTACTGGCGTTGGTAAAACATCATTGAGTATCCAAATCGCAAAAACATTTCACGGAGAAATTATCAGTGGAGATGCCTACCAAATATATCAGGGATTGTCCATTGGCACAGCGAAAATCACAGAACAAGAAATGGAAGGTATACCACATGCATTGGTGGATTGTGTACCTTATGATCATGACTACAGCGTTATGGAATTTCAAAAACGCGCCAGAGAAATCATCCATCATTGCGCAGATGATATTTTGCCCATTGTTTGTGGTGGAACCGGCTTGTATATAAAATCATTGTTATATGATTATGTGTTTACGGAAGAAACAAAGGATCAAGATTATATGAAATTCTTATCTTCCTTAAGCAATTCAAAACTTATTGCTTGTTTAAATCATGTGGATCCAAATGCATGGAAGACAATCCATCCCAACAATCGTAAACGTATCATTCGTGCATTGGAAATTGCGCACAGCGGTAAGAGGAAAAGCGAGAAGATTGAGGAGCAATCGCATACGATGGTGTATGATGCGTTCATCATAGGTTTAACTATGGATCGCAATCAATTATATGCACGCATTGATGCACGTGTGGATCAGATGATGAAACAGGGATTAGCGGAGGAAGTAAAAAGATTGGTTAAACAAGATAAAAACATTTGGAACCGGCAAAGTTTCCAATCGATCGGATATAAAGAATGGCAACCTTATTTTTCAGGTGAGTGTGATATAGATACATGTATTACACAAATTAAAAAAAATTCAAGAAACTTTGCGAAACGTCAATATACATGGTTTCGTAATCAAATGCATGTGAATTGGTATGATATTGAACAAATGGATTGGAAAGAGCAATTATTTTCAGCTATAAATGAATGGATAAATAGGTAAGAATAAATATGAAAACGATTCCATATTTGTAATATTACATGATCATCGTTACTTGTCTGAAAGAATTATTTTTTGTAAACGGTATCAGGAAATAACAGATCGGTGCAATTTTGTTATTATTGATAAATACAAGCAATTTTGACTTGGAAATATCAGATGATAGAAGACTTTGAGCACAAATATGGAACCATTTCCATATTTGTGAAAATTTCAGATCAATCATCACAGAAGGAAGTGATCAATCGATGATGGAAACAGAAAATCAACGCACATTATTATTGATGGGAGAGGAATCATTAGAGCGATTAAAACAAGCCTGTGTGATGGTGGTCGGCATCGGCGGCGTTGGATCTTATTGTGCAGAAGCACTTGCACGATGTGGTGTAGGCACATTGATTCTTGTGGATGGTGATTGCATTTCACCCAGCAATTTAAACAGGCAGATTCATGCGACTTATGAAACCATTGGACAACCAAAAACAGAAGTGATGAAACAGCGCATCTTATCATATCAAAAAAACTGTATGGTTGATTGTCATCATCTGTTTTATGATAAAACAAAGAATGAACAATTATTTACACATTTGATTGATATGGTCGTAGATGCGATTGATACGATTTCATCAAAATTGGATCTGATCGAGGCATGTAAGGAATACAATGTTCCATTCATATCATCCATGGGTATGGCCAATCGAATGAATCCTTCTGCCATAACTATAACAGATTTAATGAAAACATCTTATGATCCTTTGGCAAAAGTAATGCGTCATGAAGTTAGAAAACGTGGAATCAAAGGAAAGATACCTGTGGTGGCATCTTTCGAACATCCTATCATCCAACATATTGTCGTAAATGAACAAGGGAAAACAAGAAAAGAAAAGATGCCGCCCGCAAGTTCTCCGTTTGTACCGGCAGCGGCCGGACTTGCTTGTGCGTCCTATGTCGTGCAAACGATGACGAAGGAAAAGCAGCGATAAGTTACAAATCATCGCTGCTTTATCAAATGCGGCAAATGCCGCTATATCATAAGGGAGGATTGCTCCCTAATTCTATTCTATGCTCATATGTATAAAATATACATCAATTTATAGAAATTTTTCAATATCTGTAGGGGTTTCCTTAGGCAGGAAAAGAAAATCCATGCTATAATAATGTCATATGAGGAGCGATATTATGCAAAAAGGAATATTTATCACCTTTGAAGGAAATGATGGAAGCGGGAAAACAACGATTTCCACAAAAGTATATGAAACTTTGAAAAACAAAGGTTATCCTGTCCTATATACAAGAGAACCAGGCGGTATCGAAATAGCGGAACAAATACGCTCGATTATATTGGATCCCAACAATACAGAAATGGATGCACGCACGGAAGCATTGTTGTATGCCGCAAGCAGACGTCAACATCTGATCGAAAAAGTATTGCCGGCTCTAAAACAAGGGAAGATCGTATTATGTGACCGTTTTATTGATAGTTCACTGGCTTATCAAGGCGTAGGAAGAAATATAGGTATGAAAGAAGTATTCGATATGAATGCGTTTGCGATTGAAGGGCATATGCCGGACGTCACGATCTTTCTGTCCGTCAGTTTAAAAACTGGCATGAAGCGTGTAGCACAACGCGGCAATTTGGATCGTATGGATCAGGAATCCATGGAGTTTCATAAGCGTGTCGCAGAAGGATATGAATCTGTGAAATTAAAATATGCGGATCGCATGGTCATGATTGATGCTGAACAGGAAATGGAAAAGGTTTATGAAGCAACACTTCGGCAGGTTGAGGAGATTATAAAACGTTATGATAAAAGAACAGTTAGCTAGCGAACAGCCCATAGCGTACCGCACATTGTCGCACGCACTCATGCATAATAAGATTGCGCATGCATATTTGTTTCATGGTCCAAGCGGTACTCCAAAATTGGAATGTGCATACTTATTGGCGCAAAGTTTGCTATGTGAACATGTTGATCGAGATGGATTTGCTTGTGAAAAATGTATAGCATGCAACCGTATAAAAGACCATAACTTCGCGGATATGGTGATATTGGATGGTAAGAATACTTCTATTAAAAAAGAGAATATTCTAAAATTACAATATAAATTCCATAAAACCGGATTGGAACATACCGGCAAGAAAATTTATATTCTGAATTTCGCAGAAAATGCAACAGCGGATGCGCTGAATTCCTTGTTGAAATTCTTGGAAGAACCAGCAAGTGAGATGATTGCCATTCTTGTTGTTGAACAAATGGATCGATTATTACCGACGATTATTTCCAGGTGTCAGCCCATTCCGTTTCATCCTTTGACGTTTGATTATTGTTTTAAAAAAATGAAAAAAGAAATGGATATATTAGATGCATATCTGTTAAGCAAAATGATTCGTAGTTTGAATGAAATACGTGATGTAAGTGAAAGCGATGAATATCAACATGCGCGTTATGTATTAGAAAAGTTTTTGTCCGCATTTATCTTGTCACCATACCGGGGATTGGATGTACTACTTCAGAATGGTTTTGATCAGAAAAAACAAAGGGACGCAAAACAATCCATGCGATATTTTTTAGATATGCTAATGGTATTTTATCGGGATGTGATGATAGAAAATCAGATTGGATCCGGCGGTTGGTATGAAAAACAGTTGATCGAATATCGAAAAAAACAAACAGCGGTAATTAAATTATTGGAAATTGCCATGCATACAAGAGACAAGTTGTGGAAAAGCGTGAATATATCATTATTATGTGATCAGATGGTAGATCAAATGAAGGAGGCGGTTCAATGAACCCACATACAACAAAACATCGTGAACAAAAAAATTTTGACGATAAGAAAAAAACAGCGAAGAGCGTTCCTACATATACACATATTGCCTATGTGTCATTCAAAGAATCAAAGAAAATTTATACGTTTGGCTCGAATCATGGAGATTGGAAGGTCAATGATTATGTGGTTGTGGAAACGGTTCGTGGAATGGAACTGGGCAGAATTGTAAAGGAATGTGAAGTCTTTCTTGCAGATCAAGGCAAAGGAATGGAAATGAAACCGGTGCTTAGAAAGGCAACAGTACAAGATATACAGGCATCAAAGGACAATGTGGAAAAGGCAAAGGACGCGCTGAAAATTTGCGCCAGATATATCAAGCAGCTTGATTTGGACATGAACTTGATTGAGGCAGAGTATACATTGGATTGTTCCAAAATCATTTTTGTTTATGTTGCGGATGAGCGCGTGGATTTCAGAGAATTGTTAAAAGAATTGGCTGCTCAGTTCAAATGCCGCATTGAACTTCGTCAGATAGGACCGAGAAATAAATCAAAAATCGTGGGTGGCTTGGGAATGTGCGGTATGGAAACATGTTGCAGTCGGTTCTTGCATGATTTTGATGTTGTATCGATCAATATGGCAAAAAATCAGTTGTTGGCGTTAAATATACAGAAATTGAGCGGCCAGTGTGGCAAGCTCATGTGCTGTTTGAAGTATGAGGATAAACAGTATAAGGTGTTGCGGGAAGGATTGCCAAAGCTAAATTCACAAATTGAGTATCAAGGCAGGAAGTATCGTGTAACGAGTATGAATGTGTTGTTACAACAGGCAAAAATCGAAAATAAGGAAGATGTGCAGTTTTTGGATTTTAAGGAATTATGGCCAGATTTGGATTTTTCCAACCGTTAGGTAAAGATGATGCAGCGACAAAAAAGTTTTGATCAAAAACAGCCTTGTTTGTATTTGGTAGCGACACCGATTGGAAATTTGGAGGAGATTACACCAAGAGCCATTTCGATTTTAAAAGAAGTAGATGTGATTGCGGCGGAGGATACACGCAATACACGAAAATTATTGACGCATTTTGATATTCATACAAGACTCATTGCACATCACAAACATAATGAGCGCACAAGTGCAATGGGGCTTGTACAGCTGCTTCAAGAGGGAAAACAGGTCGCTTTGGTGAGTGATGCCGGTTATCCATTGATATCGGATCCAGGTCAAGTGGTAAGTGAAATTGTGATTCAGGCAGGATTTGGTGTAATTCCAATATCCGGAGCGAATGCAATGTTAAATGCATTGGTGGCGAGTGGCTTACCTGCGCAACCGTTTATGTTTTATGGATTTTTGAAACCGCAGGAAAAGGAAATGGTGCGGGAACTTCATGCATTGAAAGAATATCCACAAACCCTGATTTTTTATGAAGCGCCCCATCGTGTAAAGAAGACATTGGAGCGTATGTTGTATGTTTTAGGTGATCGTCGTATGTGTTTGGCGCGAGAATTAACAAAACGCCATGAGGAGTTTATCCGCGGAACGATTTCGGAAATATTGGACATATGTGAGGAATGTAAGGGAGAAATGGTGCTTGTTATAGCGGGAAATAATGACAAAAAAGAGCGGATGGTGGATATGGCAGGCGTTCATCAAATGATTACAGATTATATGGAACACGGCTTGAGCAGTAAGGAGGCAATTAAAAAAACGGCCAAAGAGTTGGGGCTGTCGAAGAATGAATTATATAAATCTTATCATGCATTGCATAGTTGAAATAAACCGTGTATTTTGTTAAGAAGAATAGCGGTTTTTTTAACATGCACAAAAAGGCATTTTGAAGAAATCTTACCCATTATGGTAGAATTACAATCAAAAGCTTCTATTTCTCATATCTGTTTTTGCAAATTATGGACTGTGTTTGATATTAATTGGATTGTCACTGGTTTTTACAGAATCGGATCAGATAATTTCTTTCATTGCGAATATTGCGCCTTTTGTTTGTGGCTTGTTTTTTTCAATTTCCATGTTACCTGATATCTTTTTTTATCTTGGTTTAGTATTTCCTTTTACATGGGCACTGAATATCCGATGTATTGTCTTTCAATCACCGATGGTTTTTCCAATGAAAATCGAATTTTGTTAATTTCAATTCGTTTTGTGATTGCTGGCAATTATGTGTAGGTTTTCTGATGAAGAAAGCAAAAAGAGAAGGTTTATCCAAATTTTGAAACATTTTCAAAATACACCGTGAAACTTCACTAAGAAGGATAGCGGTTTTTTATTGTTTTTGTATCAAAACAAAAAAAATGAAACACATTATTTTGAATAAATCGCAATTTCAACAATCGATGTAAAATGAGTCCGAGCCCAAAGAAATGATATACTTACGGGCTCGGTTTTGAATCTATAGCGTGTCGATTATGATGATTTTTTAGTTGTTTACAATGCATCCAAAAAAAGATTTTACAATAATTATGGAATTGATTCCATACAATGTATAAAAATAATTATTTCCTGTTGAAAATCATGATGAATAAAGAACATATATCTGATAGATACGAAATGAAAATGATTATTTCCCATAAAGAAGATGAATTTAATTTCTAGTTAAAAAGAATTGAATTGTATGATTGAAACAATGATTCATCAATAATGATTTCTAAAATAAAAATAGAGAAATGAATACGTCACAAAAAGAATTAAAAAAGCAAAAAAACTAAAGTTTTGAAAGTGAGTAAAGATTATGAAATTTATTACACGAACGCAATATTTAGATCGACTCATTGGTTTACAGAATACAAAAGATATCAAAATTATGACAGGAATTTGACGTTCAGGAAAATCTGCGCTGATGTTCTCTTATATTGATTGTTTGAAAAATCATAATGAGAATGCAAACATATTTTATATTGATTACATGGATTCATCTTTTATTAAAATGAAAGAATATCATGCTTTGCATAAATATGTAGAAGACCAATGTATAGAAAAATTAGTTATTGGCAGATGAGGTACAGATTATGGACGTGCTTATAAGAAATAGATTTTGTGGCAGTAAAAGGAAGTAAGAATATGTATATTCAAGTGAGCGATGACATTTCAAGCGATATAACTTTTAAAAGGGAATAGGAGCCTTTATTAAAAATAAGAGATGCTTATATCAAAACAATTACTGTGTATACCAAACATTCTACATATACTTATGAAGTCAGCCTATAAACAAACATATTCTCTATGCGCTTATATAATATAAGTATAGGATAAATAAACAAATGTAAAAATAAAAATAACAATAATAAATAACATAAATTGATAGAATTTATCGCTATTGTTAGAATTAGTCAAACACTTAGTAAAATTACCAAATTATGGAAAAACAATTGTAATCACAAAAATCCTAGGGTATAATTTAACTTGTAACAATTAGGAGTTGGAAATCATATGAGAAAAGTGCGCGTAGGTTTGCTTTTAATGTGCCTAATTTTTGTCATGTCCTCATGTAAAGGCGAAAATAGGCAAAATACATTGATTGTAGGAATCACTGAACAATTTAGTGGATATTTTATGCCGTCAGAAGGTTTCATGAATACCGTTTGTGACGATACGATACGCAAACTACTGCATGATGGCGGTATCGTTACCATTGATGCGTTCGGAGAAATCAAGATCAATGATACAAATATAAAATCATATACGAGAACAGAACATGAAAACAATGATGTAACCTACACTTTTGAAATAAATGATTTTTCGTGGAGTGACGGTACACCTGTAACGGCAGATGATTACTTATTTGCCATACTTTTATCCGCATCTCCGCAATATCAAGCTGCTGGCGCAGTGGACTCCACAGGAGAAGGCCTGATTGGTTATTGGGACTATTATCAAGGGGAACAGAAATATTTTGCCGGATTGAAAAAACTATCTGATACATCATTTTCTTTGACAGTCGATCATAATGAACTGCCCTATTATTGGGAACTGACCTTTGTCAGTATCGTTCCCTATCCTATGCATGCGCTGATACAAGAGAATGAAACATTGGTTTTTGATGAACACGGTATTGCATTTCAAGGAGACATGGAAGCAGCGGTTGAAACATTCATCGGAGAATATAATGATAAACTAACACCTAGTTATGGTCCTTATGTTTTGGAAAACTACGAAAGTGGACAAGTGACGCTCAAACGGAATGAAAATTATATGGGTGATGCAAATGGAAACAAGCCAAGCATAGAAAAGATCATTGTGAAAGAAGTCAGTGATGAAACCGCAATGCAGGCACTGATCAATAAAGAAATCGATGTTTTGGAGCCGGTTATGGAAAAGAATACGATTGATCAAGGGAAAAAGGCTGTAAAAGAAGGAAAACTTCAAGCAGTAGATTTTTCAAGAAACGGCTATGGCGTGATGGCAATGAAAGCAAACCTAAATGGAACGAAAGAAAAAGAAATACGTCGTGCACTTGCTTATATGGTCAATCGCAATCAGTTGATTCAACATATTACCGGTCCGTATGGAACCATCATTGACAGCGATTATGTACCCTCACAATGGATGACGAAAGAAAGCGATGAGTTGAAAATGTCTTTTGCTTATACTTATTCTATTGCCAAAGCAAATGAACAATTGGATTTATCTTCTTATCGATATGAAAGTGATGGAAAAACACCATTTGATGTGAATAAGGCTAGTAAAAATTATCTACGATACAATGAAAAGAAAGAACCACTGCAACTACGACATTTAGCGGTGGATGGTAATGCGGTAAGCGAAATAATTGAAGCACAACTGATGGATGCGAGCGCCAAAGTAGGTATCGATTATCAGATGGAGCGTGCCGACGAAACCGCAGTCTATGATCAACTCTACTATGCGAAAGAAAAAGGTTTAAAGGAAAACTATCAATTATTTACATTTGGGATCGAATACGCATCCATTCCGGATCCTTATTATGCATCGATCGCATGTGATTATGCTGATACATCCGCAAATCCCAGCAATTTCTGCGATGCGCATTTGGACGAACTCATTCAACAGCTCCGTCATACCGATTCCAAAGACAAAGAAGGATTCATACGTGCATGGAAAGCATACTTAAACTACTTTAATGAAGTACTGCCTATGCTTCCGTTATATACAAATACCTATACCGGATTTGCCAATCCAAACTTGAAAAATTATCATCCAACCACTTATCATACTTGGGCAGATCAAGTATCTCAATTATCATGGTAATACCACATAAGGCTCATTAGCCTTTTTGTTTGAAAGGAGGGAGTGAATGAAGTCCTATCTGATAAAACGTATCGTTTCAATGGCCTTTACATTGTGGATGATATCGATGGTCATGTTTTTGTTGGTGAAACTCATGCCACAAGATCCGGTTGCCTTGGCGATGCCGTCGCATGTAAAAGTTGCACAGCGACAAATCGTTTACGATCAATTAAAAGAAGAAATGGGATTGAATGATTCTCTTGTCGTTCAATATGGTAAATGGCTGGGCAGAACGCTGCGAGGAGATTTCGGCACCTCCTTAACTTATAAGAAACCGGTAAAAGATGTCATCAAACAACCGCTGATCAACACGCTTCGCTTAAATATTATGGTATTCCTACTGTCGTTTTTGATTGCGCTTGTTGGCGGTGTCTACAGCGCACTTCACAAAGGAAAGAAAATCGATCGGATATGGCAGTCCATCACGCTGTTTGGCATGAGTGTGCCGGGATATTTTCTAGCATTGATAATCATTTATGTATTTGCTTTTCGTTTTCATTTGTTTCCCTCATCCGGCACATGGATATCGTCACAATCGCTAATAGAAAATCTGCGAGTGATGGTACTTCCGGTTGCGACATTGACATTATTAAGTTTTTGCACGATGGAACGTTATATTCGTGATCATATGATTTTGGTACTTGAACAGGAATATATGAGTGCCTGTATGGCACGTGGCGTTCATGGAGTGCGTTTGATGCTCCATGGGTTAAGAGGTGCTCTGCTTCCTTTCATCACCTTATGGATGAATGAACTCAGTATGTTATTGGTGGGTTCAGTTTTTATAGAATACATATTTGCATATGACGGAATTGGAAGAATTTTATTGGAGGCACTCAATCGCAGAGATTACATGCTAGTGATTGCGCTGAATTTTCTATATGCGCTTATCTATCTTCTTATGAATTTCATAGCTGATCTTTTATATGGCATTGCAGATCCAAGGGTGAAACATTCATGAAAGCAAATAAAACATGGAAAATCGGTATGGGAATTTACTTGGGAATGTTTGTGTTTTGTCTGTTATTCTCATTTCTTTTGCCAATGGACCCTTATCAACAGAATATGACGTTAAAAAATCTTTCGCCAGCAAGGAATTATCTATCCGTCCCAAAAGAAGTTGAGCCCAAAGAAGTGAAGAAAATTGTTTCCGGAGCTTCATTTGGATGTGCATTGATGAAATCAGGTGACGTGATCACATGGGGTGATGACGGTTTTATGAGCGAACCCATAAACAACGTGTTGGATATTGCTGCAGGTGATCATCATTTGGTGGTACTGTATAACGATCATTCTATAAATCTGTTCACAAATGAATCCGTTACGTTATCGGAAATAGAAAACAATCAAATGATCACGCATGTGTTCGCAAGTGGAAATGCCACTGCTATGTTATATGCGAATGGACATGTGCAATATAGTGATGGAACTGTTGATAATGAGAGATGGGATCAAGATCAAGGGCATGTGTTAGATGTGGCAATGAACGATCATCAGATTGCGTTGGTATTGGATGATGGTCGTGTACATATGTTTGGAGAAGACGAGAATGAGATTGCAACCGTACCAGAAACGCTTTGTCCTGTTCGCGATATGGTTTTAAGTGAAAATGATGCGCTGGCATTATGTCAAGATCAGCGCGTGGTCACTTGGGGAGAATCGGGGCGAGACGTATTCTCTGTAAGTGATAAAGTAAAGATGATTGATGCGTCAAAAGAAGCACTATTCGTATTGGATGAAAACAATCGTATCCGTGCATACGGTAAAAATACCTTTCATGAGACAGAGGTACCAAACGAACCTTTTGAAACTATCTATGCAGATGCCTATCAAATATATGGTATTCATGAAGATATACATGCATGGGGACATCGTGGCTTTTTGATGGGCAGTGATGCCTATGGACGTGACGTATTCACAAGGTTGGTTCATGGTGGTCTTGTAACCATGAGCATTGGATGGATAGCGGTAATCACAGAAATGATATTGGCGGTACTGTTTGGATGTTTGGCTGGTTATTATGGTGGCAAAGTGGATGGTTTGTTGATGCGGTTGGCAGAACTCATATCCGGTGTGCCGTTTCTTCCGCTCATGGTTACATTGTCTGCGTTTATGAAAGAACTGCTTCCGGAAAGTGGACGAATCCTATTGGTCATGATCGTTTATGGCTGTTTAAACGCACCGGTACTTGCAAGAATGATTCGTTCTGTTCTATTAAGTGAAAAAGAAAAAGAGTATGTGATTGCCGCAAAACTTATGGGTGCCAATACATGGCATATTCTCAAAAAGGAACTTTTCCCTGCCATATTGCCGATTTTGCTTGTTAATTTAACATTAAGCTATGCCGACAGTATGCTTTTGGAATCTGCACTGTCCTTCATTGGATTTGGTGTTGCTCAACCCTATCCTTCTTGGGGAAATCTATTGGAAAATGCACAATCTGCCTATGTGCTTGAACATTGTTGGTGGCAATGGGTTCTACCGGCGCTTTGTATCGTGATATGTGTATTTGGCGTGCATGTAATACAAGAAGGATTAAGGAAAATGTGTGATCCTAAGGAGGGAAGATCATGAAATTACTGGACGTTCGCCATCTCTCTATGTGGATCCATGATGGACAGGAAGAAAAGCAAATTTTAAACGATGTTACATTTTCCGTAGATGAAAATGAAAGTGTTGCGATTGTTGGAGAAAGCGGGAGTGGAAAAAGCCAGTTAATGCGAGCAATACTGCAACTGCAGCGAAACAAAAGCAGATTTAGTGGAGAAATACTGTGGAAAGGAAATGATGTCTGCAAAATGAAAGAAGATGCCTTGTGCTCCATTCGCTATCATGGAATCGCTATGATGATGCAGGAACCTAAGATGTCGTTAGATCCGCTTTTTACCGTTGGTTATCAAATGAAAGAATGTTTGATGAAACTACCAAAACAAATGCGAGAACAACAATGCCTATCGCTTTTAAAGCAAGTAAAAATATCTGATCCAAAGAGGATTCTACATTCGTATCCACATGTTCTGTCCATTGGAATGTGTCAGCGAGTATGGATGGCGATGTTACTAGCTAGCGAAGCGCAATTATGGATTACAGATGAGCCAACCAGTTCTTTAGACGTATGTGTACAGGCAGAAATACTGGAATTATTGAACGAATTGCGAACCAAAACCAAACGATCCCTTATTTTTATCACCCATGATCTTCGTTTGGTGCCTACCATGTGCGATCGAGTGATTGTAATGAAAAAAGGAAACATCCATCTGGAATGTGATGCAAAAATGTTGTATCAACAAAGCGATTCTTACACAAAATCATTATTGGAATTGGAAAAAGATAAATGAAATAATGTATATCTGACAGAAAGTCAGGTATATTTTTTTTGAAAAAAATTAAAATAATTTTGTGATTTACGAAAAAAAAGTGAATATATATAATAGGAGGGTTTAACACAGAAGCAACAGGTTCATCATAAAAGGAAAGGAGGTACCATGGAACAATTAAAAAAATTGAGTTTTCAGGAAAAAGAGCAGCTTTGCATGTATTTGGGAAAGTTGTATCGCAAAGGAAAGCTACATACGATGATGGGGTACAGCGATATCGTAGAAGACAGTGATGAAGAACAAGTAGATGCATTGGATATTGCGGCGCGCATTCATATTTTGATGTGTCAGATGGATAAGAAATATGCGCTCATTCTATACAATGACTTTCTGGAAATTAAAGAGCGCGGCTGGTGGAGCGAATGGTTTTCCCGATCGACATATTACCGTTATAAAAAAGGTGCAATGGACAAGTTTTTAACATCTTTTTATACAAACAAAGATGAAATAGAGAAATGCTGAATAAAATCAAACGGAAACTAAACAAAAAGACTAGCAATTTTATATCGGAAATGGTATGATTTATAAAGAAATAAGAAATGAAAGCGTTTGTAGTGTGACAAAAATACTCTGCAGTCTTTCAGAAGAAATCAAGGAGGATATTGTTTATGTTAAAAGGAATTGCAGCTTCTTCAGGCGTAGCAATCGCTAAAGTCTACAAATTGGAACAACCAGTTGTGGAAATTGTAAAAAAAGAAGCCAATCCGGTTGTAGAAGTGCAGCGATTCAATGATGCACTTGAAAAAACCAAATCCGATATTACTCGTATTAAGGAAATTGCAGCACAGCGTTTGAGTGAAGAAGAATTGGCTGTATTCGATGCGCATTTGATGATGGCTTCCGATCCGGATTTGGCTTCACAAATCGTAGGAATGATTGAAAACGACAAAGTCAATGCGGATTATGCGACCGATACGGTAGCGACATCGATGATTGCGATTTTTGAGTCTATGGATAACGATTATATGCGTGAGCGTGCGGCAGACATCAAAGATGTTACCTTCCGCTTAAAATGCAACTTATTGGGATTGATGATTCCGGATTTGAGTTTGATTAATGAAGATTCTGTCGTTGTCGCATATGATTTAACACCAAGTGATACGGCACAGTTGAATACATTTGCAAAAGGATTTGCGACTGCAATTGGAGGAAGAACATCTCACTCCGCAATTATGGCAAGATCTTTGGAAATTCCAGCCGTAGTTGGATGTGCAGGGATTTTGGAAGCCGCAAAACACGGAGATACAGTAATTTTGGATGCATTGGAAGGAGAAGTGATTTTAAATCCTGATGATGCACTCATTCAAAAATATGAAGCAAAAGCAAAAGCATATGTGGAAGAAAAAGAAGCGCTGAAAGTACTGAAAACAGCGAAATCGATTTCTACAGACGGGCATCAAGTGGAGCTTGCCGGAAATATTGGCGGCGTAAAAGATGTGGAAGGCGTATTGAACAACGGCGGAGAGGGCGTTGGTTTGTTCCGTACAGAATTTCTGTATATGAATGCCGATCATTTCCCAACCGAAGACGAACAGTTTGAAGCATACAAAGAAGTCTTGACCAATATGGGCGGAAGAAAAGTTGTGGTTCGTACATTGGATATTGGCGGAGACAAGAAATTGTCTTATTTCCAATTCCCGGAAGAAATGAATCCATTCTTAGGATATCGTGCCATTCGTTTGTGTTTGGATCGTACCGATATTTTCCGTACCCAGCTGCGCGCATTGATCCGTGCATCTGTTTTTGGTAAACTGTGTATTATGTTCCCTATGATTGCAACGGTAAAAGAATTCCGTGATGCAAAAGCCATCTTCAACGAAGAAAAAGCAAATCTGATCAAAGAAGGCGTAAAAGTTGCGGACAATATTGAAGTTGGTATGATGGTAGAAATTCCTGCAGCTGCGGTAAATGCAGATAATTTTGCGAAAGAAGCGGATTTCTTCTCCATCGGAACCAATGACTTGATCCAATACACAATGGCGGCCGATCGTATGAGCGAGCACGTATCGTATCTGTATCAACCATATAATCCATCAATATTGCGTTTGGTTAAGGCTACCATTGACGGAGCGCACAAAGAAGGAAAATGGGCTGGTATGTGTGGAGAAATGGCAGGAGAACCTTATGCGGTACCATTGTTGTTGGGACTGGGATTGGATGAATTCTCCATGTCAGCGACATCCATTTTAAAAGCACGTAAAATGGTGACTTCTTTAAATAAAGCGGATTGTGCAAAATTAGCGGAAGAGGCAATTCAGCTTTCAACGGCAGAAGAAGTACTTGCGTTGGTAAAATCAAAAGTAGATAAATAAGAAGGAATATATGATAAAGATATATCTTAAATAAGTGATGATAATTGTGAGGTCAATTATATAACTTTAGAAAAGCATGCATGCAATACGTTGAGTGCATGTTTTTTTGATGCGAATGTATGATGGAGTTATATGACGAATAAACAACGCACAGTTATTCTATAAAATAAGGAAATTTTAATTGTTATAAAATGGATGAAAAATAAAGTTGCCTTACTTTGGAGAATCACAGGATTTTTTCTCATTTATAGTGTGGTTTATGATGAATAAGGCAGCAGAAAACGATGAAGAAGTCAGCGACATTGTAACAAAGAGGGAAAGAATAAAACAATCAATAAAACTGTTGTTTATGTGGTTGAGGTTGTATACGAAGGGAAGCATATGATTTACAAAACGTGCTTGAATTGGCTAGATATTATAAAGGTGAAAAGTATAAATTTTTTTATCAAACGGACATCAATATGCAAATGTAGAAGGTGTGAAAATAGCAACACCGATTGAGCGAGAATAGCGATGTAAATACATGTTTTTCAAAATATATTTACATGAAACAGACTTGTTAGGTTTCGTCTTATAAAAAGTATAAAAGCAAAAAAATGAAAAAAGTCTGAAAAAAGTGAAAAAAAGATTGACAAGAGTAAGAGAGGTTTGGTATTATTATCAAGCACTTCGGTGCATCGGTCTTTGAAAACCAGACAGAATAAACGTCAATTTCACCCAGTAAACAAAAAAACTGGATAACAAACAAAAAAAAACAACGCGAAAAGCGTAGAGCAGAAATCAAACGGAGAGTTTGATCCTGGCTCAGGATGAACGCTGGCGGCATGCCTAATACATGCAAGTCGAACGGACTTGAGGAGAGCTTGCTTTCCGCAAGTCAGTGGCGAACGGGTGAGTAACACGTAGGCAACCTGCCCATGTACCCGGGATAACAG
>CAJTIT010000029.1 GCA_910576345.1 Erysipelotrichales bacterium
CAACAAAATAATCTTTGAATAACAACTGAATTATTTTAATTGATAATTTTTCAAAATCTTTACTAAGCTCCTGAGCAGCAGTTTTTTGCATGATCTACTCCTTTATTATAAATAACTTCTTATTATCCTTAGAAAAACCGACCCATTATCGATTCATTGCGGTATAATACGTTTGCTATATAAGCAGGAGGAAATGCAATGAATGAAAAAGAAATAAAAGCATATAGTATAGAATATTTTAAAGACTGCGAATTAAGAAAGCGATTAAGCCAAAAAACATTAAAAGCATATCGAATAGATGTTAATCAATATGCTGCCTATATTGGTATTGATCAAGATAATACAAAAAAGATCAATGATTTTATTTGTTATTTAAACCATAAATATGTAAAGCCAAAAACGATTAAAAGAAAACTTGCCAGTATCAAAGCATTCTATATTTATTTAGAATATATGGAAATTATAGAATCTTCACCTTTTCATAAGATACGAACACATATGAAAGAACCAAAGCTGTTGCCAAAAATCATTTCAAAAGAATATTTGAATCAGATGTTTTGTTTGTTGCACAACGATTTTGAAAATGCTAAAACACCGTTTCAACGTCAACAAGCGTTAAGAAACATGGCTGTTATTGAATTATTGTTTTCTACAGGGATGCGAATTTCAGAATTGTGCAGCATCAAAAATCAAGATCTGGATTTACATGAGAAGAAAGTGAAAATTTTTGGCAAAGGATCGAAAGAGCGAATGATTTACATTGGCAATGATCATGTTGTAGGGACATTACAAGCATATAAGGATATTAAAAAAGATAATGTGGAACCCTATTTTTTCTCTAATAAATTTCATACAAAATTATCTGATCAATCCGTAAGGAATTTAATCAATCAGTTAGAGAAACGCCTACATTTTACAAACCATATCACGCCGCATATGTTTCGCCATACATTTGCGACAACATTGTTGGAAAAAGATGTGGATATACGCTATATCCAACAAATTCTAGGACATAGTTCCATCGCAATTACACAAATTTATACACATGTTTCTTATGTAAAACAAAAAGAAATTTTATTAAATAAAAATCCGATGAATGATTATATAGATTTTTAATGTAAATATTTATTTTGGATTTATTTATATAATACTATTCTTACAAAGGCATATTCATAAAGAATGAATGATGATTTTGTAATTGAAAAATTAAAAATGTTTGATATAATATGGTTACATCACAAATAGAAAATGAGGATAATCATAATGAAAAAAAATTCTTTTTTTAAGGTAGAGATTTTGATTATGTTGATTATATATCAGAAAGATTGCTATGGATATGAAATAGCAACCACGATTGCTAAAGAAAGCAATGGTATTTTGGAATTAAAAGAAGGCGCTATGTATCCTGTTTTGCATCGTTTGATGGATGCAGGCTATATAACAAGTTATGATGAAATCGTAAGTAAAAAAATTAGGGTGTATTATCATATAGAAGAAAAGGGAATTGAATATTTGAAGTTTTTGATTGAAGATTTCCGTTCTAAATATCAAGCTATCGATAATATAATAGAAAAGGTGGGAGAAATCCATAGAAACTGAAAAGAAGTATATTTCTGATGTAAAAGCTTTGTTGTATTATTCCGGTGAAAAAGAGTGTTTAAATTACATCAAAGACAGAATCAATGATTTTGATGATGTTTCTTAAGATAGTAGAATATAAAATAAGATTAACTGTATGTGAAAGTAACTGGTACGTTTGAATATACAAGCATTATCACAAAATGTACAAGTTCCGGTGTAGAAGTAAAGGTTTTGAATGCCAATTAGACAGTTTCTAATGCAAAAGCATGGAAAGAATTAATCATGCGTATGCAAGCGCAACAGGAAAACAGTATTAAAATGGTTTATCGTTGAATACTGTAAGCAGAGAAGTAAAGCTAATCTGTTTTGCTATTGGGGATTTATCATAAATCAATATAGGCCTTAGTGACAGGTATCATTAAGGACTTTTTTATAGAAACATTTGAATAAATAAAAAAATTATCATCATAAATAAATATGTAGGTTGATATTAAAATAATATTGTTATAATAGCAAAATTATGAAAAATCTTTTACATAAGAATGATGAATTATAAAAAACGGTATGCATCCTGGATTCTTTTACATAACGATATATAAAAATATTACCTTGATAAAGGAATATAACCAATTTTATAAATATGAGAATATACAAGACCTAAAACAAAATTTATCCTTGTAAAATAAGGATAAAACGAGTAAAATTATACTGTATTTAAAAATACAAGCACTTGTATAAAATTCGTACAACGGATCAAACGTTGTTTATCTGAAAATTGGATGAACATAGGTTATCGGTCAATGTTTGCCCGTTACATTTTGAGGAGGTCTCACGAATGGTCTTTCGTAGCGCAGCTTCAAACAGAATGAATCAGAATGCACAGGACATGTGTTTTTTTCGCACATGAAACTGTGCTTTTCTTATGAGAAGGAGGAAGTAAGAATGGAAAGAAAACCGCAGGTATGCATCGTTATGGGTAGTAAGAGTGATTTACCTACAATGGAAAAAGCAATTGACATGTTAAAAGAATTCGACATCGCATATGAAGTCAGAGTCTTATCTGCACATCGAACGCCCAATGAAACGCTGAAACTCAGTGAAGACGCAAAAGAAAGAGGGATCAAAGTGTTTATCGCCGGTGCTGGTGGCGCCGCACACTTGGCGGGTGTTATCGCATCGTCCACCACATTGCCGGTAATCGGTGTACCAATACAAACAAGTTCGCTGCAAGGATTAGACTCATTATTAAGCATCGTGCAAATGCCGGGCGGAATACCGGTAGCGACCACTGCGATTGGAAATGCCGGTGCGAAAAACGCAGCGATATTGGCAGTACAAATGATGGCGTTATCTGATGAAATACTGGCAGAAAAATTGTCTGAATTCAAAAAGAAACAAGCTGAAAATGTATTGGCCGGATCTTATCTGGATCTGTAAGATAGGGAAAGGATGAAGATGATGGATCAAAGAATCTATGTACAAAAAAAGGATGCCTTTCAAGTAGAAGCGAAATCCTTGTGTCATGAATTGAAAACCAACCTGAATATTAATGGTTTAAAAGATGTTACACTTTACAATGTGTATGATGTATATCATGCGGATGAAAAAGATTTGCAGCTGTTAAAAACAAATGTACTGGCAGAAATCGTGACCGATGAAGTTAAAGAAGATATTGATTTAACTCAACAAACGTACATCGCTTATGAATGTCTGCCGGGACAGTATGATCAGCGCGCTGACAGTGCCCAACAATGCTTAATGTTGTTAAACAATAAACAAGATGTGGTCATCAAAAGCGGCAAAATCGTTGTTCTTCACGGTGATGTGCGTGAAGAAGAATGTAGACAAATAAAGAAATATCTCATCAATCCGGTTGAAATGAGAGAAAAAGATTTGAGCGTTTTACAATATGAAGAAGATGTGGACATTGAACCGGTCCCTGTTCTGCATGGTTTTCGCACCATGGATGAAGCGAAACTGAAACAGCTGATGGATGAACAAGGTCTGGCAATGACTTTGCAGGATCTGATGCATGTCCAAAAATATTTCAAAGAGGAAGAACAACGTGATCTTACGCTAACAGAACTGAAAGTACTGGATACATATTGGTCGGATCACTGTCGTCATACGACATTTGAAACGATTTTACAGAATGTTGTCATTCAGGCGGATGAGCTACAAGAACATATACAGAAAGCATATGAATTGTATTTGTCTTTACGTGAAAAAGTCCATGGGAATAAAAAATTTATGACACTCATGGACATGGCAACGATTGCCGGTAAGTACTTGCGTAAACAAGGTAAACTGGATGATTTGGAAATCAGTGACGAAATCAATGCGTGCAGTATTGAAATTCAAGTAGATGTCGATGGAGAAATGCAAGATTGGCTATTAATGTTTAAAAACGAAACGCACAATCATCCAACGGAAATTGAACCGTTTGGTGGCGCTTCTACTTGCATAGGCGGCGCAATTCGTGATCCATTGTCTGGAAGAAGTTATGTTTATCAGGCGATGCGTATCAGCGGCGCAGGCGATATAACCAAAGACATAAAAGATACCCTACCAAACAAGCTGCCGCAAAGCCGTATTTCCAAAGGCGCCGCAGCCGGATATTCCTCTTATGGAAACCAGATTGGTTTGGCTACGACATACGTGAAAGAAATCTATAATGAAGGATATGTCGCAAAACGCATGGAAGTTGGCGCAGTTGTGGGCGCAGCTCCAAAGGCTAACGTGATGCGCAAACAGCCGAGGACGGGAGACATTATCGTGTTGATTGGCGGTGCGACCGGGCGCGATGGTGTTGGCGGTGCGACTGGTTCATCCAAAGAACATAATGATACATCCCTTAGCAAATGTTCCAGTGAAGTACAAAAAGGCAATGCGCTGATCGAGCGAAAATTACAGCGATTGTTCCGTAATCCAAATGCCACAAAACTGATCAAAAAGGCGAATGATTTTGGCGCCGGCGGCGTTAGTGTTGCGGTTGGCGAAATCGCAGACGGCTTGCGCATTGATTTGGATAAAGTACCGG
Organism: Erysipelotrichales bacterium; assembly: GCA_910576345.1. Taxonomy (GTDB): domain Bacteria; phylum Bacillota_I; class Bacilli_A; order Erysipelotrichales; family Erysipelotrichaceae; genus C-19. The sequence goes on from CAJTIT010000029.1 coordinate 4,622, forward strand.
TTAAATACAGCGGCTTAAGTGGAACGGAGCTAGCCATATCTGAATCACAGGAACGTATGGCCGTTTGTATCGAAGCGAAAGATTATGAAACATTTTGTAAGCTAGCTTATGAAGAAAACTTAGATTCCTGTATTGTAGCGACAGTAAGTGAAGAACCACGACTTGTGATGACATTCCAAGGCAAAGAAATCGTCAATATTTCACGTGCATTTCTTGACACCAACGGTGTAAGAGGCGTGCAGGATGTTATTCTACAGGCATTGAAAGAAAACAAAGATCCGTTCCACGGTGATATCAAAACCAATGGCAATGATGGTCTAAAAGAATGCCTGCGCAAAGAAAATGTGGCCGCTCAGATCGGCTTATCAGAGATTTTTGACGCAACGATTGGGAAATCAACTGTCCTTATGCCATGGGGTGGTAAATATCAGTTGAGTGAACAGGAAGGATCGGTTCAGAAACTGCCGGTATTTGGGTTCACCAAGACCTGTTCCATTATGACCCATGGTTATCATCCGGATTTGGCGCAATATTCCCCATACTTATCCGCTTCTTATTCGGTTGTGGAAGCACTTGCCAGAGTATGCGCGCTTGGGGCAGATTACAAAACATGTCGCTTGACCAACCAGGAATATTTCGAACGCCTTGGAAACCATAAAGAAAAATGGGGCAAACCTATGCAGGCGCTTTTAGGGTTGATTGAAGCGCAAATCGCATTTGAAACTCCGTCTATTGGAGGAAAGGACTCTATGTCCGGCACATTTAATGACATCAGTGTACCGCCAACCTTAATCACATTTGCGCTCACAACTGCGAATACAGATGATATTGTTTCCACAGAATTTAAGCATGAAGGAAGCTATATCTATCTGGTTAAACATCATGCCTTAGAAAACCATATGCCAAACTATGATGAATTAAAATCCAATTTTGATGTGATTCATACTTATATGCAGGATAAAACCATTTGCGCCGCATCCACTTTGAAATTTGGCGGACTTGGTGAAGTACTGGCAAAAATGAGTTTTGGAAACAAGATCGGTGTAAAAGTAGAAACGAAAGAACCATTATATGATCTATCACTTGGCAGTATCGTTGTGGAAAGCACAAAAGAAATCACACATCCTGCATTTACCTTATTAGGTACGACGACATCCGATTCCCGTATTTCTATCAATGATATTTGGATGTCTGTAGATGAAGCTGTGGAAGCGTGGTGCGAACGTTACGATGCCATCTATCCAATCGCAGTAAACAAAGACAAGGGGAAACTCACAACGCCACAATTTACATGTGAACAGCGTGTTTCACCAAAACAAACTGTTGAAAAACCAAAAGTCATCATTCCGGTATTTCCTGGGCAAAACTGTGAATATGACACAAAACAACAATTTGAACGGGCCGGCGCAGAAGTAGAAATTTATGTTTTCAAGAATTTGCATGTGCAGGCTATTGAACAAAGTATCGAAGAATTAAGCGAAAAAATCCGAGATGCCCAAATCTTGTCACTCGTTGGCGGATTCTCCAGTGGAGATGAACCGGATGGCAGCGGTAAATTCATCGCTAATATTTTGCAAAACGAAAAAGTAAATAAAGCGATACAGACGCTTTTGTCCAATGACGGTCTGATATTGGGAATTTGTAATGGATTTCAAGCATTGATCAAATCTGGCTTGCTTCCGTATGGTGATATAACGAAACTGCATGCATCTTCGCCTACCTTATTCCGTAATGACATCAATCGACACGTCTCCCATATCGCAAGGCTGAAGGTCGCTTCGAACAAATCCCCATGGTTGTCCGCTTATCAACCGGGAGCCATACATAATGTAGCTATGAGTCATGGAGAAGGAAAGTTTGTCTGTGATGATGAAACGGTGCGTAAGCTGTTTGAAAACGGACAAGTCGCAACCCAGTATGTTGATATGGATGATGATCCAACGATGAATGGCGTATATAATATCAATGGAAGCACCATGGCAATTGAAGGCATCACTAGTGAAGATGGACGCATTTTTGGAAAAATGGGTCACAGTGAACGTTATGAAGACGGACTGTTTAAAAATATTGACGGAGAGAAAATGCAGAATATTTTTGAAAATGGCGTTAATTATTTCAAAAACAGATAAGGAGGCTTTTACATGATAGATGAAAAAGATTATTTTTTCGCAAACAAACTGAATGAAGAATGCGGTGTATTTGGTGTTTATAATGTATCCGATCAGGCATCTTCTCTTGCTTATTTCGGTCTGCATGCGCTTCAGCATCGTGGACAGGAAGCAGCCGGCATCGCAGCCAGCGATGAGAATGAAATCAAGTGTTATAAAGGAAAAGGCTTATTGTCAGAAGTTTTCCAGCCGAAAATTTTGGAAGAACTACCAGGTAAACATGCGATTGGACATGTGCGATATTCAAAAGCGGATGCCAATCAGATTGAGAATGTGCAGCCAATCATGGTGCGTGCGCATATGGGGCATTTTGCGGTTGCGCACAATGGGCAAATCGTCAACGCAAAAGAACTTAAGCAGGAATTGGAAGATCTGGGAAGCATATTTCAAGGTGAAAGCGACAGTGAAATGTTGGCGCATTGGATTCAAAGAGAAGATGGAACCTTTGTAGAAAAAATCATGAAGGCTTGTCGTCGCTTTGAAGGCGCATTTGCCTTTATCGTTATGACAAAAGATTGTATGTATGCAATACGTGACCATAACGGTCTTCGTCCACTGGCCATCGCATCAATGCCGGATGGCGGATATTGTGTAAGTTCGGAAACGTGCGCATTTGATATTGTTGGTGCCCAATACATTCGTGATGTGGAACCGGGTGAAGTGGTGCGCATTGCGAACGAGGCAGAAGCGTTAAAGTCATTCTTTTATACGGATCAAACACAGAAAAAAATGTGTGCGATGGAATATATTTATTTCGCTAGACCGGATTCCAGCATTGATGGTGTGAATGTACATACCGCAAGACGATTATCCGGACGCGCACTCGCACGTGTGGAAGATAAGGAAGGCGATATTGTGATCGGTGTTCCTGATTCTTCTTTATCTGCCGCAATTGGATTTTCTGAAGAAAGTGGGCTTCCTTATGAAATCGGTCTCATCAAAAATCGTTATGTAGGCAGAACGTTTATTCAACCGACACAGAAACAAAGAGAGCGCGGTGTACGTATGAAATTATCCGCTATTCGTAGTATTGTGAACGGTAAGCGTGTTTTTATGATTGATGACTCCATTGTCAGAGGAACGACGTCAAAGAGAATCGTGCAACTGTTAAAGGAAGCAGGCGCAACGAAAGTACATGTTCGTATCGCATCGCCCACTTTCCGCAGTCCATGTTTCTATGGTGTGGACACATCCAGTTATGAGGAATTGATTTCTGCACGATTGAACGTTGATGAAGTATGTGCATTCATCCAAGCCGATTCGCTGCGTTTTTTGGAAATTGATGCGATGAAACAGGCATTTGGGACACCTGATTTATGTGTATCTTGTTTTGACGGCGTCTATCCAACACGTCTGTTCAGCTATGGGGATGTTTTAAAGGAGGAAAAAAAATGAGCAATAAATATAGAGAAGCCGGAGTAGATCTGGAAGCCGGTTATGAAAGTGTGCGTCTCATCAAGGATCATGTGGCAAGAACCAAAATCAGAGGCGCCATTGATTCCATTGGCGCATTCGGCGGAATGTTTGATCTTAGTGCATTACATATGAAAGAGCCTGTGCTTGTATCCGGTACCGATGGCGTCGGCACAAAGCTGATGTTGGCGTTTGAAATGGACAAGCACGATACCGTGGGCGTTGATGCGGTCGCCATGTGTGTCAATGACGTATTGGTACAAGGCGCAGCGCCAATTTTCTTCTTAGATTATCTGGCAGTTGGCAAAAACGAGCCGAAAAAAATTGAACAGCTGGTCAAAGGTGTAGCGGACGGCTGTGTGCAAGCAGAATGTGCTTTGATTGGCGGAGAAACCGCAGAAATGCCGGACATGTATGCGAAAAATCATTATGACATTGCCGGATTCTGTGTAGGCGCCGTAGAGAAAAGCAAATTGTTGGATGGACAGTCTATTGCAAGCGGTCAAGTCTTAATAGGACTGACGAGCAGCGGTTGTCACTCCAATGGTTTCTCGTTGGTTAGAAAGGTTTTGTTTAAGGATGGACATTTGGATCCACATCTTGCTTATGAGGAATTGGATGGTAAGATTTTGGGCGATGTATTGTTGACGCCAACCAAGATTTATGTGAAAGCGATCAAGCATTTGCTTGACAAAGTGAATATCAAGGGCATGAGCCATATTACCGGAGGCGGTTTTTATGAAAATGTGCCGCGCATGTTAAAAAAAGGACAAGGCGTTACCATTGATATGGGAGCGTTCCCAAGACCAAAAATCTTTGATTTGATCGCAAAAACAGGCAATATTGCATGGGCGGAAATGGCCAATGTATTCAATATGGGGATCGGTTTTATTTTGGCAGTTGAACGTGAAGATGTGAATACGGTTTTAAATCTGTTGAAAGAAATTCAAGAAGAAGCTTATGTCATCGGTGAAGTAACCGATAGCGGAAGTGTGGATTTAAAATGGTAAACATCGCTGTTTTCGCAAGCGGAAATGGATCCAATTTTGAAAATATCCTTACGCAGATCGAACAACAGGCGCTAAAGAATGTGACGTGCAAGCTGTTGTTGGTGGATAGGGAAAATGCATATGCCATTCAGCGTGCGAATAATCATCGCATTTCTTGGATCTACATGAATCCAAAGGCATTTCATAATAAAGAAGAATATGAAACAGAAATTTTGGAAAAGTTGAAAGAACATAACATCGATCTGATTGTTTTGGCCGGATACATGCGTTTTATCGGAAAAGTTTTATTGGGTCATTTCCCCTATCGTATCATCAACTTGCATCCGGCCTATTTACCGCAGTTTCCCGGAGCACATAGTATTCGTGATGCATTTGAAGCACATGTTTCTTATACCGGTGTGACGGTGCATTATGTGGATGAAGGTGTGGATACCGGTGAAATCATACGTCAGGAAAAACTGGAAATTGATCCAAAATGGAATCTGGAAGAGTTGGAAATGCATGTGCATGCATTGGAATATGAACTATTTCCAAAAGTCATTCAGATTGTGGCTGATAAACTAGAGGAGGAATCAAAATGAAACGTGCATTGGTAAGTGTATCAGATAAAAAGAATCTGGTAGAATTTGTTTCCGGTTTATGTGAACTGGGTTACGAGATCATTTCTACAGGCGGAACAAAAAAAGCGTTGGAACAAGCAGGTATTTCTACCATCGGCATTTCTGAAATTACCGGATTTCCGGAAATCATGGATGGCCGTGTAAAGACGCTTCATCCAAATGTTCACGGCGCATTGTTATGTGTGAGGGATCATCCGGATCATGTGGCACAGCTAAAGGAGCACAATATTTCTTACATCGATCTTGTTTGTGTGAATTTATATCCGTTTAAAGAAACTGTGCAGAAAGAAAATGTAACGCATGAAGAAATTATTGAAAATATTGATATCGGTGGTCCAAGCATGTTAAGAAGCGCATCCAAAAACTATCGTTATATACCTGTGTTATGTGATCCAAGTGATTATGATACGGTATTGAAAGAATTGCGTGAACATGGGGAAACCTGCATGGCGACAAGAGAGAGGCTGGCTGCGAAAGTCTTCCGTCATACGGCACGTTATGATGCGATGATCGCGGATTATTTAACGAAAAAGACAAATGTGAAATTTCCGGAATCATATACAATTACGTATGACAAAATCCAAGATTTGCGCTATGGTGAAAATCCGCATCAGGAAGCAGCGTTCTATAAGAATATGCATCCACAGTATTCACTGGCAAATGCAAAACAGCTTCATGGCAAAGAATTGTCTTACAATAATATTCAGGATGGCAATGCGGCCATTGAAATCTTAAAAGATTTTGAAGGGCAATGCGCTGTTGTTGGATTGAAACATATGAATCCTTGTGGCGTTGGTATTGGCAAAACATTGGAAGAAGCGTGGGACAAAGCATATGAAGCGGATCCGGTGTCTATTTTTGGAGGCATCGTGGCAATGAATGAAGAAGTGAATGCCACAGTCGCTGAAAAGCTGTCAAAGATTTTCTTGGAAATCATTATTGCGCCTTCTTTCAGTAGTGAGGCATTTGAAATCTTATCGAAGAAAAAGAATATTCGCTTGATGACACTGGATACGACATTGGAGCCAAGTGCGAAGATGAAAGTAACACATGTGAACGATGGTTTGTTGGTACAGGATATTGATGCGCATAAGATTACGGCAACTGATTTGGAATGTGTCACAAAGCGTCAGCCGAGCGAAGCGGAAATTGAACAGTTGTTAATGGCTTGGCGTGTTGTGAAACATGTGAAATCCAACGCAATCGTTTTGGTAAAAGACGATATGACAGTTGGGGTTGGTGCCGGTCAGATGAATCGAGTTGGCGCCGCAAAAATTGCGATCGAACAGGCACAAGAAAAAGCGAAAGGTTCTGTCATGGGATCGGATGCATTCTTCCCAATGCCAGATACGGTAGAAGAAGCAGCGAAAGCAGGGGTAAGTGCTATTATTCAGCCAGGTGGTTCCATTAAGGATCAGTTATCGATTGATGAATGCGATAAGCATGGTATAGCGATGGTATTTACAAAAGTAAGACATTTTAAACATTAGTTTCATGACAAATAAAAATGATTTGCATAAGGAAAAGCAGCGTATTGCTGCTTTTTGATGTTTTCTTATCTGTTAATGATACGATTGTTTTCTCATGAAATTCATAGAAAACATGCAAACTCTATTTTTATTTTTCTAACTTCATTGGGTATACTTATACGAAGTATATTGGTTATTTTTACGATAAAAAGTCAATCGCAACCATTGGTTGACAGATTTCTAACTGTGATTAGATGTTTTGTAATGGCAAAAAGAGATATAATAAGTGAGTAAGAAAGGGGCTTATTATGATATTGGCAGATAAAATTATCAGATTACGAAAAAAGAATGGATGGTCACAAGAGGAATTGGCTGTAAAAATGGATGTATCTCGTCAAGCTGTGGCAAAATGGGAAGGAGCGCAAAGTGTTCCGAATTTGGAAAAGCTGATTCAATTATCAGAATTGTTTCAAGTAACGACAGATTATTTATTGAAAGATGAAATGGAAAATGAAGAATTTATTGATAACGATACAAATACAAGTGGTAGGCGGATCACATTGGAAGAAGCGAATGCTTTCCTTGCATGGAGAGCTTCTGCTTCGATTCGAATCGCCGTTTCTACTTTTATATGCATTTTATCCGTAATGCCTTTATTGATTCTTGGAGCCATGTCTGAAGAAACAGAATATGGCATTTCAGAGTCTTTTGCGGGCGCATTGGGCATGAGTTTATTATTGATAATGGTTGCGGTCGCAGTTGTGAATTTTGTTTATTGCGGCTTTCGAAACGCACCTTATGCATTCTTAGAAAAAGAAAGTTTTGAATGTGAATATGGTGTCAAAGGCATGGTGAAAGAAAAACAAAAAATTTTTCATCCTGCGTATGTAAAATGTAATATGATTGGTTCCTGTATATGTGTGATTTCCCCTATACCATTGTTAATTGGCTCGTTTACTGAAAACGATTTTCTTATGGTAATCATGCTGGTAGCGACAATATTTCTGGCAGGAATCGGTGTAATGTTTTTCATCTATGCCGGTGTGCGCTGGACAAGTATGCAGAAATTATTGAAAGAAGGGGATTTTACTTTACAAGAAAAACGAAAGAACAAAATAAAAGAAGATATTGGTTCCATATATTGGCTAATTGTTACGGCGATTTACCTTGGATGGAGTTTAATTACCAATAAATGGGGTATCACATGGATTATATGGCCTGTTGCCGGTGTTCTGTTTGGCGGTTTGATGTGTTTATGTAATATCTTCGTTGATAAAGAATAAGATGATTATTCCTATATTGTATGATGAAAAGTCAGGATAACAATTACATCCTGATTTTTTAAATGTTTTTGAGTTTCTTATTTTTTTGAAGGTCTAATGTGAAGATTGATCTAGGGATATAGAGGTTCTAAACTTATGATTATGTGAAATGATGTGAAATACAAAAAAATTTTGTAATTTTACCAAAAAAAACGAATAAAGAATATAGAAGCAATCAGTAACTAGGAAATGAAAAAAATAGTGAGTAAAAAAAGAAAAGATTGCTCTACATACAGTTGAAAATGGGCGATGCTTATGATATTATGTAGTCAAGGTTATCGATTGTTTCTTCGTAAAAGAAGGGATGTGTTTTTTTGAAATTAGAAGAAACAAATTGGGCAACAGTAGAGAATGTAAAGCATTTGGAAAAATTTCGATTGATGGATGATACGTTCTTTATGGCATGTTTTCATGACAATAAGAAAGGTATTCAGTTCTTACTTAGAACGATACTGCATCAGCCTAAACTAAAGGTGATACGTGTAAACACGCAGTATTTGTTGAAGAATTTACGTGGCAGAGATGCGTATTTGGATGTCTATGCGAAACTACAAGATGGAAGACATGTGAATTTGGAAATTCAGCGATCCGATGCAGGCGCAAATCCACGGCGTGCTCGGTATCATGCAAGTTTGCTGGATATGGACATATTGGAAAAAGGCAAAGATCCAAAAGATCTTCCGGATTCCATTGTGATCTTTATTACAGAAAACGATGTAAGAGGCGAAGGACAAGCTCTCTATTATTATGGACGCACAGATTTAAACAGTGGAAAGCCCTTTGATGATGGATCATTGATCATGTTTGTGAACGGATCCTATCAAGAAATGGATGAGATCGGCATGTTAATGAAAGATATGAATAATCAAGATTGGCATACCATGTATAACAAAGAACTAGCAAAACTTATGAGGTATTATAAAGAAACACAGGAAGGAGGAAGAGAAATGTGCAGAGTACTGGAAGAAGTAAGAAAAGAAGAGCGAGAAAAAGCTCTCAAAGAAGGACGTAGAGAAGGATGTCGCATCGGTGAGCGTAAAGGCAGAGTCAAGCAACAAATCGAAATGACAAAGAATTTGATACAAGAGGGCAGTTTATCATTAGAAAGCATATCAAAAGTATCCGGTTTAGCAATAGAAAAAGTAAAAGAACTCAAACAAACGGTCGCAGTATAGAAGAATTGGCGGTTATAAGTCGCCTTTTCTTTTGTTATAGGCATAATCAAAGTAATGAAAAGGAATATAGAACAAACAAAGATATATGTTATTAAGCTTTTAAAGTTTCATAACTCGCATAATATCTTATAAGGAAAAACATAAATGTTTTCCCATCAAAAACATATTTTCAAGCATTCTAAAACATGTTATAATGCAGTAGATGAGAAACAGGTGATGAAATGCAGAATTCAATTTTCAAAGACTGGACAGTTTCCAAATGGCTGTTGAACATCGTATTAATCGCCGTATGTGTGTATGCTTTGTCATACAGCGTCAATTTTATATTTGCGATTGGATATGTCGCAATGCTGATTGTGCATGAAATCGGACACATTGTCGCAGCTTTGAACTATCGATGTGAAGTGCGTTTTGGTGGTTTCACACCATTTGGCGCCTATATACAAATATACAATCATACATCTACCAAACAGACGGCCATTATCGCATTATGCGGACCGTTTTTCGGTTTTCTTAGTTCGCTTGGTTTTTTGGGCTTGGCATATGTATTGCAGGATACGACGTATTTATGGCTTTGTTTCTTCGCCGCTGTTGTATCCGTTATGAATCTAATGCCGCTACATCCCTTCGATGGTGGAAAAGTCATCTGCGGAACGTTTCCGACTTTTCCGCTGATATTGGTGCCGTTTCTTGGCTATGGCGTATATCTGACGTACAAAAGCGATCCGGACATGTCTTATATGTATATTGCATTGATCATCTATGTCATTTGGAATGTGTGGAAGATGAAAAAAGATTCCAAGTATAAAGCATTGTTTCGATTGGACAAGGCAATGAATATACAGATCTTTTCTTTTTATATTGCGATGATTGTATTACTGATTGGTCTTATCGTGGTGTTGCTGGAGACATTTGGCAGTACATTGTGGCCAAATTTTCAAGAAATGCAGATTCCAAATTTTCTACAAGGATTGTTTTAAATTAAAAAAGCATGTTGGTTTGTGATTGCGGTGAAAATACATCGGCGCAGCCATGAAAACAAAAAAAGAAATACAATCATTTTGTAATCATTCTGTAATGAATTACAGAAACATGTTATAATGAAACACAAAGAAGGTGGCTCGATTGAAAAAATTATTTTTATGGCTCATTGAAACGATGCTTGGCGTTTTGATTGGCATTGGCTTGATTGTATTGATACAGAACCAAATGATCACAGAACAAGCTGAACATACGAAAAAATCACTGACAAGCAGTGAACAGACATTGACCAAAGCAATTTCTTTATTAAAAGGTAGCGAAGATGTCATTGACAGTTCCAATATTGCATATCCGAAAGAAGGAGAACGATACGCACTCATATATAATGAAAAACGCAATTTCTCAAAGGATTTGTATTTTGGAGACAGTGAAGGCATATTGGACGTATCTATTGGACAATATAGCGGCAGCGGTATTCCGGGAGAAGGCAGACCTTTATTGTTGGCAGGTCATAACGGTACGCATTTTTATCGTTTGAGAGAATTTGAAAAAGGGGATTTTGTCGTTATTGATACAAACTATGGAAAATTTGTTTATGAAGTTTATGATATGAAAACGATCAATAAAGATGATTTTGATGAAACACAATTGTATGATACAGAAGAATATTTGATGATGTATACATGTTATCCGTTTGATTCTTTGAGTACCGATCAGAGATACTTTGTGTATGCGAAAAAGGTCAGCGGGCCCACAATTCAGGAGGATGGATCATGGAAAAAATAAAAGGACTTTGCCGTGCCATCTTCGTTGCGGCGCTGATTGTGCATGCGATTACATGGCCAACGGATGTATTGCCACATGAGAAAGCCGCGTTTTCCGCATATAATGACTTGGTGGAACAATACCAACAGATTTGTGACAAATTGGAATGTAAAGAAAATGCGGTCAGCACAATGATATCCGAACAGGAATTCAAAAACGGTATTTCAAAACAGGATTTGGTAGAGCGGATGTTGGCACAGTTTCAAAGCGCGAAATATTATGAGTTCTATACAGACGAGACACTAATTCAAGTTGCGGAACAAGCTTATATGATCTACGAACAAAAAAAAGCGTTGGCACAGGATGAAATCTATCATGAATATGTAGACGGGATTCGTTTGATTTCTGCAGTAGCTGCAGCGTTAAGTTTGTGCATTTTACTTCTTGATTGGTTGCGTATCAGAAGTAAGAAGAAATCAAAGAGAAAAGCAGTAAAGCAAGAAATCAAAGAAGAACAAACAGAAAAACCAAAGGAAGAGAACGTTAAAGAACCTGTCCGGTCTGAAGAAACAGTGCAGAACAAGGCGGAAACAAATGATACAATGATTTCTGATACAAAAACGTCAGTTCAAGAGAAACAAGAAAATCAAAAGACAGAAGCAGAGCCACAGAATCAGACAAATATGCGCCCGATACCACAGGAACCGGCATCGATGCAAACAGATAATAACATACAAAAGCCTATTGATTATTTGCGACATGTGGAAGGATTAAGAAACTGGAGAGTAGAAACAGGTACAAGAAATATGGATTACTTAAAAGGTGTGCGATGGGATACACGAGTGATTGATCATATCGCAGTTGATAACTTCAAAGTCAATTTGATGCGTCCGGGTGTCTATGATTTATTCTATCATATTATATGTAAAGGCAATGAAACACAGACAATTACGAAAAAGTATCAGGTAGAAGTTATAGCGCGCCAGGATCGCATGAAACAAGATCCGGTAAGACCGATCCGCCCTGTCATACAAGAACGAGGGAACCCTGCCACACGTCCACAGCCGAATAAGCAAGCAGAAGATCCACAAAAAACCATTGTTTTCAACAAAATTGAAATTGAAGGAAAAGGATCAGAAGAAAATAAGCAGAATGCGGCAAACACACAAAACCCGACAGCGAATGATTATTTCCTAAATCAGAATACGCCAAAGCCAAAAGAACCAAAGGAAAATTCTGTAAAAATTACGGAAGTAGAATCACAAATGCCAAAACCGGATGTTTCAAAGGCAATACCGAAAGAAGAAGCGCATGCGGATGCAACCTCAAAAACCATTCCGATTGAAGATGGTTCTATTACAGATGTACCAAAGGAATCCGCTGAACAAGTGAAAGCGGAAAAATTAAAAGAGAAATCAAAAGAAAAACAAGGATGGTTTAGAAGAAAACGATAAATGAAAGAAAGCCAGATGTATAAGCACCGGCTTTTTTTTGATCGTTTGTTCTTTTCTTGTACAGAAGTGCGTATATTGAAAGTGAGGAGGAATTCAAATATGGAAGAGATGAACAATCCGCTTCGCTTTGAAGCAAACCCATATCATAATGTCATTCTAAAAGACCGTAAATCAATGGAATTAACAGGAGTCAAACAGATCGATAGTTTTGATTCTAATGAATTTCTGATGGAAACAGCACAGGGATGGATGATTGTACAAGGAAAAGATTTGGTTTTGGGTAAATTGGATACAGAACGCGGCGACGTCGTCATTAAAGGATTGATTGAATCCATGTCTTATGTCTCCAGTAAAAAAGGTGGCGGCAAAGAATCTGTGATTTCAAAAATCTTTAAATGATGTTACTGCCTCAACAGGTACAGGCGATTTTATATCACCTGTTGATGGGATGGTTCTATGGCTGCACATTTTCTTTTTTGTGCAGCTTTACTTCTTATTTCAAAGGAAAATTGACAATCACAGTACTGGAACTTCTATTCCATACGGCGTTTACTTGTTTTGCCTATTGGGGATTGTTTTCTATCAATGGGGGCGTGACCAATTTATATTTGGTATTGATTTTTATGTCGGGCGTTTTTATTTATTATCGGTGGTATAGTGCGTTGTTCTTTCATCTTTATACACGTTTCTTTCTATTGTTTCGTCCCATTTATAAAAAAATAATACTTGTCAAATTGAAAATACTTGGTATAATTAAAGTATCGCACACGACGTTGGCAAGGAGGAGAAAACGTGGCAAGCACAAAGATGGTGGCAAAGAAAAAGAAGAAACAAAAAAGCCCGTTGAAAAAATTCTTTAGTGTATTTATGATCATGATTTCCTGCTTTTTGACCTACATGTCCGCAAAGGAAATTTTGACGACGATCCAGCTGAAACAAGAAATTAAAGATACGGAAAAGGATATTGAAGAACTGCAAATGCAACAGGAAATGCTGGAAGTTCAAAAAACGCAGTTGGAAGATGAAGAGTACGTCAAACATATTGCGCATGGAAGATATTTGTTCTCAAAAGAAGGAGAAACCATTTACAAATTTAATGATCAGGACACGAATACAAAAGATGATGATGCTGAATAATCATCTCTTTTTTATATAAGGGAGCATATAGGATTTCATGATTTTCAATGAAGGAAATGAATTTTTATAAACTATATAAATCGCAATAGCTTTACTATTTTATCATTGAAAACTTTATGAATATTGGTTTTGTATTACGTATCAGTTGTATTGACTAAGTCATGTTTCTTAAAATATATGCATAATGAAATCAGGGCAAAGGCAGAGATTGATTGTATGATTATTTCTTTACTTGATTTATGCTCATAAAGCAATTATAATTATCCCGCAAGCCATTGTTATCGTTTTATCTTGATCATAAAAGACAGGAATGAAACAGAAATAAGAATGATTGCTATCTCAAAAACACATCGCATCCATTGTGAGCGAAAGTAGGAGGACAAAAATATGAGATCAAAGAAAACAAAGAATTTGGCATTGTTTGCCTTTTTTCTGGCTGTGGAACTTATTTTGTTGTTTACACCGCTGGGATTTTTGCGGATTGGACCGTTATCGGCAACACTTATGCATATTCCGGTCATTATCGCTGCCATTACCATGGGATGGAAATATGGTTGTGCATTGGGACTTGTATTTGGATTATGTAGTGTCTGGAGCGCTACTTTTACACCGGGACCAACATCATTTTGTTTCTCTCCGTTTATTACGGTAGGCTCCTTCAGCGGAAATTTTTCCAGTTTAATCATTGCGATTGTACCAAGAATTTTGATTGCTGTTTCCGCTTATGGCGTATATACTTTGTGTGAAAAGAAAAAGATTTCATCCGGCATTGGCATACCTTTGGCAGCCGCTGCAGGATCTATCACCAATACGGCGTTGGTTTTGGGTTTGATATATCTGTTTTTTGGACCGAGCTATGCAAGCGCAGTAAATATCGCTTATGAAACGCTGCTGGGGGTCCTGCTTGGTGTTGTGGCAACGAATGGCATCAGCGAAACAATCGTAGGATGTATTGTTGTACTGATGGTTACGAAGGCATTGAAACAGATAATGAAATAAATTTAAGATCATGAAAACAGGGAACGATCACATTCCCTGTTTTTTTTCTTTTCATATACGACTCTGTTTTTATGAAAGTACATTTAATGATATTGTTCACAAGTTTTTCCATATAAACATAGCCCTACACGCTTTTAGAATATCGTTCCATACAATATCATAAATCAAATTCCAAGATAAGAGCTATCCTTGTATTTCTTTTTACTTTTGCTTTTTACATCCTATGTTCTTTATCTTGTTTATAATCATTACATAATATATTCTCAATCAAATATCCTTTGAAATAATTGATCAATTCCTTGCTCAAAATACAATCGTATTCCTTTATCCCCTTGTTCCTGATAAAGATCATCCAGATAAAACATACCTGCAATATCCGGGAAGCGACTCCATAAATCACTGTGTTTGAGTCCTTGAAGGATCATGTTTTGTAAGGATGTTTCTTTAACTTCATATGCTTGAAACAACAGAACAAATGCTCGTTCTTTTTTTGTATCGTATTGTTTGGACTGAAATACATAGGCGCCATGATTTTCATTCCATGATAAATACAGTGCAATACCTTCCACAAAAAAACGCAAGGAAAGCTGTTCATGAAAGGTATTGGGTTTTGGATACATCGCATATAACTTTTCTTTGAACAGGTTTTGATGGCATAAATGATGCAGCACATAGCACATTTGTTTTAGAGTTTTCGTATGATCAGCGATGTGCAACAAATCCACCAACAAATATGTTTTCTGATGATGGTGAACGATACGACAGTCAAAAGATGGTTGCGTCCCAATGACGGGATATAAAATGATATCGTCACATGCATCGATATGCAGTGCATGTGCCAAGGTCGAATTCCATAAAGGGAATGCATCATAACGTTTACATTCTGATAATAAGGCTTGGCAAACTTCTTGCCGATTATCAAAAACTATATGGCATCCGTTTGTATATTGATAAAACCATGCATTTTTATCAGGGATTTTTCTCTCTTGCATATAAGCATCTATAACATCTGTCTGTACATACATAAATTCACACCTGCCTGTTGTTTTTCATTCTATCACGATTGATACAGAAAAACAATTCTTGCATTTTGTGTTTATTCTTGGATGATGCGAAACTCCCAGCCTTGCGCAATCAACGCCAATAAAATATCTTCCAACGCCTCCGCAGTTTTCACATGAGACGCACCGTTATGCATCCATAAAATTACATTGCTTTTTCCTTTGATGCTACGCAATGCACATTCTTTCAGCTGTTCGGTTGTCAGTGTAGGATTTAAATCTTGGATATAGGCGTTCCAATCATAATATTGAAAGCCTTTTTCTTTCATAAAAGCTGTGTATTCCTGAATCTGCACACCGTTCATATTATCGGGAAATCGTAGTAAGTGCGTTTCTACACCGGTTGATTCTTTAATGATGCCTTGCATGATGGTAATATCTTTCTCATACTGATCGATGGTTGTATTTGCGTCAATGGATGACAGATGATAACTATGAATACCCAACGCATGACCATGATTATAAATGGTTTTGATCATATCGAGATAATCGCCGTCTTTGCCGCTCACAAAAAACGTCGCCTTGATCTGATATTTGTCCAAAATATCCAAAACTTTTTGCGTGTTTTTACTAGGAGCGAGATCAAAGGTCAAGTACATGATTTTTTGTGGCGCCATCATCGGTTGTTCTTCATCTTCTTCTGCCATTGTCGCTATTTCTTGATCGACTTGTTTTCTATGGCCTTTGTCCAGCGATGCAAGTGCATAAATAAGCGTAAGAAAACAGATGCAGGATACAATCACATTAATTTTCGTGCTATGTTTCATGTTTTCACATCCTTTGAAGACAGTATTCCCTAAAAATCTACACCATATGCGAAAATAAGCGCTTTTGTATTGCATCACTTGATTGCACAATGTTTTGAAAATGTATGTTGCTTTTGGTGGAGCTGTGCTACAATAATAAGCATTGAGGTGATGGACATGCTGCTGACTTTGGAACAAGTGTCAAAATATCATAATGAGAAATGCATATTGAAAGATGTTTCGTTTTCTATAGAAGAAAAAGAAAAAATTGCTTTGATTGGCATCAATGGAACCGGAAAGTCTACTTTGTTTCGCATTTTAGCTAATCAAGAGCCCTTTGTAGGCAATCGGATACAGAAAAAGGATCTAAAAATCGCTTATCTTCCCCAAAATCCTGTGTTGGATGCGTCAAAAACGATATTGGCACAGGTGCTTTCCGTATGTGACGCTGCCAAGGAATATGAAGCAAAAACCATTTTATCTAAGCTGGGAATAAAACAAATGGATCAAATCATCCAAACGCTGTCCGGTGGTCAAAAAAAGCGTGTTGCGTTGGCGCAAGTTTTGCTTGAGACATGTGATTTGTTGTTGCTGGATGAGCCGACCAATCATTTGGATGCGTATATGATCGAATGGCTGGAACAATACTTGATACGTTACCACAAAGCTGTGATCATGGTCACGCATGATCGCTATTTTATGGAGCATATCACCAATCGTATTCTTGAATTGGATCAAGGAAAGTTGTATCGCTATGAAGGAAATTACTCCACCTATATAGAGGAAAAGGAAAAACGCATGCAGATGCTTTTATCGCAAGAGAAAAAACGTCAGCGACTTTTGAAAAAAGAATTAGAGTGGATTCGCGCAGGGGTGCAGGCGCGAGGCACAAAAAGCAAAGACCGTATACAGCGTTTTGTGGAATTAAGTCAAGTGGAAGGCGTACAAGTAAACAAGCAAATGCAGATGGTGTCCAATGTACCACGGTTGGGCAAGAAGATCATAGAAATTCATGATCTGTGTAAATGTTTCTCAAACCATTGTTTATTTGAGCATTTCTCTTATGTAGTAAAACCACATGAGCGTATCGGTATCTTAGGAAATAACGGTTGCGGGAAAAGTACGTTGCTGAATATTATCAGTGGTCGACTTTTGGCAGATCATGGTACGATTGATTATGGCGATACGGTTAAAATCGGTTATTTTGCACAAGGAAGTGATGCATTGGATGCAAACGATCGTGTGGTGGATGCGATTACAAAGATTTGTCGCGAATTTCAAAGTGGGGAAGGTACGATCCATGTATCTTCGCTTTTGGAGCAGTTTTTGTTTGATAAAAACAAGCAGTATCAAAAAATCTCCATGCTTTCCGGTGGCGAAAAAAGACGTTTGTATTTATTGAGCGTGCTGATACAGCCATGTAATGTGCTAATTTTGGATGAGCCGACCAATGATTTGGATATTCAGACGCTGCAAGTCTTAGAGGATTTTTTGGATGATTTTCCGGGTGTCGTCTTGGTGGTTTCTCATGATCGGTATTTTTTGGATCGCATTTGTGATACGATGTGGGTGTTTCAAGAAGACAAAACCATTCAGAAGATGATTGGTGGATACAGCGCTGTCACGCTGCCTACTCTTATGGAAAAGAAAGTCGAAAAGAAAAATGTCCGTTGGCAGAACAGAGAAATGCAGTTGACCGGCAAAGAGAAAAAAGAATTGGTGATGATTGAAGAGCAGATGCCAGTATTGGAAATGAAAATAAAAGCGGTGGATGAGCAGATGAGCGATTCTTCATTGGATTACATAAAACTACAAACCATGAGTGAACAGCGGAGTCAATTGGAACAAGAACTAGAAGAAATGACCTGCAGATGGATGGAACTGGAAGAAAAAAAAGCAATGCAGGAAGAATTAAAAAAGAAATAAAGATTTCACTATTTATTTTTTTCTGATTTTCGTTTATACTAGGACATGTACAATATTAGGAGATGAAAATAATGAAACTGAAATATTTTTGTTGTATATTTGCGGCATGTTTATTGTTGGCAGGTTGTGGAAATTCGGAAAAGAAGGCAGAGTATCAACCGGTTTTGGAAGGGCTGTCCACAAGCAAAGTGCTGGAAAATATGAAAATGAAAGAATCATTTGTATTGGTATTCACGCAGACGACTTGTTCACACTGTCAAACGTTTAAGGCAATGCTGGATCAACATCGCTCTGATGTGCAGATCCATGTGAAAGAAATGGTGTTGGATGCGGAAAGTGATCGCAATCAAGCACTGAAAGATTTGGAACCGGTATTTCCTGAATTCACCGGAACACCTGATTTATATTATATAGAGAAAGGTGAAATCAAAAGCCGTTTTTGGAATGAATATGATGAAATCAGTGAAGCAAATTTCGATGAATGGATTCATAAATATTTAAAAACGGAAGAAACGAACTAAAAACAGAGTAACAGAAGATGTTGTGGCATCTTCTATTATTTTATTATGTCATTCGCTATATTAGAATAATGAAGTTCTGTCATAGAAACATGGATAGATTTCATTGAAAAATCGATTACTGTATGATGTTAAAAATAAAACTGATAGTAGTGAAGTGATAATGTTTTGTGACAGACAGTAAATCATATGTAATTACTTATGATGATTCTACAAATACAGACATGCATTTATTTTATCATTGTCAAAATGATCGCTGCCAGTGAAGATTCAAAATGTATGTACAATCTTGACAGAGCCACGACAATCAAATGATAGAGGTGTTTACAAGAACAAATATCGGATGCAGAGTTATCTAAGATACATTTTGATAATCTCTTATCGTAAATGTAAAGAAAGGTTGGTATATCTAATGCGCATGTTTATACAGAGGAAAATCGTTATCAATGGATTGCTTTATTTATATGCTTTTTCATAATCACAGGATGTGGAAAAAGCGAATCTAATAATGATCGTATTAACGACGAGAATCCTGAAGTTATGATAGAAAAAGTATCTGATGATTTTGATAGTTATGAAGGATATGAGATCAAACGCTCATATAACTATACTACACCCTTGTGGAACCATGAGGATGGGAAAATAACAGGGATGAACAATATCATTGAAGAAACTATCATACAAGGCATACATAAAGAAAATCAGAGTTATCAATGGACGAAAGGAGAAGGAACGACAAAAGAGCGATCAACCAATTCTGATGAATATAGTTCTGAAAATAATTATTTAATTGATAGAGTTTATAAATATACGAAGAACAGTTATGCGTATTTAAGTATACAAAATGATGGAAATGCGTTTAAATTTTCAAGTTATCAAAATGCAGAAAATAATAATGCCAACAACGCAACCGGAAATGATTATAAAAATTATTTTACTTTTTATAATGATTACAAAGATTATTTTGATATTAAGAAAGAACAGATCGATGGTAAAACAAATATCACTTTATTTTGTAAATATTTAAAAGGTTATCAAGAAGCGTTCTTTGGAAAAGTCAATCATATATTTGAAGATGCGGTTGCATATCCAAATGCTGCATATCAGAAAGTAGAATATGTATATACAATAGATGAGAATAATCAACTCATTAAATTTGAGTGTCATGAAGAATTTGAGTTTGAAAAAAATTTGATAGCTAAAACAGATATCATAGATACGATACAAAAAAAGAATGTTACATTTGATGTAAATAAAATTGATTTAATTATGGATGAAGCTAAAAATGGTGTTATCAAAGAAGGAGATGAAATTGATTGGATAATGTAAAGTACAAAAATGAATGAAAACAAGGTAAACGAAATACTTTATAATTCTATAAGAAAACAGGAGCAAATCTAGTGTCAGAATTAAAAAGATGAGCTCTTTTCTTTTCTGGTAATTTTTAACAATCTGCATTATAATAAGCAATGGTGATATTTATGGTACATATTGGTAATGATTGGGATACATTGTTGAAAGATGAATTTAAAAAACCATACTATTTGAATTTAAGAAATTTTATTGCGAAAGAATATCGTACGACTACGGTATATCCGGATATGTATGATATATTTAATGCATTGAAGTATACGTCTTATCAAGACTGTCGGGTTGTGATATTGGGTCAAGATCCATATCATGGACCAAATCAAGCGCATGGCCTTTGTTTTTCCGTTCAAAAAGGAATCACACCACCGCCTTCTTTACAAAATATATATCAGGAACTTCATGAAGACGTTGGCTGTAGCATACCGAATCATGGCAATCTTATCGATTGGACAAAACAAGGTGTGTTGTTGCTGAATACGGTATTGACAGTGCGTAAAGGATTGGCAAACTCGCATCAAGGCAAAGGTTGGGAACAATTAACCGATCGTATCATTACATTGTTGAATGAAAAACCAGAACCGCTTGTATTCTTATTATGGGGTAAGAATGCAAAAAACAAAGCCGCATTGTTAAACAATTCCCATCATCTTCTATTGATGAGTTCACATCCCAGTCCTTATAGTGTTGATTATGGTTTTAAAGGTTGTCGACACTTCTCTAAAACAAATACGTTTTTAAAAGAACATGGATGTTCGCCTATTGATTGGCAAATCCGATAAATTTAAGAATAACAAACAATAAAGAAAGATAAAAATGATGAAAGCGTTAACCTTGTAAATCAAATAACAAGCACTTTTCCCATATCCTTTTTTGTAGTATAATAATTACAGTTTCAAATTCACGCAGATAGGAGGATTTTTTGTGCGCAACACGCTGGTCGAGATTTATTGCCGCAAATGCCTATACCATACACATGTAAAAAGTCATAGTTTCATCAAACCGGATTTAGAACCAAGATTGCGACAAAAAATCTTGGAAGAGCGCATGTTTACATTTGTTTGTCCCATCTGTTATGAAGAAGTAACGTTTATACATCCTTGTTTGTATCATGATACAAAATATCATTTTATCATCTATATGGGTGATGAAACAAAAGACACAAGTGCATTAGAAAAACAATTTCCAACTTCAAAAATCCGTATTGTTTCCAATCCAAAACAGCTAAAGGAAATGATTTTGATGTTGGAAGATGGCTTTGATGATCAAATCCTACATGCAATCAAACAGCGTTTAAAGCGTCAAGATGTACATGTTCAAGAAATTTATTATCATGATTATGATTCGTTCAGTAAAACAATATGGTTTTGTTTTCAATATAAAGATGATTTCAATTTTAAAGCAATACATGAAAATGTTTATCGCAGTCTGTTAAGGGATGGGAAAGGAGACGGCATATGAACAAGAAAGAATATGATACTACCTCGTTAGGCATCACCTATCAAATGTCGTTGGATGCATTTTTGCAAGATTCTCATCATGCGACATTTCAGCGTTCGATGAACTATGAAGCCGCACTTTCCAAATTGAAAGAAATGAAACAGTTTCGTGGATGGGAAAAGAAAAAACTGATCGCACATCAGGCATTGATGATTTGTCGTGATTGTATTGAGGCATATCTTGCGCTTGGATTATATGCGGAAGATATTTTTGAAACTTTAAAAATATACAAAGAAGGCATGGAATTGGCAACGATCAATCTAGGACGTGAATATTTTAAACAGCCAATCAATGATTTTTACGATTTGGAAGAAACACGGATCTTTTTCCATATGAAGTTCGCCTATGCATGTGCTTTGTATGAAGTGGGATATATGCGTCGTTCCCAAGCGCAGTTTCAAGATATATTGTCGTTAAATCCAACGGATAAATTTGGTGTGCGTTATTATTTATATGCAGGATTTCTATATTTTGAGGAATTTGAAAAATTCAAGCAGCTGTTTGGTCGATATCCAAAACAAGATACATTTACGCTGTATGCGAATTTTTTGTACTATTATAAGAAACAGTTATTACAAGAATCGAAGTCTTTGTTAAAACCGATGCAGGAGTACAATCGATATCTTTATGAAATTATGTCCTATGAACAAATGAACAATGCGATGATCACAAAGAAATTTGCGCCGGGCAGTAATGAAGAAGCTGCTTATTGTTATGCGATTTTACAGAAAGTGGCCAATACATTAGAATACTTGCCAAACTTCCTAGCAAAATTTAAATATGGATTGTAAACATATAGAGGGGGGAATACGCATGGAAGGTTTGAGAAAGCATCATTTTGGTTCTGTTTTTCGTATTCATCGTATGGCAAATGCACAGCGCATGAAAGATATTGAAATGATGAGTAAAATAGCTTCTTCAAGAATCAGTGGTTTTGAAAATGGAAAATTCACACTTTCTAAAAATGAAATGGCGAAATTATACCATGCGATTGGCATGCGTTTTGAAATCCACAATGACTCTTTTGAAATCATAGAGTCAATATTACAGTCCTTTTACCGCAGTATTTCTTATTTGGATGAGCGACATACGTATCATTGGAGTGAATTTCAAAAATATAAGTCGTATTGTTTATATGATGATAGTTTTATCGTATATAAACTTGGAGAATTTATTGATGCGACCTATTTTGGCGATGAAACATATGCATATGAAGAAGTAATTCAAATTCTGTTGGATCATATCCGTTATCTTAAAAACGATCTCAAACAAATGTTTTATGACACGTTGGGTACTTATTATGAAAAAATATTCGATAAGAAAACAGCGTTGATTTATTTTCAAAAAGGTATGGAATGTAATGCGTCTGATTCCATATTATCGATGATTTATTATCATCAATCATTGGCGCTCATGGATGTTGGACATTATGTGGAAGCATTGTCCACCATCAAAAAAGCAAAAAAGCTGTTTGATCGTGAATTAAATTTAAAACGAAGTGTTCTCAGCAGTATTATCATGGGAAATGCGCAAACATTGCTTGGATATTATAATAAAGGTGAAGTCATTTATTTACAGTGCATATCTTCTTGGCAAACAACATCCTTTTGGAGCGTTACGCTGGTATATCGATCGCTTGTTTGGAAATGCATTTTGTCAAAGAATTATGAAAAAGCAATTTCATATGCGCAAAAAGCCATGCGCATTGATTTGGAACATGCCGGTATTTTGAACTTTTTCTGTTCATATGCATATTGGGGTCTTGGAAAACAAGCAAAAGCGTTGGAATATATTCGACTGGCACGCAATCAGATGGAATCGGAGGATTTTGTGATACAAGAAATGATTTATGCGTTTTCTAAGTTTTTATCAGATCATGTTTCTTTGGATAAAAAAGAAAAGTATTTATTGAAAGCTTATGAATCTGCGATCGCATATAATTCGCTTCAACTTCAGACATTTATTATAGAAATTATGACAAACTTGAATTTTTCAAAGGATGATTTTGGCAAACAAATCAAGTATCGTGATCTGTTCATTAAACTGTTACAGAAACGAAAATAGTTTAAGTTTGTATGAATTAGTTATGACAGATTTAGCATGACTGATTTTTTTGTATGAACAAAATAAAAAAATTGACCAAAATGGAAGAAATCTGTGTTTTTTTTATTATTATAATATGTGTATATGTTTGCTGAATGAAAAACAAGAAATTGAAAACTAATGATAAAATATGCATTTAATATTGTTTATTTTTAAGGAATATTAAAAATATAGTAAATTAAAATAAAACTGTTTTTCATCATCACAAAGTGTGAGGGTATTTACTGTAAACAAATACATAATAATTGAAATAAAAAAGTAGGAAAACTGAAAAGATTCGTGTTTTTTTCTGGAATTTGAAACTTTACAATTTGAAATGAAAAAATATAATAAAAAATAGAAGACGCCAAACTCTTATGATAAGAGTAATGTTACCAAAACCTAATGGTTTTCAAGTGAGATTGGACTTGATATAAATCAATCATAATAACTTTTAAAGAAAGCTAACTATATAAAAGTCAAGTGTTTTTTATGAAAAAGTTTGAAAATATAAAACATTGAAATTAATAGTTAATTTCTAGCTGGTCTTTGAAAAGTGAATGGAAAATTTGTGTTTAAATCCATGACGAAAACAACCTGTATGAGGATCACTTAAAAATTGGAATGATACGTAACCGGATTATCTCAAAAGTGAAGGATCAA
>CAJTIT010000030.1 GCA_910576345.1 Erysipelotrichales bacterium
GCAGACATAAGAATTCTCCTTTCGCCGCCATGACAGGAGATACAAAAAGAGAACCATAATGTAAGAGTAAAGTCAACTAAAACAGAAGTGGAAATTGATGTAAGACTGATTTCCACTTGCATCACATTGAAGTGGAAGTTACTTTTGCACTTCATCAAGCAGAAAAAAGTTTTAATTTTTGTGTTTTTTTATTGCATTTTTATGATGAATCATTTATAATAATAAAGCACTTGCCCGAGTGGTGAAATTGGTAGACGCAACGGACTCAAAATCCGTCGGTAGCGATACCGTGCCGGTTCGAGTCCGGCCTCGGGCACCATATAACAAACACTCACTCCCTTAAAACAGGGAGTTTTTTTTATGAATCATGATAACAAATGTAATGCATTCTTCCATGCATCATTCCTTTATTCTCCCAACAGTATTTGATTCATTTCCTTTAATGAAATCATTTCTTGATCCACCATGGCTTGTAAAACCTGTTTTTGTCGTTTTAATGCACGATCGAAATGATTGGAAAGCTGATAATTGGCAGGCGACTGCGGCAACCCGGCCAATAAAGTACATTGATTCAGATTCAACTGTTCACTTGTCACATGAAAGTAACCATCTGCGGCCGCTGAAATCCCGAAATAACCATCACCATAATTAATAATATTCACATAATACGAAAACAGCTGTTCTTTTGAATACATGCGTTCCAAGTCATGTGCTACAAAGACTTCGGCAATCTTTCTTGTGATGGAAGGTTCATAATCAAAATATAAATTTTTCGCAAGCTGCTGGGTGATCGTAGAACCACCCGATCTTTGAAATCCCATGATGTTTTGAAGCAAAGCGCGTGTTGTGGCTATATAATCAATACCGTGATGATCAAAAAATCGATGATCCTCTATCGCAAGGGTTGCCTGAACCAAATCATTTGGTAATTGATCATATGGTACAAAATCTTCTCTTGTCTCAATCTCATGAATTCGATCTGAAATCGGCATATTGAAAATGGCATCTTTATATTGCCGATATCCCTTATACACCAAAAGGATAATACATAACGCTATTGAAACAACTATATATACAATCAAACGTTTCCATCGTTTCATATCCATCACCTGATGCCATTATATCATTTATTGTAAGTGACAAGTCTTATCTTACACACAATGACAAAACTGTAACCTTTATCTTTTAACGCCAAAATAAAACACAGGATCAATCCTGTGCCTATTTATACTGATTCACTGATTTCATGATTTGTTTGATCTGTGCTTCAGAAGGTTTTCGCCCCATTTGTAAAAACATTGCGCGAATCATTTTTTCATTAATTGGCGGGTTTTCACGAAGTTCTTTTTCAAATTTCTTTCTCGTAAAATAAAATCCCAGAATGCCCCCTATGATTAATCCCACCAGAACATACGCGATTGAATACCATAAATCCATATGCAAATCCTCCTCACATATACATTTATTTTACTATGTTTTTCTGACTTTTACAACACCTTTATAAGGATTTCCTTTACTCTTTTCCATCGCGTAAGACAAAACGGCGATAGATACGCTGTAAAAATGGCAAAAAAGGATTTCCATCTTGATCATCAAATTCAATATAATCAAGATGTATTTGCATTTGGTACAATACTTTACGCAAAGGATGCTGATAAAAAATCTTATGATTTTCCAAATAAATTTCGTCATTGCTGAAATAATGAATTGCCCTGTCGCATAGCTCATGCTCATCAAATTGCTCAATCATATGCTGTTTCTGCACAGCATCCATTGTAAGCATATGATCCAGTATTTCCGGATGCGTCATTAAAAATGGCGCAAAATTTTCCTTTACCGCAAATCCAATACATGCCATCGTCATCACCGGCATCATCATACCGGATAAAGGATGCATAAACTGTCGAAATTTTGAGTAAACGCACGTAATTAAAAAATCATGACAATGCATGATTTTCTAAGACTTAAGAATGTACCAAGCCCATTTTCTCTTGTTTAAACAAACGCTCGTCCATTAATTGAAGATCATCCGCAATCGCAGGCGTGAACTCCATTTGATCTAGAATGTCCTTTTGCAGATCGATACCAGGGGCAATTTCTGTTAAAGTCAAAACGCCATCGATCAATCGGAATACCGCGCGTTCCGTTATATACATAACATCTTGATCATTTTCTTTCGCATAAGCAGCTGAAAACGTTATTTGCTCTACATCTTGGATAAATTTCTTGACCTTGCCTTCTTGCAAAATCTGTAATTTTCCATCGCCAACCGCTACTTTTAAGCCACCGGCTGTAAAACTGCCGCAATACACGACATGCTTGGTATTTTGCGTAATATTGATAAATCCACCGCAGCCTGCTATTTTGGGACCAAATTTAGAAACATTGATGTTACCAAAGCGATCACATTGCGCCAATCCCAAAAATGCTTGATCCAGACCACCGCCATCATAGAAATCAAACATGGATGGCAGATCGATGATGCAGTCTGGATTTGTGACCGCTCCAAACGCATTGCCGCCGCTAGGGAATCCACCGATTCCACCAGCTTCTACAGTCAATTTCAAGCCTGGAAGTCCTTCTTCATTGGATACGTTAGAAATACCCTCCGGTACACCGATTCCTAAATTGATGATCGCATCGGGTATCAATTCCATCGCACTTCTGCGGGCAATCACTTTTCGCTCGTTCAGTTTCATTGGTTCCATACTGTCTACCGGAACACGACATTCTCCTGAAAAAGCAGGGTTATATTGTCCTACATAAGTCTGCATATGATTTTTCGGCACACTTTGCACAATCGCATCCACAAAAATACCGGGTATCTTCACTTTGCGCGCATCTAGTGTTCCTGCCTGCACGATCGTCTCTGCCTGCACAATGACCTTGCCGCCTTGATTATGGACAGCTTGTGCCAATGCAAGAGATTCCAATGCGCTCGTTTCCTTTTCCATTGTATAGTTTCCATCTTCGTCACAGACTGTCGCACGTAAAAAAGCAATATCCAAATGCTGGGCCTTATAAAGCAGACGTTCCTCATCACCGATTTTGACAAGTTCAACCAAATCCTCAACCGTGCGCGCATTCATCTTTCCGCCTTCCAAACGCGGATCCACAAATGTTTTTAATCCAACATGAGTCAAAGTTCCCAATCTTCCTCCGGCAATATCACGATATAAATGACCGATGGTTCCAAGTGGAAGATTGTATCCCTCTACCTTATTCTCGGAGATCATCTTTTGAAGCTGTGGTACCAATCCGAAATGACCGCCGACGATGCGTTTTAACAATCCCTCATGGGCCAGTGCATTTTCTCCTTGCTTGTCTCCATCTCCGCCGCCTGTACAAAAATGCAAAGTCAGATTACGTGGTTTTCCGGTTTCCAAAAATCGCTTTTCCAACGCATTGGTTAATTCCTGCGGCAATACGCTACCAATAAATCCAACAATGCAAAGCGTATCATTATCCTTGATCAAGGAAACCGCATCCGCTGCACTCATGATTTTGCTCATATGCATACCTCCTATCACATGAAGCCTTGATGCAGCGACACCAAGGCAAGTTCATTCTATTATTTATTTGAGAAATTCTTTTCCTTTACTTTTTCTAAGAAACAAGTCATACCATATGTCTGATCTTCACTGTTGAAGCAGTCCGCAAATTCTTTTACCTCTGTTTTTATACCGCTGTCTATATCAACTTGTGTTCCTTCATTGATCGCACGCTTTGCGTTTGCGACAGCGATTGGCGCATTTTTGGCAATGCCATTCGCCATTTTCAGCGCTTGATTCATCAATTCATCCAGTGGATAAAGTGCATTGACCAAACCAATGGCAAAGGCACGATCAGCCTTAATATTGCGGGCAGTGAAAATCATTTCTTTGGCAATGCCTGCACCTACAAGACGTGCCAAACGCTGTGTTCCTCCAAATCCCGGCGTGATGCCCAAGCCAACTTCCGGCTGTCCAAATACTGCACTATCGGCCGCTAATCGAATATCACAGCTCATAGCTAACTCGCATCCTCCACCCAACGCAAATCCATTAATGGCCGCAATGACCGGACAACGGAATGTTTCGATTTTACGAAATACTTCATTACCAAACGCACCATATTCTGCGGCTTCTTCTGCTGATTTATCTTTCATTTCCGCAATGTCTGCGCCTGCCACAAATGATTTATCTCCGGCACCTGTAATAATTAAACAATATACATCTTTATTTGCATTCACTTCATCAAGTGCCGTGTTTAATTCACTCAATACTTGTGTACTCAATGCATTCAAAGCTTTTGGACGATTGATGGTAATCGTAGCTACATGTCCTTCTGTATTTAATAAAATTGTTTCCATTTTTTTGTTCCTTTCTCTTTTGAAAAGGTGAATCGTTGTTTCTGATTCGATGAAACGATTCACCTGTTTGATTATTTGTTGTTATTTTGTATAATCGTAGAAACCAATGCCAGTTTTCTGTCCAAGTTTTCCACCGCGTACCATTTTTCTTAACAGTGTACAAGGACGATATTTTGGATCGCCGGTTTCTTTCTGCATGACTTCCATGATCGCCAATACAATATCCAAACCAATTAAATCGCCCAAAGCCAAAGGTCCCATTGGATGGTTTGCGCCTAGTTTCATTGCTGTATCAATATCTTCTACAGATGCCAAGCCTTCTTGATAAATGAAGATTGCTTCATTGATCATCGGAATCAAGATACGGTTTACCACAAAACCGGGTCCCTCCGCAACTTCTACCGGTGTCTTTCCTAAAGATTTGGAAATTTCAAGAATGGTATCTTTTACTTCCGCAGGTGTATTGATTCCGGAAATTACTTCGACCAGTTTCATACGATCCGCAGGATTGAAGAAGTGCATACCGATTACATTGTGCTTGATGCCTTTGGCAATTTCAGTGATGGACAAAGAGGATGTGTTTGTCGCAAAAATGCAATCATCCTTACAAATCTCATCCAACGTGGTAAACAATTCTTTCTTTGTTTCCATGATTTCCAAAACAGCTTCCACTACAAGATCGCAATCTGCCAAATCTTTATATTCTCCTGCATGTAAACGTGCTTTTGTTTCTTCCGCAGTTTCTGCGCTCATTTTTTCTCTGGTAACCAGTTTATCAAATTTTTTACTGATTTTATCGATTCCACCTTGTGCCCATTCCAATTTGATGTCACATACGGTTACATCATAACCATTTGATGCGAATGCATTTGCGATGCCCTGTCCCATTGTTCCGGCACCGATGACGCCAACTCTTTTCATATTTTTTTCGCTCCTTTTCTTTTATTGTTTCTACGCTTGTTTTGCGGCAATGATTTCTTCTTTCAAAGCTGGGAGAATTTCTTCAACATTGCCAATAAATCCCATATTAGCTACAGAGAAGATTTCTGCCTGTGGATCACGGTTAATCGCAATGATCATATCGGATTTATCCATACCCGCAACATGCTGGCAAGCACCGGAAATTCCACAAGCGATATACAAACTTGGGCGAACCGTTTTTCCTGTCTGTCCCACTTGAATTGCTTTGTCCGCAAATCCATCATCCACAACAGCACGAGAAACACACATTGCGCCTCCAAGTTCTTTGGCAACCGCTTCCACCATTTCTAAGCAATGTTCAGAACCGCGACCTGCGCCAACCAAAATATCACATTTTGTAATATCGATACCTTCCACTACTTTTTCAATTACTTCTTTTACGATGACTTTTGCGTCTGTATCGTTGAATTCCGGTGTGAATTCCACAATTTCACCACTACGGTTTGCGTCTGGTGCATCCATAGAGAATACATTTGGACGAATGGTCGCCATTTGCGGTCTTGTATCAGGACAAACAATCGTACCAAATAAGTTTCCGCCAAAGGTAGGACGTGTCACAAGCAACAATGCTTCGTCTTTCTTTTCCGGATCCATTTCAATTTTTGTCGCATCCGCAGTTAGCCCGGCATTGATTCTTGCGGCAACGCGTGGCGCCAAATCACGTCCCAATACAGTTGCGCCTGTTAATAATGAGTCAGGTTTGAATTCGTTGATGACCTGTGTCAACGCATCTGCATAGAACTGCGTTGAGTAATCTTTTAACAATTCGTGATCAACGACAACCACTTTATCTGCACCGTGTGCAATTACATCATTCGCTTTGTTTTTGATATTGTTTCCAAGTAAAATACCGACTACCTTATAATCCATATGAGGAATGGAAGCAACGAGTTTTCTAGCTTCTGAAATCAATTCATAACCAACATTTGCGATTTCCCCGTTTTTTTGTTCTACGAAAACGTAGATATCTTTATATCCTTCAAATTTCGCCATTGTCATGTCCTCCTTATTTCGTAATTAATTGCTTTTCTTTCAAAGTCTTCGCAATCAATTTCGCCGCTTCATCAGCAGGCATCTGGAATGTTTCCGTATTTGCGGATACTTCTTTGGTAAATGTATGATGAACCTTTGTAGGAGAACCTGCCAGACCGACCTTGCTTTCTTCAATGCCCAGATCATCAAATGTCCAAGTCGTTACCTGTTTGCCCATACAATCAACAATGTCGTTGCAGTTCATATAGCGAGGCTCATTCATTCCGCTTAGCGTTGTCAATACAACCGGTAATTTTGCTTCAATGATTTCTTCGCAGT
Source organism: Erysipelotrichales bacterium (assembly GCA_910576345.1). GTDB lineage: Bacteria > Bacillota_I > Bacilli_A > Erysipelotrichales > Erysipelotrichaceae > C-19. Next base: position 6,644 of record CAJTIT010000030.1, read on the forward strand.
CTTCCAATGATTTCTTTACAGTGATGCTTGTGTCGCTTACCGCTTTGATTTCATCCACATAGGTTACCTGTGGAATACCCAAGCGCTCTGCCGTCTGTGGTCCTACTTGTGCAGTATCACCGTCAATTGCCTGACGTCCTGCGATAATCAAATCATATCCACATTTGTTTAAAGCAGCTGCTAACGTAGAAGATGTTGCGCATGTATCGGCGCCGGCAAATTTGCGGTCTGTAATTAAAATACATTCATCCACACCACGTGCATACAATTCTTTCAGCATTTCACTGGCCTGTGGCGGTCCCATAGAGATAATGGTTACGGTTGCGCCCATGCTTTCTTTCAATTTCAACGCTTCTTCCACACCTGCCAGATCATCCGGATTGATGATGCTAGGCACACCGGCACGAATCAGTGTTCCGGTTTCTTTATCCACTCTGATTTCAGTAGAATCAGGTACTTGTTTTACAAGAACTACAATTTTCATATGTCTTTCCTTCCTCTCTTATTTCATCATTGCGCCGCTGATGACCATACGCTGTACTTCAGAAGTACCTTCGTAGATTTCTGTGATTTTTGCATCACGCATCATGCGCTCTACCGGATAATCGCGTGTATAACCATATCCACCAAACAGTTGCACTGCTTTGGTCGTTACTTCCATGGCAGTTTCAGCTGCGAACAGTTTTGCTTCTGCGGCAGGTACGGTATATGGCTGTCCTGTTTCCTTACACATTGCGGCACGATAGACAAGCAGTCTTGCGGCATCTACTTTTGTCTGCATATCTGCCAGTTGGAACTGTGTGTTCTGGAATTTGGCAATGGCGCGTCCAAACTGTTTACGACTTTTGACATAAGCAACTGCTTCGTCAATGGCCCCTTGAGCAATACCGAGCGCTTGAGCAGCAATACCGATACGTCCTCCATCCAGTGTCTGCATGGCGATTTTGAAACCTTTTCCTTCCTGACCCAACAAGTTTTCTTTTGGCAGACGAACATTGTTGAAGATCAGTTCGCATGTCGCAGAACCGCGAATTCCTAATTTTTTCTCATGCTGACCAATTGTAAATCCAGGCGTTCCTTTTTCTAAGATAAACGCAGAAATACCTCTTGTACCTTGTGATTTGTCTGTCATCGCAAAAATGATGAAGACATCTGCTGCACTGGCATTGGTAATGAATATTTTGGATCCGTTGACCACGTAATCATCACCGTCTTTTACAGCAGTCGTCTGTTGTCCGGCCGCATCGGTTCCGGCATTTGCTTCCGTCAAACCAAAAGCGGCTAATTTTTTACCGGTACAAAGATCCGGTAAATATTTTTTCTTCTGCTCTTCATTACCAAACATGTAGATTGGGGTTGTTCCCAAAGAGGTGTGCGCAGATAAAACGACACCGGTTGTCGCACAGACTTTGCTTAATTCTTCTACTGCCAAAATATAACTCAAATAGTCTGCATTTGCGCCTCCATATTCTCTTGGAAATGGAATACCCATCATTTTGCAGGCTACCATCTTTTCCACATTTTCTTTTGGAAAGCGTTCTTCTTCGTCAATTTCAGCTGCCAAAGGCTTTACTTCTTTTTCAGCGAACTCAGCGAAAAGTTTTTTCATCATTTTTTGTTGTTCTGTTAACATGAAGTCCATAAAGTTGTTCTCCTCTCCTTGCTTGTCAATGAACATTGTGGATCGCAATCGCATAGGAACATGCTTATCGAAATCGATACTATATGCATGATTTCTAACGATTTAGAAATCTATAATCCACCCTTAATTTTATTACGTTATTCGCATTACGTCAACAACTTTGTTATTTTTTTAACAAGTTTTTTTTTGCTATTTTTTCACATGCTTTTTTGATAACAGAAATGCTTGTGAATTTTTTCATAAGTTGTTGACAAAGCGTTGTTTTTTATGTACTATTTTAGGGTAATGGCATTGGAGATGTCATGAAAAGAAAGTCAGGTAGATAAAATGAAAAAAGCTTATGTTGTAGCTGCAAAGCGCAGCGCGATCGGTAGTTTCCTTGGCGGTCTGGCAACGGTAAAACCAGTTGATTTAGGCGCAACAGTATTGAAGGAAACGATCAAGTCATCCGGATTGGATGTAAAAGATATTGATGAGTGCATTATCGGTAACGTTATTTCTGCTGGATTGGGTCAAAACATTGCCCGTCAAGTTGCACTAGCGGCCGGTATTCCTGAAACTACTTGCTCCCATTCGCTGAACATGGTTTGCGGATCCGGTTTGAAAGCAGTTATGGAAGCGGTTATTCGTGTGCAGGCCGGATTTGGTGATGTATTCGTTGCAGGCGGTGTGGAATCCATGAGCGGCGCGCCAATCTTAATTCCCGGAAAAGTGCGTACCGGTATGAAAATGGGTAACATGGAAGTTGTAGATTCTATGATCAATGATGGTCTGACCGATGCGATGAATCATATCCACATGGGTGTGACAGCGGAAAATGTCGCAAAAAAATACGGCATTACTCGTGAAGCGCAGGATGAATTTGCTTATGCTTCTCAACAGAAAGCCATTGCGGCAGTTGACAGCGGACGTTTCAAAGACGAAATTGTTCCAATTGAAGTAAAAATGCGTAAAGAAACTGTGGTATTTGATACAGATGAGCATCCAAATCGCAAATCCACGCCTGAAAAACTGGCAAGTTTGCGCCCTGCCTTTATCAAAGACGGCACCGTTACTGCCGGTAATGCGTCCGGTATCAACGATGGCGCAAGTTTCGTAATCGTTGTAAGTGAAGATGCTTTGGAAAAATACAATTTAACGCCAATGTGTGAAGTTGTAGGTATTGGTCAAGGCGGCGTAGATCCGACCGTAATGGGTCTGGGTCCTACTCCGGCAATCTTGAATGCATTGAAAAATGCAGATATGAAAATTGAAGATTTGGATCTTGTAGAATTGAACGAAGCTTTTGCGGCACAGTCTTTGGGTGTCATCCACGAATTGGAAGAAGCAACCGGTATGGATCGTGAAGCATTCATGGCAAAAACAAATGTTAACGGTGGTGCCATCGCTTTGGGACATCCGGTTGGTGCATCCGGAAACCGCATCTTGGTTACACTTATTCATGAGTTGGCAAAACGTGATTTGCATACAGGTCTTGCTTCCTTATGTATCGGTGGAGGTATGGGTACAGCCGTTATCGTTAAGCGCCCATAATTGTATCTCATAACGATTTCTCTATTTGAGAAGTCGTTTTTTTATGCTTTCATTGATAAATATCATATACAATCTACATCTTAAGGTACATACTCTTTGAAATGATTCTATTGTTTGCCTTTATAAATGATAAGAATCATAATAAAAAAAATCCTATATGTTAACAATACCATCTTTTATGAGCGGATTTCTTGAATGAATGATGTAGTATACATAAATACGGTCTTTGATTTTACATTTGCGAATGGTATAAAAACAGTAGGATATTGATTCATTTTGGAACCACATTCTGTTTCTGTGATTTTTGTATTCTTCAACATTTCCTTAGAATTCTTCGTAATATCAAAAAAAGCAGCCATCATGTACATATTGATTTTTTTCAAATCTTCTTGGCATGGTAAAGAGCATAACTGTGTTTTTTCACATTAAAAAATCACGAATCATCATACTTTTATTATATAACAATAATTTTTTCAAAATTTCCCAATCCACAGTTCTAAAGGTGTTGCTTTCTTCATAGCTGCATGAAAACTAAATAAACATATGTTCCTTAATAAATTTCATTTAAAAAAATCGGTTTCTTCATTTTTGAGAATGCCTCTTTTGGAGTTTTTACATTACAATTATAAAGCTTGTTAAAAAGATCATAATGATTGATTCTTGCCATTGTCTTTCCCATCTTTTTAGGAATGGTCAACGGAAACAATCTTTCTAATTTTTCTGATTGCGATACTTGTACGGTGACATCCGGATAACCATTAGAAACAAACTTCAAAAGTTTCATGAGCGATAAAGAATCCAGATAAACAATCTCACTGATTTTCACTTCCACACTATTTTCTGTATAAATCGCATAGCCACTAACTTCATGATGCTTGTTTCGATAGACGCAGATATTGCCATGATCCAAAATGGAACGCTTGATCAATAAGTCATAGTAATGCAAATCACGTATGTATGCACCATCAAAATGGCGGATATATTTTTGATATAAATCCATTAATTCCATCGCTGTAAAATTATGCGACACACCTTTTGTGTTGACCTTGTTAAAATAATGCGTATTGATCGTATAGGTCTTGGTGCTGTATATCGTCTGAAAACCAAATGGTTCATACAGTTTTGGATGAAACGCTTCTATTAAAGTAATGAGATGATTATGCGACAATTCATCCAATGCAGATTCCATCAAGTAGCGCATATGTCCTCTCAATCGATAATCCGGCAATGTGGCCACGCCTAATATAAAAGCGCATTCCAATTTTCTGCCCATACAGTGCATCACATGTTCGTTCATCTGCAAGGATGCGATGATGCGATTGTCCTGCGGCAAAAAAAGGCATTTCCCATCATCGAATATATGCTTAAAATAAAATTCAAGATAGCTTCTGCTTTTGGTAGGAAATGCACTTTTCCATAATTCCAATATTTCTGCTTTGTTTTTACTTTTTGCTTCCTTAATCACATGTTTCATCCTTCTCTAATCATCGCATTGTTCTTCTGTGAACTCCACATCGATTACATCATCATTTTGATTTCGCTGTTTTGTTGTTTCTTGAAATGTCTGATGTACGCTTTGCTTTTTATGCGAACGAATAATACCCATTATAAGACTGAATAGAATGAATAGGATAATGATGGGCCATAAAAAATAAAAAAGCGAACCCAACAGCAATAATATCGCCGACAATATACAAACCGCAATCAATAGTTCCATAAGCATTCCTCTCTTTTCCATTATTATAATATAAATTGTGGGTTATGGAAACCAAATTGTGAAAATTTATCAATCTTTTTGTAAGGATGATGCTTAATGATGAAAAAGATTGCGGATTTTTTGTTTTGGCAACATTCCTATAATCGTCATTATCCATGCGACAACCAAAAACAAAAGAAACATCCATCCCTGTGACTCATATTCTTTGCGCATTGCCTCATCCGGCTGTATTGCCATTGTGGATGTTGCCTGTTCGATTTCCAACAATTCGCTTTCATATTTGTATTCAGGATTATGAATTTGCGTATAGGCTCTTTCTTCTCGAATCAGTATTTTTTGTACCAATTCCTTATCCGCAAACAGATATACAGGGAGTGGCTCACTGATGTTCGTACTTGTATCAATCTCTATTTCCAACGTATTGGCTTGTTCTAATATATCGCATGTGCGTTTCCATCCGTCTTCATCCTTAATTTTCAGATTAAACAGTTGTATTTCAAACGGTATTTTATTTTCTTCTACAATGATCTTATTCATTTCGCATTGATGAAGTGTAACAGGATATGTTTGATTATGCAATAATATAGGAAGTGCAGATAATATGATCACGATTAATTTCATTGTTCATCACCATCTGTATTTTGCTCGTTTCTTCCTTGTTTATTCAATCATGGTTGGAATTCTTGATAGACTTTCCCTGTAGAATCTGATATGATGTTGACAATGATTTAGGAGGAACACAAATGAAGACAAGAGTGGAACATGATTCTATGGGTGATATAGAAGTACGTGGAGATCGATATTGGGGAGCTCAGACCCAGCGCAGCTTTGAAAACTTTCAAATCCATGATGAAAAGATACCAATGGATGTGATATATGCGTTTGCACATTTGAAAATGGCATGTGCAAAAGCCAATCAAAGTTTAAAAAAGCTCGATGATCGAAAAGCGGATGTGATTATTTCTATCTGTGAAGAGATCTTAGGTAAGCAATTGGATGCGCATTTCCCATTGTCTGTATGGCAGACCGGAAGCGGCACCCAGAGCAATATGAACTGTAATGAGGTCATTGCCAATCGCGGCAATGAAATCGTGAAAGAAAAACTGCTTCATCCCAATGATGATGTCAACAAAAGTCAAAGTTCCAACGATACCTTTCCTACCGCTATGCATATCGCAGCATCTCTTGGGATTCAAAAAACATTGTTGAAGGAATTGGATGAGACCATTTGTGTATTAAAGCGTCTGGAAAAGGAAAACGAACATATCATCAAGATTGGCAGAACACATTTGCAGGATGCGACACCGCTGCGGTTTTCTCAAGAAATCAGCGGTTGGCGTTCTATGTTGGAAAATAACAGAGATATGTTGGTGGTGGCATGTGAAGCGATTCAAAAGTTAGCCATTGGTGGTACTGCTGTTGGTACCGGGTTAAATGCGCCGAAAGGATTCGATGATTTGGTGTGTGATTCGTTAAGTAAACAACTGGATGTGCCATTTCGTCCCGATCCGAATAAATTTCACGCTTTGACCAGTAAAGATGATCTGGTATTTGTGCATGGTGCATGTAAAGCATTGGCTGCAAATTTGATGAAAATTGCCAACGATGTTCGTTTTCTTGCCAGTGGACCACGCTGTGGATTTGGTGAAATTAGGATTCCTGAAAATGAGCCTGGATCTTCTATCATGCCCGGCAAAGTGAATCCAACCCAGTGTGAATCAATGACAATGGTATGCGTACAAGTTTTCGGTAATGATGCGACCATCGGTTTTGCGGCCAGTCAAGGCAATTTTGAATTGAATGTCTTTATGCCCGTCATTATTTACAATATGATGCAAACCATCCACCTTTTAAGCGATGGCATGCGATCTTTCCGTATCCACTGTCTTTCTGGCATTCAAGCAAATGAAGACCAAATGCATACGTATCTACATCATTCTTTGATGTTGGTAACGGCTTTAAATCCATATATTGGTTATGAAAATGCCGCAAAATGTGCAAAAAAAGCATTTCAAGATCAAACTTCTTTAAAACAAGCTTGTATGGAACTTGGCTTTTTAAGCGAAGAAGAGTTTGATCGTTATGTGGATCCGAAACGGATGGTAACACAACAATGAACATAGTCTATACTGAAAAAAACGTATGAGCATATTCGCTGATACGTTTTGATTAGGTAGTGTTTTTCTGTTGTTTACAAGTGGCACCCGTTTGTTCCATGGTTTCCACAAAGTCACGGATCTGTTGTTCATCAGATATGATATTGAATGCTTGTTTTGTATCATCGCTAAGTGTTGCTAAATCAAAAGCCATCGTTACTTTATTATAGTTTCAATATCTACATCAACACCTTCTTCTTGGTTTCCATATTGATCCAATCCGCTTTTTTTGATTTGTTCTTTTTTGTACATCTTCAATTTACGTAGCTGTGGAATCCATCGATACGGATACTTCCCTATCGATGGACATATGGAGTTCTGCCATTTCTGTGGTACAAATTTTTGTTTCTGTTTGATTTTTAATCGTTTAGTGATTCTTTTTTTTCCACCACATTTTGTTAAAAGTACACCTATGCAAAATAATATACATGAATTCTTCATTTTTTTCTTTCAACTAATTTTATGAAAATGTAAATCGTTGTTTTATATGAATGTATATTGCACTGATATTAGATAATAATTATTTACTATAAATCACACCCCTTACGAATTCGTTCTCAATTTTGGCAAATAGCTGATGTTAATGGTGATCCTCCTCTCTTATCAACTATGTTTTTTGTTTTGAATGATACTGATGCTCATAATAAGGAATGTCATTACAAGAATAAGCCACCATATATTCCACTTGGTTGTATCTGACGTATTGGCGTTTCCTATTACACCTCCCATGTTTTTGTTTTCTTCACTGTCAATAATTCCATTTCCATCTGCATCCATATTGCGATCCGGTTTCCCATCTCCATCATCATCGATATTAAGTTGTGGTTTTAAACCTGTCATTGTGTTATAAGTAAATCCATGAACGGTGAATGTAGCATTTGGTTTCCATTTGATGTTTAGCAGAACATTCAAATCAGCTTTGCCATCGCCATTTGTATCAAGATTTATATTTGGTTTGCCATCTCCTGTTGTATCAATGTTAATGTCCGGAACATGATCGCCGTTATTATCGATATTGATATCAGGCGTACAATCGCCATCTAAATCCAAATTGATGTCCGGAATTCCATCTCCATCCGTATCGATATTGATTTCTTTTCCATCCAGTTTACATACATCTTTATCTTTGATGTTTCCATTCGGATCATATTCCGTACCATCCGGTAAGGTCACGGTTCCATCCGGATTGATGATGGCTCCATTAGGTGTGTCTATTTCTGTACCATTTGGAAATTCCACTTTTCCTCCATCCGGTACTTCTACACTGCCATCCGGTTTCTTTGTCGGTTGATCGCCTTTGTCATTTGGCTTTCCACATACTTCATCGCCTGTCTCTACTTTCCCATCCGGTCCAACCACACACATGTTGTCTTTGTTATCCGGTTGTGCAGTATTGCTTATCGCAAATTTGCCAAGTTCATCCGTTATGAATGTGACATAGTTTCCTTCTTTTTCTGCTTTGATTTCTGTAACTTTGCCATTTTCATCAATTTGATAAATGATTGGATCTTCACTGTCTGTATAAGGTAGGTATACTTTAATACTTCCATCCGGTTCTACTTTCATATTCCCTTTTTGTAGGTAGACATCATAAACCATATTTGCATTCTTTGGTAATGGTGGTAATGGCTGATCGGTTATATCATCCACAATCAATTCTACATTTGGATCAAATGTGGTGCCATTTTGTCCTTCTACTTTTGCGCTCTTGTCATCTGTTTCTACAACCTTCTTTCGCTCGGATTCCCATTTGTCTTGCGCATCTTTGATCCAGTCTTCATATTCTTTTCTTTCTTCATCTGTCAAATGATCCTTGACTTCTTCGTATTCATCTTTCACTTGATCAATGATGTCTTTGGATTCATCACTTCCATCAATATCATCAATATTGGGTAATGGTACGATTTCAAAAGATAAAGTAGATTCATTTCCTGCATTGTCAATCGCATTGACTTCGTATTTTCCTACACCATCTATTCGCTCATTGACATTTTCTTGAATTGTTCCTGCTTGCGCTCCATCTTTCAAGTATTCCGCATACGATAATCCGCTGCCACTATCTTTGACATTCACAAATCTTGGTAGATAATAGTATTTATACACACTTTGATCTTTTACTCCGGTAATATCCGGTCCTTTTCGATCAATCATTAAGGTTTCACTCGCACTTAGATCGCTACAATTTCCTGCTTTGTCACATGCTTTGGCAGTTATACCGATTTCTACATCATCTTGATAAGTAACTTTACCGGTTGTACTTGTTTTTGTATTACTGGATCCTTTTGTATCCGTTTCTATATACGTGTAATTATCAATTCCACTTGTGCCATCGCTACTTGACATCACCACTTCTGCGCCTGTATTCATCCAGTTTCCAAAACTCAAGAAGTTAATCAGTCTTGCCATTCTTGATGTATTGATTTGATTCATGGTAAGCGTAGGTACTGTTGGTGGTGTTTGATCGATCTTCACTTGATAATTGATGCCTTTTGCGATAATACCTGTGGTAGAATTCTTCAAATAGAATGTGATTGGATATTCTCCATCTGTTTGATAGATCAATGGTGTTGTTTGAAAGTTGATTCCATCCGAACTGATTTCATCATATCCATCTTTATTGATGGTTGATATTTGAATATCGCTGATATACCAATTATTCTTTCCTAACGTTCCTGTAATTTTATAATAACCACTACCATTGTTTGGTAAAGTCGTATCATTGATAATGAGTGTTCCTTCTTGATATTCAAAATCATAATTTGGATTGGTTAATCCTGTGACTTGTATACCGTCTGTATATCTTCCTGCTTGTTGGCTTGTTGGATATTTGCTTGTGATGATTGGTGTTCCTAAACTATCTCCGGCGACTGGCTGTGGATTGTAAGTAACTCCATTGTCTTTAAATGCTTCTCCTACTTTTCTTGTCACATCTTTTGGTTTTACTGTTGTCTTTCTTTTGTTTACTGTGATGACTTTGGAATCAGAAGATGATTGATAATTCGTATCTCCTGCTTTGGTTACTTTGAGTGTAAAGGTTCCAATTCCTGTGACTTTAATAGATCCATTGTTCAATATTGCGCCTGTACCAGAATCATTTTCAATTACCCAAGAAACATTTCCACTTCCTGTTCCACCAGTAGAGGTTGGAGTATACGTATTTCCATATATCATAGAATCTCCACTGCTAATCTTGATTGGATTGGTTTGTGTTGGTAATTGAGAAAGAGTGATTTGTTTTGTGACTGTTTTTGGATTATAGTTTTGATTTCCTTGTACAGTCGCTTCCAAAGTAAAGGTTCCGGCACTTAACATTTGAAACTTATTCGTATTGGAAATCTGTGCGATAGAATTTCCATTTGTGATTGTATAAGTTTCATTTTCTCCACTTTCATTTCCGAAAGTCGTAATTGTAATATCCTGATTTGTTTGGAACTTATAATTCGCCTCATTTGTGATTTGATAATTGTCTTGATTTCTCTTTCCTACAACAATTTGAACTGACTTAGTAAACTTTGCATCATTTGTATCTTTTCCAGAAACAGTAACATTGTAAGTTCCGCCATCTAAATCATTTCCTTTTACTTTCAATGCACCAGTATTATCAATGCTAAAATGTGATTCATCACCAGTAGTGGCTAATTGAATCGATGAAATTTGCGGCACTTGAAATCCTTCAGGATAATCAAGGGAGAATATTCCCACTGTTCCATTTGCTGTTGTATATGCGTCTTTATAGGTAAAATAATGAGTTGAAGGTGTAAATACAACTGTAGGATCAGGAAGATTTAATTCCAATGTAATTTCTGTACCATTCCCACGATACGTTGTATTGGTTCCTTCATCAACTTCTTGATATAGTGTCAATGATAATGTTTTCGCTGTTTGCCAGTCAGGAAAACTTGACAGATCGAATTGAACAGTACCTGTTGTGCCGTTGATTGCTCCCAGCACTCCATATTGATCTTGATTATTTATATGAGCCATTGCACTCACATAACGAGTTCCGGAAGCGACGTTTCCACTGAGTGCGATTGGTATTGTAATCATTGAAGAAGCATCCGCTAAATCTACTTTTAATACATTATTTGTAACATTCCCATGATTTGGATCAAGCGTTATCTCTAAATCAGAGTCAGTTAAGGTAAGATATGAATTGCCTCCTTCTACTTTAGGAATCGGATGATTGATAATAGGGCTAAATTGAAACGTTGGCTTTGAAGCACTTGAGTAAGCTAGTTTATCTTTCCCTAATGTAAGTAGCGGTCTTACTGAAGAGGTGCCTGCAGTTTGCGCATGTCCCGGACAATTGATTACATCAGGATTTTCAGTAAACCCTATTTGTACATCAATAAACTTATCAGGAGTATCATCATATACTTTATAACTGTTTACATCTTTTAGTATGCCATATGGATTCTCAACATTCAAAGGCTTGCTGAAGGTTTGACACACTTCATTTTGAACAGGCACAGAAAACACCTTATCAACGCCCTGGCTAGGATCCGCAAGATATCCTTCTAAATAATCGATTAACCCCATTTTATCAATCGCATGATTTACGAACATAAAATGAATCTTTAGATAGCCGCTATTTTGTAAAGCCTGTCCAAGATCTAAATTATTTGGATCCATAATTACGCTCGTACCTCCACCAACATTAAAATTCATATCCGAAAATTGTCCTGAGCAATCAGGAGTTTCATATAATTCCATTTTTTTAACTGTCCCAACTGTACGTAATAGAAATTTTCCTCGGTTAACATGAATAGATAAATCCATATCATTTGCTGTTCTAGTTGGCTTTATTCCCTGCTCTATCACAGTTTGATCCATATTACAAACTTTTTCTGCTTTATCCAAAACATTTTTAACAATACGCACATCTGTTACCAAAGAATTTGTATTTGCCCCCACAAACTTACTGCGATTATCTACTGACTCATCCCCCAGCCACCAATCGCTACTGATTGGAGATATCGTTGTCAACGCTGTTTGATCTTCATTCATTAAAGAGGACAAATCACTTGTTTTTGGCAATGACAGATTTCCGGTTACAACTTTACTACCTAATCCTCCATAATTAGATGGTAAATTACTCAATAAAGAGACTGCGTTATCCCATGTCATCTCTCCATCCCCTACTGCTTTATCTGCCAATAAAGTCATTGTATTGGAATCAATTATTGTATAGGATTCATTCCCTAAATATACATGATTTCCTGTTGTATAGCTTGATGCCGCATTCAAAGTGCTAATAGATCCATTCATGATTGGTATACTAATCAACACTACTATAAAGACCAAAACTATAAATATTGTCTTCTTCATAACCATCTTTCCTTTCTGTTTTATCTATAATTTTAGACATTTCTGAACAGGTGTTTTTAAAATAAAAATGCCTGTTTTTTTGTTCAGAAACATATATTTCAATATGTTTTTCCGATTTCTATTTAAGTCTACATTTATAAACTTTTATTTATTGAAATGTATCTTTCTGTTTTTATGCAGTGAAATCATCATTGTGATAGATGTGATTGCCAACAGTATCATCCACCATATCCATTTATGAGAATCACCTGTATTCGCTCCTCCTGTTGCTCCGCCCATGTTTTTGTTTTCTTCACTATCAATGATTCCGTTTCCATTCGCATCGATATTGCGATCCGGTTTACCATCTCCATCATCATCAATATTAAGTTGTGGTTTTAAACCTGTCATTGTGTTATAAGTAAATCCATGAACGGTGAATGTAGCATTTGGTTTCCATTTGATGTTTAGCAGAACATTCAAATCAGCTTTGCCATCGCCATTCGTATCAAGATTTATATTTGGTTTGCCATCCCCTGTTGTATCAATGTTAATATCCGGAACTTGATCGCCGTTATTATCGATATTGATATCAGGCGTACAATCGCCATCTAAATCCAAATTGATATCCGGAATTCCATCTCCATCCGTATCGATATTGATTTCTTTTCCATCCAGTTTACATACATCTTTATCTTTGATGTTTCCATTCGGATCATATTCTGTGCCATCCGGTAAGGTGACGGATCCATCCGGATTGATAATGGCTCCATCTGGTGTTTCTATTTCTGTTCCATTTGGAAATTCTACTTTTCCTCCATCCGGTACTTCTACACTTCCATCCGGTTTCTTTGTCGGTTGATCGCCTTTGTCATTTGGCTTTCCACATACTTCATCGCCTGACTCTACTTTCCCATCCGGTCCAACCACACACATGTTGTCTTTGTTGTTTGTCTGTGCCGTATTGCTTATCGCAAATTTGCCAAGTTCATCCGTTATGAATGTGACATAGTTTCCTTCTTTTTCTGCTTTGATTTCTGTGACTTTACCATTTTCATCGATTTGATAGATGATTGGATCTTCACTGTCTGTATATGGCAGATATACTTTAATACTTCCATCCGGTTGTACTTTTGTATTCCCTTTTTGTAAGTAGACATCATATACTGCGTTTGCGTTTTTTGGTAAAAGTGGTAATGGCTGATCGGTTATATCATCCACGATCAATTCTAGATTCGGATCAAATGTGGTGCCATTTTGTCCTTCTACTTTTGCGCTCTTGTCATCTGTTTCTACAACCTTCTTTCGCTCGGATTCCCATTTGTCTTCCGCATCTTTGATCCAGTCTTCATATTCTTTTCTTTCTTCATCTGTCAAATGATCCTTGACTTCTTCGTATTCATCTTTCACTTGATCAATGATGTCTTTCGATTCATCACTTCCGTCAATGTCTTCTATATCTGGTAATGGTACGATTTCAAAAGATAAAGTAGATTCATTTCCTGCATTGTCAATCGCATTGACTTCGTATTTTCCTACACCATCTATTCGTTCATCAACATCTTCTTGAATCGTTCCTGCCTGTGTGCCATCTTTCTTGTATTCTGCATACGATAATCCACTGCCATTATCTTTGACTTTCACAAATCTTGGTAGATAATAGTATTTATACACACTTTGATCTTTTACTCCGGTAATATCCGGTCCTTTTCGATCAATCATTAAGGTTTCACTCGCACTTAGATCGCTACAATTTCCTGCTTTGTCACATGCTTTGGCAGTTATACCGATTTCTACATCATCTTGATAAGTAACTTTACCGGTTGTACTTGTTTTTGTATTACTGGATCCTTTTGTATCCGTTTCTATATACGTGTAATTATCAATTCCACTTGTGCCATCGCTACTTGACATTACTACTTCTGCGCCAGTATTCATCCAGTTTCCAAAACTCAAGAAGTTGATCAGTCTTGCCATTCTTGATGTATTCAGTTGATTCATCGTCAAAGTTGGGACAGTTGGTGGTGTTTGATCTATCTTCACTTGATAATTGATGCCTCTTGATAGATCAATGGTGTTGTTTGGAAGTTGATTCCATCCGAACTGATTTCATCATATCCATCTTTATTGATGGTTGATATTTGAATATCGCTGATATACCAATTATTTTTTCCTAACGTTCCTGTAATTTTATAATAACCACTACCATTGTTTGGTAAAGTCGTATCATTGATCACTAAAGTTCCTTCTTGATATTCAAAATCATAGTTTGGATTGGTTAATCCTGTGACTTGTATACCGTCTGTATATCTTCCGGCTGGTTGAGTAAGTGGATACTTGCTTGTGATAATTGGTGTTCCTAAACTATCTCCGGCGATTGGCTGTGGATTGTAGGTAATCCCATTGTCTTTGAATGTTTCTCCTACTTTTCTTGTCACATCTTTTGGTTTTACTGTTGTATTTCTTTTGTTTACTGTGATAACTTTGGAATCGGAAGAGGATTGATAGTTTGTGTCTCCTGCTTTGGTTACTTTGAGTGTAAAGGTTCCTACTCCTGTGACTTTGATAGATCCATTGTTCAATATTGCGCCTGTACCAGAATCATTTTCAATCGTCCAAGTAACATTTCCACTTCCTGTTCCACCAGTCGATGTTGGTGTATAGGTATTTCCATATATGAAAGAATCGCCACTACTAATCTTAATTGGATTTGTTTGTACCGGAAGCTGTGAAATAGTAATCTGTTTTGTCACTGTTTTAGAATTATAATTGTTGTTTCCTTGTACAGTCGCTTCTAATGTAAAGGTTCCACTTGTTAGGATTTTAAACTTATTGCCATTTGAAATTTGAGCAACAGTATTTCCATTTGTAATAGAATAATTTTCATTTCCTCCGCTTTCATTTCCAGTGGTTGTGATTAAAATCTCCTGATTCACTTTCAATGGATAATTCGCATTGTTTGTGATTTGATAGTTATCTTGATCTGCTTTCTCTACAACAATCTGAACAGTTTTTGTGAAATCCACTTGATTTCCATCTTTACCAGAAACAGTAACATTGTAAGTTCCTGCATCTAAATCATTCCCTTTTACTGTTAATGCTCCAGTCGTATCGATACTGAAATGTGATTCATCACCACCGGTACCTAATTGAATAGATGCAATGGTAGATGTTGGTTCTCCCGCCGGATATTGAAGTGAGAATGTACCAACTGTTCCATTTCTTTTGGTATTATCATCCTTATACTTTAATGACGTACTCGCCGGTGTAAAGATTGCGGTAGGTTCCGGTAAATCGCTCACTTCAAACTGATAATCTTGTGTATTGCCATATGCATCCGTAACATGAATCGTATAGGTTCCCTTTGCTAAAGTACCACCTGTAAAAGCACTCGTTTGTCCGGAAGAATTGGTAATAGTCGCTGTATAGCTATTCCAAGCCGTTTGGTCTACAGGTACAGATAATGATAAGGAGGTATTTACCATAATCTTATTGACGCTTGTTGAAGAATAATCCTGAAACTTTGGCATTCCCTTATATAAATCAATGATGATTTCTCTATTTCCTATTGTAAAATCAAACAGATATTTTTGATATACTCGATCAGTACCTACATTGACACGAACACTATTATTATTAAAATCTGCACATCCTTGTGAAGTTGATCCTACAGGATCTTCCAGCGCACAAGTAATCGGTTTACCACTTGCATTCGAAACTGTAATATCCACATAATCGTTATATTTTTCTTCACTTGCATATCCTTGAGAATTGCTTTTGGTTGCCTGCAAATCAATACCCAAATCAAGCTCATCAACCACACCGTCAATATAAAACTCTCCGGTTTCTGACAATACTCTAGACATGTGATCCACTTTAACAGCTTTGACTACTTTCGTAGCTGCCGGTGTTGAGAAAGGATTCTCTGTTTTAGTATAAAAATCACCGTCCATTACAAATCCTAACACATCAGAATCAGCATAACTCCCTGTTATGTTTTTCACTTCGGAGGATGCAGTAACCGATTTAGAAAATACCAACTGATTTCCTACACCGCCATGTTGACTAATTAATCCAACCTGATACCCACTTACCTTATCGTTTTCATCCACTAAAATAGAAACACCCGGCGCACCTCCGTGTGGCCATCCTGCTGCAACTCCTTCGCATGAGATATCAACAACTTTGGTAAATGGAGTTCCATCCGGCTTATTGATCAAGATAGGCTCCAAGACATCATATTTCCATTCCGCACCATCATAAACTTCACTACCCCAGCTATAGACTTTTCCATCGTTTGTTAATGCATACATCGTATTTTTCTCACCAGCCAATTTTTTAACGTTACTTATATTGACTTTTGTGAATGTGTTGGTAGAATTTGTGGTTCCATTTCCCAAAAGACCATGAGTGCCATCCCCACTTGCATAAACATCGCCATTATCTGTTAAAACAAAATTTGCACTGTATGTCGTTTGAACTCCAACAACAGTTCCTGGCACATTAGGTGTTACCAATACCGGGATTGATTCCAGCCCACCATTCACGCCATTTCCAAATTGTCCTTTGCTATTATCTCCCCATTCATAGATTGTACCATCTTCTCTCAATGCCATCACATTATGTGGATAGGCAGATTGAGAAACCGCTGAAACCTTTATAATACCATTTAAGGGTTCTCCTCCATTTCCCATAGTATTATTTGTGGATTGTTCAGTTATTGGTACTATAACACCTCCAACTTCAGTAGAATGGTGAAATAAGTTACCATTTTCTGTGATAATATAGGCAAAAGTTTGGAAAGTTGTTCCTTGAATCCCAAATACAAAATCAACTGCCTTTTCTCCCTGCACCAGATTGCTACTTGCGCTCATTGTATTTGGAATGACATTCATAATTGGTATTCCTAATAACATCAATAATGTGCAAATAAGAATTACTGACTTCTTTTTCATATAGATTTTCCTTTCTCTTTCTATCGAAACTTTCAAAAGCTTTTCGTGTACTGTTTTTTTTTCCACGCTGAATCGTCATTTATCATTTACAGAAGTATCAATAAGATCAGTCATAACATTCATTCGCAGATACATTCCTCAAATAAGACTCCCTATAAGTGTGCATACAAAAAAACACATAAGAATACAAAACCTTTTCATCATATCCATCTACCCTTTCTTTGTTATGAATGTGTATCTTATATATGTTCTATGGATTCTATGCCTTATGCCATTCTAACTTATATACAAATCTATTACTTTAAAAAGCCATTATAAAAAGATACGGTGAAACTACTGTTTCATTTCTCCTATCAGAACAACGATATACATTCTATATCGTCAATGAGAACCAGTAACAGTTTCAAAATGTTTCAAAAATTCAAGAAAATTTAATTTTTTTTAAATTATTGTAAAAATGCTTCAAACAAAGAAGACCATCCTCTATTCGTCAATTGCTCAAAATACAAATCATTGCTTTCCTTTAACGCTTGATAAACAGGCAAAATTTCATCAAATTCCGCTTTGCTTTTTGCTTTCATTTCTTCTTCATCCAATGCCCAGTTTAAACAAGTATAATATGCTTCTATGCTGGATGTAATATGTTTCGACTGATATGTTGTTGGTCTAAAAAAATGATTACTTGTTTCACTGTTTGTCTGTTCTGTTTTGTTCGCCATTGTTGTAGGCTCTTGATAAGATGCATCTGTTTCAGCGCTAAGATCTTCAATCGCAAAAACGGTTCCGCTGACGGCCAATGCCGCAAATGAAATCACACATGCCATTTGTGTGATACCACCACTTGCATACGATACCACATTGGATCCTGCATGCTGTATATAATTCTTAATTGTATAAAAGATCAAAGAGAAACCAAATAAAGAGGCGGGCGTATGGAGATGGAAGCTGATCTTTCTTTGCTCCAACTGTTCAAATTCATCGATTCGCTGTTTCAGCATGACTCTTCCTCTGACCACTCTTGATTTTACGGTACTGATGGAAATATCCAGTTCTTCTGCGATTTCCTGTAATTTCATTTGTTTGAGGTACATCATATCCAATGCTTGGGAAAATTGTGGTTTCAGCGTATAAATGAGTCCTAATACGACATCATGGTCTGCCGTATTCTCCATTTCTTTTTCCGGCAGCATATACACTCTGTTTTCTTCAAATCCCTGCACAGCCTGAATCTTTTGAGGATCCATGGTACTTGCCTGTATATTTCGATACATACGATTGCACTTACTGATGACGATTCTTGTCATCCATGAATAAAAACAATTCGCCTCTTTCAATCGTGAAAGCGAACGATGAATCTCCATCATCGTTTCCTGTGCTACGTCATGCGCATCTGCATCACAGTTCATCACACGATAAGCAATCGCATATGCTTTTCCGTAATACCTTTGAAATAACTCTTCAAATGCGCCTTCTTTTCCCTGCTGGACCCTTTGAATGAGTGAAATTTCATCTTTCGTCATAAAATTACCTCCAACATATTTTTATCATATAACAAGTTGAGAGGAATGTCTACTATTATTTTTTCATAATTATTACAAATTTATTATAAATTTACAATTTTTTACAGTTTTTGTCTTTGTTATTTTACATAAATAAAAGAAATAATGTCATTGATAAAGAATTCTGTTCATTTTTTAAAGTAAATATGCAATATGAAATAATTCATATAATCATATGATTAAAAAATCATTTCAAACAAAAAAAAAGCAATATCCGTTTTGAATATTACTTTCTTACAAGCAATTCATTTCTTTCATGCGCTTGCTTCAAGTTTTCTTGTGTTATGTCAATGACTTGATGGATGCATGAGATTTGCTTACTTCACTTCCTTGTTTTTAAAGCGATAATCCAGAATTTTTTTCGATAATACAATAAAATCTGCTGATGATGGCTTTCCGGATTCGTGGATAATCGAATCATAATAATCATATTGCTGATTTGAGTATTCTCTTGTCCACGTCGCTTCCAATACATAGCGAATATTGCGTTCTACACAACTTCTGTTCGTATTGAACTTCTCCGCAATTTCTTGAAACAATAAGTGATAAATCTGATGTCTGAACTTCTCCTCGTACTGATAGTACTGTTGTAGTCCGTAACACAAAAAATAGTATCCTTTCTGACTCTTCCTTAATTTTATCTCTTGAAAAAGACGAATGATCTCTTCAAGAATCTTCCCTTCATACATTGTTCTTACCTCCATGTTTGTTTGTATGTGTAGAAAGTCTAACATATCGAGAAATCATTGACAGTCGCTTTTGGTAAAAAGTTGACAAACTTTGTAAAAAAATGTAAAAGTTATGTGAATATTGCTTGTTTTTATATAAAGCAAACAATAAAATAAATGCATAGTTGATAATTTTAGATACTTAACAATCATAATTCTATCAAACAAAATCATATTTTTTCTTTTCATTTTGGTGTATATATGTTACAATGTTCACGGGTTGAGATTTTCCATCGATGCTCCATAGTTTTAGAGATCGCTGTGATAAGCGTGTCTGAAAGTCTCAGCCTACCCTATTTATATTCAATCTGAAACATTATATTTGATGTTTCTTTTTTTATACTTGCATACTTGTTTTAACAGTTTTGATTTCTCTTTACTTCATAACTGAATAAAACAATGGAAAGTCCGTATTACGATGCCCGATTTCAACAGCGACTGCTTATTTTTATTTTTTAACTTGTTTTAGTGTTGAATCAGATACTTTTGATATGCTTTCTAATGATAAGCTGCCTTCCTGTATCAGATTTTCGTGATTTTGATTTGTTACCTGATTCTGCCATTTCTTGAAAGGATCCATCATAAAATAGCCTTCCAAGCTTTAGATTCTCTACTATAGAATAGCATAAGTATCGCTATTTTTCAACTATATGTAGAACAACTTCTTCATTCATTCGTTGTTTTTTCATTCCCTTAAATTACTGATTAGAAAATACTATTAACCCGCCTTATGTAAAATTGATATGGCTCTATTAATTTTATTTTTACTACTATTCTATGCGTCAAATACTGTTGTATAACCATAACTTGATGCTTACAAACATTTCCAAGAAGCAAATAGTAAATATTTGATTTTTTCAGTAACAGGTCTATCATAAAGTGATATGTAAACCAAAAGGAGTGAATTATAGGCGACATTACTTTGCTTTCTAAGTTTTCTTATATAATGCAGCTATCGTTAGTAACATTTGCATAAGTGGTTTATAAGCCTAATACTTTGCATTTCTGCTGCGCATTGTCAATATAAAAATGCGTATATTTGTTTATAACCAAACGAATACAACGTTTACTTAGCGAAATAGATAAACTTTTCATATAGAAAAGCAGGCATTTTTGCTATAAAAACACCTGTTCAAAACGTATATAATGATAAAAGCCTATTTATTAAAATGTATCTTTCTGCTTTCTCTTTCTATAAATTGCATAAATCATTACCATACTTGTCGATATCATCATGATCCACCATAGATTCCATTTGGAGCTATCTCCTGTGTTCGCACTTCCTATCGCTCCTCCTGTATTCTTCTTTCTCTCTTCACTATCGATAATTCCATTTCCATCAGCGTCGATGTTTCGATCCGGTATTCCATCTCCATCTTCATCGATATTCAGATATGGCTTGATTCCTCCCATCGTATCATAAGTGATCCCATTGATCGTGACTACTTTTTCTGGTTTCCATTCTTTGATGTTCACTATGTTGATGTCTACTTTTCCATCTTCATTGGTATCTACATTGATTTCTGCTTTGCCATCTCCATCGCTATCAATATTGATATCCGGTATTTGATCATTGTCCATATCGATATTGAGATCAGCGATACAATCATTGTCAATATCTACATTTACATCCGGATATCCATCGTTATCTGTATCGATATTGATCTTCGTTCCTTCTAATTGACATTCATTCTTATCTGTTTTATCCTGTGCCTCATTTGATATTGCATACTTTCCTAAGCTATCTGTAATGAATGTGATATAGTTACCTTCTCTTTGACATGGTATCTGTTTTACTTGATTTCCTTTGATCTCATACAGTATTGGTTCTTCCTTGTCTGTATATGGCAAATATACTTTGATACTTCCATCTGCTTGTACTTTTACATTATCCTTCATCAGATAAACATCATATGCATATAAAGCATTTTGCGGTAGCTTTGGTAACGTACTTTGTGAAATACTATCTACGATCAATTGCGTTTTGGGATCAAACGATGTATCTCCTTGTCCTTCTACTTTTGATGATTTGTCATCTGTTTCTACGACTTTCTTTCGCTCGGATTCCCATTTTTCCAATGCATCTTTGATCCATTCCTCATATTCTTCTCTTTCTGTCTTATCGATCTTATCTTTGATTTCTTCCAATTCTTCTTTTACTTGATCGATGATGTCTTTCGATTCATCACTTCCATCGATATCTTCAATATCTGGTAATGGTACGATTTTGAATGTGATGATAATTTCATTTCCTGCTTTATCTTGTGCATAGATTTCATACTCTCCGATTTCTTTGAGCTTCACTTCTGGATCTATCGTTATCGGTATTCCATCTTCTTCTTTGACATAATATGCTTCATATACTCCACTCAATTTATCTTCTACTGTGACTACTCTTGGAAGATAGTAATACTTGTATTCTTGTTTGTCTTTTACTCCTTTGATTACTGGTGGCTCTTTATCTACCTGTACGATTTCTGTGATTGTCTGACTTGGATTTCCTGCTTTATCATACGCCGTTACTTTGATTTCATAGTTCTTTGATCTATCCAGTAGATAACTATCCCCTTTGCCTTTAGCGGTAGCTCTGGTACTATGTCAAGATAGTGGACACATTTAATTGATCTTTTTTTGAAAATCATAGTTACTTTCATAATCATTTGGAGATTGATATTCACAATGGCTATGAATACGCACTGTGTTATAAAATGTTTCCACATATTCAAATACTAAGTGATACGCTT
>CAJTIT010000031.1 GCA_910576345.1 Erysipelotrichales bacterium
TCTTGATCCATTAGATATGATATTGTATTTGTTAGTTCATCAGGCTCTTTAACACCTAAAGCACTTGTCATGTTGCCTTGAGGATCAAAGTCAATTAACAAGACTTTCTTACCTTGCTGAACCAAACCCGCCCCAAGTGTTATGGTAGTTGTTGTTTTTCCTACTCCGCCTTTTTGATTAGATATTGCAATTATTTTTGTCATTGTTCCTCCTTGATTTGCAATAAAAAACAGAGCGTGTTTGCCCTGCCATCATTTATTTTAATTTCTGTTGATTAAAAAGGTGATACTACAGTTTTCATTGATGTTTCCTTTCTAGTCAATCGTGACTTTCAATAATAATCAAGATAAATTTCAAATATATCTTGATTTAAGATTTATTTATGTTAGAATATAGATGCCAACTCCTAAACCCTACATTAAGTTGACTTATGTCAATGTAGGAGGTAGTTGAGTTTTGCTACCATATGGATTGCTAGACCATATGACCGATAGACTTGTCTTACTTAGACAGGTCTATTTCTTTATAATTCTAATGATAATTGATAATTACTGTATTTAGACGCGATACTTGGTCTATATTTCAACATCATATCGTACCTCATTTTGTCATATTCATCTGCCCATTTTTTAATGCGCTCGTTCTCATATACAGAATCAAAAGGCAGTATTACATTCTGTGCGATATAAACATCTTTAAGCCAGTGTATAGCGGCTGTATAACGATTTGGTTCATTATAATACAATACGCTTAAATCTTCCTTCAAATTCAAAGAATAAGGACAAAGAAAGCAACCTGTTCTTTTGCAATGATATTCAGTATAGGCTTCTGAAAGCGGAACATTGTAATAACTTATAAAATCTTCTATATCTTGGTCAGTCCAGTCAATGATTGGCATTATAACTGTTTTTCCTTTACTTGCAGTCATACATAATCTACCGCCATTTTTAACTCTATTCAACGCATTCATGGTACGAGCCCCTCCCTCCGCCATTCGTAATCCAGTTAAATATCCAAGGATATCATTATTTTTTGAATATGTATCAAAAGGTTTTTTCTTAAGATATAGACAACATTTGTTAGTACACTGAATTTTAAAATCAGGATGTAACATATGTAGGTCTTTATTTGCTATATATATTTTCTTTTGTTTTGGATCGAGTAAATTCGACAGTGCGCTCTGACTGTTTTTAGAATGGTATCTAAACAAATATTCGCTCCGCATTTTTGACTTGATTGGCTTACCAAAATTCTCAATTATGTAATGAAAGGAATGATTGGGGCGTATCATATGTATGTTTGGATAATAGGTGTCTTTAATAAATCGAACAAACCTACTTGTAGCGCCTAATTCCAATCCTGTTTCGCTATACACCGCAGGTATACTATAAGGTCTTATCGTATATATATCTTGGCACATTTTTATTAACGTCAATACCACTGTACTGTCTTTCCCGCCGGAAAAAGATAGATAGCATTTGCCATCAGTCATGCGTACTAATTGTTCTATCCGCTCCATTGCGTTTACTATTTTTGTATTTAATTCTTTGGACATTTCTTTAATGCATGTCATGTTATCTCCTCCAATAAAAAACAGAGCATATTACACGCTCTGAGAATTGTTTGTATTCGCATATAGTTGCTTCATATTTAATTATATGCTATTATCATTATAGAATGATTTCCTATTCTTTCATCATAAAAACAAATATAATAATCAATAAAAAAGCATTACAATATGCTTTTCTAAAATTGGTGTAAAACTGGTGTAAATCAATATAAAAACAATCCTAGCCTTAATCATTTAGAGCCTTTATATAAGGCTTTTTCTTAATTCTCGTCATTGCAAGGTATACCGTCGCCGTCTGTATCCACATTGATATCAGGCTTGCCATCGCCTGTGCTGTCAACATCTACATCCGGAATGCGATCTCCGTCCGTATCAATATTAATATCCGCTACTCCGTCATCATCAAGATCAAGATTAATATCAGGCCGTCCGTCTCCATCCGTATCGATGTTTAATAATGGTTCTGCCTTACCAATCGTATCATAAGCAAATCCCTGATACTTATAATCTTTGTCAGGATTCCATTTACTGTGCATCGTTCCGATGTTCACGTTAGCCTTTCCATCATCATCACTATCAATATTGAAATCTGCCTTGAAGTCTCCGTTTGTATCAATATTAATATCAGGATTCAAATCACCATCTACATCTATATTGATTTTAGGTTTTGCGGTGATACCGCTGGAATATTTGATTCCGTCAATCTCTACACACTTATTCGGTTTCCATTCCTTCAGTATGACAAGGTTGATATCCGGTCGATCATCATGATCCGTATCGATGTTTAAGTCCGGTTTCCCATCGCCATCACTATCGATATTGAGATCAGGTATACCATCATAATCTCGATCACCGTTGATGATTACCCAATTTCCATCATCGTCTTTCCATTTGATGTTGAGGTCTGGACATCCATCGCCATCCGGATCATTGAAGTCCGGCTTTCCATCTCCATCCACATCTTTATCAATGTTACTGTCCACCATCAACTTGCCTTCTTTAAAGATGAAATTGTAATTTGGATACGTTGTGTTCATTTCTTTTGTATTGCCTGTGATCGGATAACTTCCTGCTTTGCTTGTCGTTGTCGCTGTGGTACTTAGTTTTACAATACCACTGTCTACCACATCTTGTACCCCATTCCAACTGACCAGTTGGTTTGTGAAATCTTGGAACGTTAATGGTGGATTTTCTTCTCCCTTTTGTTTCGTTTTATCATCGATTGTGATATTGATGTCTTTTGGAAGTACTTCTATCGTTACTACCTTGCTTAATGTCACTTCACTGTCTGCCGTTCTTGTCACTGTGATATTGATTTTTGCGCCATTACTGCACTTCAATGCATCAAACTCTGCCATATTGTTATTTACGCTTGGATTCGATACAAAGATCGTATTGTCTACTTCAAATGTATAGTTGACATTCAAACTTGAACTGTCGTCTTGTAAGGAGCGTAATGTAAAGTGATCTCCATATACGATCTTTCCCGGTCGATTGATCGTTAATGTACTTTCATCCGGTCCTAAGATCCTCATCTTTCCATTCGCTTCTGCTTTGTTATAGTTTCGATTCCCTGCTTTCTCTACATGTAATGGTATCTCTATTCCTTCTTCTTTATCATAATTGTATTCTATATCGATACCATTACTTGTCCATGCAAGAGATGTTGGAATACTTGGATCGATCGTAATATAGTAACTTGTATCATTGACACTTACGCCACCTTCATTACTGGATATATCTTGTGTTAGTATGATCGGTGTTACTTTTCCTTTTCCGTTTTGTGCAGGTGTGACATCTTTGAATGATATCGTTTGATTTGCCTTTGTGATTGTGATTGGAAGTTCAATTGTTTTATCGCTGTAGTTACCGGTTGGATCATGACCGGTCGCTTCTACGATCACTTTTCCAATTTGTGTATTCATACTTGCATTATAGATTGAAACCAATCCATTTGGATCAACACTGATCACATCTGTAGGACTTCCTGCTTGTAATGCATACGTTACTGTGGAACTTGGTGGATTACCAGATGTATATAACTGGAATGTCTTTCCTTTTCCATATACTTCACTGTAATCATCATAACTGTTTCCACTCTTTGGCAGTTCATTTCCACTTACATCCGTATAGATGAATTCTTGAGTACCGGCCGTTACTGTGAATGTTAATTCTGTGATTGCGTCAGCTTGTCCACCGGATCCTTGTTTTTCTGCGATGATCACAACTGTTCCAACATTTTTTATTGTGACTGCGCCACTGTTTGGATTCACATCAATCACATTTGTTGGTTCTCCGTCTTTCAATCGATAAGTTACAGGGTTATTATTGGAACTTCCTTTGACTGTCGCAAATACACTTACGCCTGTATCGGTTAAGGTAGCTGATTTTGATGTTATCATCGTATTGGATGTGGCATTCTCATAAAACTTTAAATTCTCCGCTGGTGCCATTCCTACATTGATTGTGACCGATATTTCTTTTGTGCTCCATTTATCACTGACAGTTACTGTAATTTGATAGGTTCCTGTCGTTGCGCTTAAATCAGCAGTTGTTTTAATGATACCTGTATTTTTGTCTACACTGAAATAAGAATGATCATCTACATTTTTCAATCCATATGTGTAAGTGGTTGTTCCGCTTGTTATATTGTCCGGAGTACCTAATGTTCCATGTATGGTTCCTATGATGCCATTTGGTTTGATATTGGCATCACTGGTTTTAAAGGTTGGGATTGTACTATCAGAAGAATTGGCATGTGGTGTGACATTGCCATCAATCTCTCGGTATATGACAATTTCCTTCGTGACTTCACTTGACTGATAATCATCAAAGCCGCTGCTTGGATCATCATCTGCGGTAGCTTTAATTGTGATTTTTCCATAAGCAGTACCGCCTGTATACGTTATCGCACCTGTATCTGGATCAAGATTGATGATGCCGACACTTCCACCGCTTTTTGAATACGTTACTTTTGCGCCGATACTTGGCGTTACGCTCGCTTTTTCACTCCAACCTGAAATAGCTTGTGCAATGCTTTTCTTTGTTTGATTCGGATCATCAAATGCCACAGTAAGATTTGTTTCAGCGACAACGATATGAACCGTATTAGAGTTCACACCACCCATAGGATCACCATTCGCATCTACTGCATTGAGTTTAAAATAGTAATCGCCTGCGTGAAGACCATTTGGATCATTCACAACCACATTATTGCCTGAAATCGTAAATTTCTGATAATCATTGTCATGCCCTAAAACACTTGTATCACTTGCTACAGATACGCTAATCGGATTCACACCATTGGAAGTTGTATAAGTCGCAACCATATCTCCATTATTTACATTCTTGCTAAATTCCAATCCTGTTTTTGGCGTTACGCTTATACTAACCGGTTCTACAATTTCTAATGGTAATACATCAGTTATCTTACTTGAATCAGCAGGAGCTGTACTGTTTTCATTATACGCTTCATTTACAATACCAATTTTGTATTTTCCAACAGGAATACCACTTAAATCAAATTCATATGTTCCGCTACCTTTTGCGCTTTCTAATGGTTTATAATAAACAAAATCACCTTTTTCATTAAAAATAAGTGCGGATACTGTATAAATGCCTCCATATCCATCATTTCCACTTTGCGCTGTAGCATTTAAATACACTGTGCCATCCTTAACTGTTTTATTAATTGCAGATTGTGATCCATTTTCAATTTGCTTGAGTGAGGTAGAAACGGTTAATGTACTGAGTTCTATTCTTAATTTCATAGACTCTCCCAAAGCATCCATGTGTAAATTTGAATAACCTGAAGATAGGTAAGGCACCGTAATTTTAGCCCAATCTCCACCTTGTCCTTTACTAACAGCGAAAATCACCTTGGAGACATCTACATTCGCTACTGGGCGTAATGCAAGTCGAAATCCCGAACTATCCAGTGCGCTATTTGTATCTGTCCCTTGACCATAAGGGGTATAATCGCCTGTGCTCCCAACTATATAATAATTCACAAATCTTCTAAGACTTAGACTATCATCATAAAAAGAAGAAGTCCAATAATTTTCAGAAAACTTATAATCATTTACACTTTTTCCGCCAGTGCCTCCCCAAGCACCACTATGAATATAAAAATCTTTCGTATTATAAGATGTACTAAACGCATTTTCAAACATTGCTTTTTGTGCAACATGTGATATACTTGCAATATTACTTAATTCATCCTCAGCATTTCTATATGTCAACACCTTTCTATCTGCGCTTATAAGAGATGCATTGAAATCATTCATAACTTGATAAAGATTTGATACTGCATATGGTGCATAAGAATATTTTCCGGCAACTGTGATAAAATCAGATTTTTCAATACCTGTATTTGGATGAGCAATCGCTTCCGTAGTGTTCGCACTCCATGAAGTAATTGGTGTAGTTTGCGAACAATTCGCTGTATACGTAGGGCAATTGTAACTTCTGTAAGTAGTCTCTTCCACTAATTGTAAAGCAATCGAATTATTTGTTTCAGGATTCATCGTTCCTAATAAAAAACGATCTCCTTTTTGAAATTCTAAATTTTTAACATTTAAATTAGACGGCGCCTTATTAATTCTTCCCGTCACATTTCCTCCCGCATGATAAGATGGTGTACTTGCATTCAACCTTCCATTATAAAAAGCATAGGCGACTGAAAAAGCACAAAGCACCGCAATACAAAATACAACCATCCTTTTCCACATAACAATCACCTTTCTACCCTAAAATAGCGCACACTTATCCTTGTTCACTGCTCTGAGAACCATCCAAATACCAATCGGTTCAAAAAAAGATAATTTTTTATTCAAAATTATCTGCATACCCTTTTTGAAGCAACAATTCATAATATACACCGTCATTATGTTTGATTGCCATATATACTTTTTTCATTTCCTTAAGCAAATCATCATCTATTTCTTCCAATTCAATCGAACAATGCGCTATATTTATCAAAGCCTCATATGCTTCTTTTGCATTTGTTAATTTCCTACCCTGAAACTCAATGATTGGAAACGTCGTATACTGCTGAACACTGGTTGTGGAAACATTGTCAGAAAAGGGAAACGAATTCACAATCGCATAGGAAGTTGCGCCCAACACCACAACAGAACAAACAAAAGCAGCATATGTTATAGGTGGAATGGATTGCAGTTTCCTTGGAACCAGTTTAGATATCCATGAAACATGATTCGCCTTCATGACAGCCGCATATTCTTTTAAAAATACGCCGGCAAGCACCGACTCCAATGCATGTGCACGAAAATCCAATTTTACGCCTTCTTTATCCTCATAACTTCGGATCATGGTTCTTAATTCCGTTTTGGCACTACTGATTCTGCTTTTCACGGTACCGTCCGGTATTTGTAGAATCATGGCGATTTCCTTCACGCTCAATTCTTCAAAATACATGAGATATAATGTCACACGAAGCTTATCCGGCAATTGATCGACAAACGACAACATAACTTCACGATCACTTTGAAACTTGCTTTCCTGCTTTGGCAAAAGATAGCGCCGCTCTTCCGTAATCTGAGACAATGCTGTATCATCATATGGACGCATATTCACATCTTTGTTTTTCCGAAAGAGTCTTGTGCTCTTTGAAAAGATAATCCTATTCAGCCATGCCTTAAAATATTTAGGTTCATTCAATTTATGTATGGAGCGTTCAATTTCGATAAAACTCTCTTGTACGATATCTTCCGCATCCGCATCACAGTGACAAATTTTTAAAGCAATGTAGTAAGCTAGATTATGATATTTTTCAAACAATTTTTCCAATGCATACGCATCACCACTCTGTGCCTTTTTCACATAGTATTCATCACTATGAACATCCATTTGTTTTTTCATGCATATACCTCACTTTTTTATCATAATATGTTAATTTTTATTCATTGTCAATAATTTGTAGTAAAATTTTTATTTTTTTCAAATTTATAACAATAAATTACCAAAGTTTGTAAATTATCTTCATTTTTCTAACTATGCATTGTTAAAATGGAATAAAACTGTATTCCTTATACCATTCTAACATAATCGATTAAATTTATTAGTATATTGAGTGTTTTTATTCTTAAAGAAGATTTGATGTCATGTCTATGTCATAAGGTAAATTCAATGTTTTCGTAGGAACAGCGCGCTATACGGTAAAAGTTTCATTCATATCTTGAAGGTATGAATTTTCATTGTTTTATTAAAACAAAATCATTTACAAAATTGACATGATTGTTTTTGAAAAGTTTAGTTTTCAAAGTTATGGATACTTTAAATATAATCCACAAAATTCATATTATCGTGATATAACATATACAATAATTTCAATGGTGCCAAGCTATTACATAGATCAGAGGCAAATATCAAAATTAGCAGTAAGAGTGATCAAAGGTAGCGCTTGGCTCTTTTTTAAAGTATTTGTTTTGTAATAAAAAAAACGGTATGCATGTGAAGTGCACCCCAAAATTTGGACATAAATAATGGAAGTGCATTTTTATATGTTAAAGCTAACAAGAGAACAAATAATACAAATCTACAAAAAAAGAAAAACTGGCAAAAGCTTACAAACTTTATCAAAAGAATATCGTATTAGAAAGGGCAACATTGAATATTGAGAATTTCTTTGGAAAAATGAAATGTTTTATGGGAATGAATATACATATCAATCATTAAAAGAATTGAAGGTTGCCATGGAAGAGTACATCAAGTATTATAATACACAGAGAATTACAACCAAATTAAAAGGATTGACTCCTGTTCAATTCAGAAATCAATCCTTAATAACTGCTTAATCAGTTTCTTTACTATTGTCCAAATAATTGGGTGCACTTCACAATACCGCTTTTTATAATTAATCATTCTTATGTAAAAGGTCTTTCATAATTGTTGGACGAAGTTCTTCTTCCACGCCAAGCAAATCCATTGCGCTTTCTTCATACAGCTTATCAAACGTTCCATCCTTTCCGGGTATCTTTACCAAAAACAAAGAATCAAATTCAATTCTTGCATGATGTATGGATTCATCTACCAAATTCATTCCTTTGATACATGCATCTGTCGATGGTGTTCTTTCAATATAGCACATTATATCATCCGACGGTGTTTCTTTATATTCCGGCACAAAATACTTCAAAAAATAGATAAGTACACGTGGATCATGTAATATCTGTTTACAATAATGATCATACGCTTTATCAGATTTTACTACAGGTTATACTATATTAAATTTGTTTATCAATCTTCATGCTTTCAAGTTTCGCTGACCTCTACTTATATATGTTCGTTTTTTTTATCAAAATCACAAAAAAGTTTTCCATTTCCATCACTTCACATATTTCACATAAAAAAAAAACGATACTTATATTCAATATCGTTTCTTGTATTACAATCTATGTTTCAAATACAATTTAGCGTACGCATACAAAATTGCATTTGAGTTAATTTGTGATTTCCATTACAGCATTTTATGTCCAGTCTTTTTTTCTATATAAGCATGCGCCAATCACCGTAGATATCACTGTTAAAATTACCAAGACAGATATTTCCATTCCACACTGAAACAGCGAATCTTTTAAAAACAACCCCTGCATAAGATCCACCGCATACGTCATTGGCAAAAGATTAGAGATGGTTTTCAATGGTTCGGGAAACAGCGTATCCGGCATTGTGGCGCCAGATAAAAACAACATGATAAAGTAGAAAGAATAACATAGTATTGAAGTACTTTTCAAATCATGTCCAACGGCAGTAAAAAGAAAACCTATGGAAAATAGTGCCGCAATGGATACCAATATACCAATACAGATGGATAAAAATGAACCCTTGATTTGTATATGATAGTAGAGAAAGCCCAACAATAACAATATCGCTATACCTATCAATGTCATCATCACATGAATACAAACTTGCGCCCATAGAATTTGTTTTTTTCCAACTGGCGTCGCATCAAATCTCTTATAGATTTTTTTCTCCTTGAATCCAGATAAGGTCAAAGGCAATGACATTAAACCGTTTACGCCTATAACCATGACAGAATATGCCGGTACAGAAATATCCATTATGCCAAATGCTGTTTCATGATCTATAGGTGCATTGCCATAGATACTGCCAAATAGAAAAAGTAAGAATACAGGAAACGCCAAAGTGAAGAAAAAACTATAAAAATCTCGCAAAAACAGCCGCAGTATCATTTTACAAATCACAAAGAATCTTTTCATAAAATCCCCTCCATTGTAAGCGTTGATGTCTTTGGGGTCATCATGAGATATAGCTTTTCCAAAGACAAGCGATCATCCCATTCTTCTTTGCCGATACGCAATTTCGCATATGCTCGAAATTCTTTTTGTGTTCCAAAGAAGCACTGTTTGCCTTTTTCCAAATACAGAATTTTATCGGCTAGCGTTTCCACTTCATCCATATAGTGAGATACCATAATGATGGAAACACCATTGTCTCTTATATTCTCAAAACTACACCACATAGTCGCCCTTACTTCCGGATCAAGTCCTGTCGTCAGTTCATCCAGTATCAAAAGTTTGGGACGTCCCATAAGAGATAGTAAAATTGATAAACGCTGTTTCTCCCCACCGGAAAGTTTTTGAACCATTTGTTTTCTTTTTTCATCTAACCCTAGCTGTACTAACAATGTATTCCAGTCTGCCGCTCTTTCGTAAAAGGACGCAAATAATTGACACAATTCCTCTACTTTGATTTTTGATGGATATTGTGCTTCTTGCAGTTGAACGCCCATTTCTTTGTAGACCTCACTGCGACAAAGCCATGGATCTTTTCCAAACACATGAATCAAGCCACTGTCTGGTTTTCGCAAGCCTTCTATACATTCTACCGTTGATGTTTTTCCTGCGCCATTTTGTCCAATCACTGCCACAATTTCTTTTGAATGTACCGAAAATGATATATTGTCAACCGCGTGGCAATGCGGATAGGTGATCTGTAGATTTTCTACTTTCACAATTATTGTTTGGTTCATCATCATTCCTCCTTGTTTGATCGCATCGTAATTTTATATAGAGAATGAAACATATGCAATACTTTGGGAAGAAGCGGTATCCTATATTGTATAAGCGGTATAATTCCACGTATGAAATGCACGTTTTTATTCATCCGATATGTTATAATTAAGAAACAAGGAGCTACGTCTATGAAAGTCGAATGCAAAATCAGTACAGATTATAAAGAACCTTATGCGATCCTTCATATAAATAAAATGAGTGAATCAATCGCTGAAATCATTTCCATGTTGGAAAAAGAACATGTGAGTTCTCAAACATTGCCGGCCACAAAAGATAAAAAAACGTTTTTTCTTCAGCCGGAAAATATAGCCATAATAAGAAGTGAAGGAAGAGAAATTGCTTGTTATGACGCAATGAAAAACAGATATGTTTTGGATCAGCCATTGTATGAATTAGAAAATGCACTCCATCATCGGTTTGTGCGCATTTCTAAATCAGCGATTGTGAACATACGCCAAATTGATCATGTGCAAGCAAGTTTTAATGGCACAATGGAACTTGTGATGAAGAACGGCGTCATTGATTATATATCGAGAAGTTTTCGTAAATGTTTTAAAGAAAGGTTGGGATTGTAATGAAGAGTGCGTTACAAATGATTATAAAATATACATTATCCGGTATTTCTTTAGGCTGTACATTTTTTGTATTGATGTGTTTATTCTATTCCAATTTAGGGGAAGAATACATATTCATGGAGATATGCGAAGATTTTACAAAACAAGCCATAGGCGCTATCCTCGTTGGTATTGCTTGTGGCGGAACAGCTGTCATTTATCAATTTGACCAACCTTCCAATTTGATTAAAACCATTCTGCATTTCTGTATTGGAATGGGCGTTTTTTATCCAGTCGCATTATATTTAAGTTGGATTCCCTATCATTCAGATCAAATCATCCTGACTATTTTGCAGTTTCTGTTGTCATGTTTCATCTTTATAGCAATTTGGTCTGGTTTCTATTTTTTCAATCGATATGAAGCAAAAAAAATCAATCATCGATTGAAGGAACTTGAATAAATTACAATTATATAAGACATGGAAAATGGCGCCATTTGGTATTCTTTGATTTCATTATGTAAATCTTATGATTTATAAACTGGCGATATCCTTTAAAAATGAAGTTGTAAAAAACGATGTAGACAATAAAAAACATTTATTCAAACCTTAATTGAGTCCCATACTCTATTAGGGTTTTTATAATTGAATGCATAATTTGGTCTTAAGTGATTATGGTCATATATAATAGTTTCTATATAGTCTTCAACAGTTTCGAAAACTTCTTGATTAAAATCAATAAACATTTTTTCTTTAACCAACCTTTTTTGGATTCAATCATTGGGTTATCAGTTCATGTACCTATTCTCGACATTGACCTAATTATGTTATAATTTTTATGTACATTATTAAATGCCTTTGAGGAATATATTGCGCCTTGATCTGAGTGAAAAATAGTTTCTTGGCTTTTATATCCTCTTTTTATTTTATTTTGTAACATATCATTTTTAGCTCCTACTTATATATGTACATTTTTTTGTAGAAATTACAAAAAATTTTTATTTTATTGAATTTTATCCAAGAGGCTATAATCAGTAAAAACATAGTCCGCACGGAAAGCGTCTTACGTTATTCAAAATGACATCGCCATGTGACAAAAGAAAAACTTTTGACTAAAGCATCCATTTGTTTTAGAATTAAGGAAACAAAAATGAGGTAATCCTATGAAAATATCAGAAATTTTAAAAACAAAAGCAACACTATCCTTTGAAGTCTTTCCGCCAAAACAAAACGCCGAAAATATAACGTCCATTTACCATACCATAGATGAACTATCAAAACTTCATCCGGATTTCATTAGCGTCACATATGGCGCAGGTGGATCCACCAAAGGCAAAACAGTGGAAATCGCATCCAAAATTAAAAATGACTACCACATTGAAGCAGTTGCACATATGACATGCATCACCTCTCAAAAAGAAGAAGTCAAAAACATATGTACACAGTTAAAACATCATCACATTGAAAACATTTTAGCTCTGCGTGGTGATGAACCAAAAGATCATATTATTGACAAAACAACACTAGACTTTCAATATGCAAAAGACTTGCATCAATATATCTCGCAAGAATTTCCGAATACATTTTGTCTTTCCGGCGCTTGTTATCCGGAAGTCCATCAAGAAGCCGCCTGCTTTGAAGATGATTTAAAAGCTTTAAAAGAAAAAGTAGATGCCGGAGCAGAATATTTAATTACACAAATTTTTTTCGATAACCAATACTATTACCGGCTTGTCAAAGCCGCAAGAAACCTAGGGATACAAGTACCGATCATCGCTGGTATTATGCCTGTCACAAATTCCAAATCACTGCTTCATACTGCGAAAATGTGCGGCTGTTCCATCCCCTATCAACTGTCCACTATGATTGAGTCCTACTATCGCTATCCAAATGCCATGAAAGAAATCGGCATCAATTATGCGACCCATCAAATCATCGATTTAATCACCAATGGCGTAGATGGTATACATATCTATACAATGAATAAACCTGAAATCGCACAAGCAATATTTGGCAGTATTCCTACCGTGCTCAAAGAGTTGAATCATGAATAAGGAAATGATTCTGCGTTATATGCACTGTTTTCAAAAAGCAGATGATTCGTTAAACAAACAGATAGATCGCTGTATCGAAGAAGTGAGACAAATAGCTCAATTTAAGGCCGTCCATCAAGCATTTACGCTTTCACACGATCCTTTAACGATCAAAGAGTTGGATCTTGCATGCGACTCAACAGATCTTGCGTGCTACTTCCAAGATATAAGCAGCTGCATCGTGATCGCATGTACACTCGGCATTTCCATCGATCGAAGAATCAAATATTATGAACATATTGATATGGCAAAAGCCGTGGTATTTGATGCGGTAAGTAGCCGATATTTGGAAGAATGCTGCGATGAATATGAAAAAAAACACGTAAATTCAAAAACAATGCGTTTTGCCCCGGGCTACGGAGATATTCCCCTTACCTTGAACAAAACGTTGTCCAATGCCCTTCGCACTTACCAAACCATTGGCGTATCGCTGACATCCGCTGGCTTATTCACACCGATGAAATCCATGTTGGGCATCATTGGCGCAAAAGGAAATGCAAAAAAGTCCTGCATGTCTTGTATGCGGCAATCATCCTGCGTATTTAGAAAGGAAGGCATCAGATGCTACGAAAACGATTAGGTAAAGAGGTACTGCTATTTGACGGCGCTATGGGGTCAGTTCTACAACAGGCAGGACTGCGGATTGGAGAGCTTCCGGAAGTTTATCAGATGACTCATCCAAAAATCATCAGAAATATCCATAAAGAATATTTGAAAGCTGGCGCCGATATCATTACGACCAATACATTTGGCGCACATCCTACAAAGCTTGCGAACAGTGGTTATGATGTAACAGAAATCGCAAAAGCGGCAGTTGATCTAGCAATACAGGCAAGAGATGAGGTGAATCCATCTGCTTTCATTGCTTTGGATATCGGACCAATCGGACAAATGTTGAAACCGTTAGGAACATTGTCTTTTGATGATGCATATGCGATGTTTGCCTCACTTATTCATTCCGTAAAAGATGTTGTAGATCTTGTTTTGATTGAAACCATGTCGGATCTTTATGAAGTAAAAGCTGCGGTTTTGGCAGCGAAAGAAAGCAGTGATCTTCCTATTTTTGTAACGATGACATTCGATCAAAGCGGACGTACATTAACTGGCTGCGATGCGATGACCTTTGCCACAGCCGTTGAAGGTCTTGGCATCGATGCACTGGGAATTAACTGCTCGCTTGGACCAAACGATCTTTATGACAGTGTGAAAACTTTGTTACAAACGACATCCTTACCTATCATCTTGCAACCAAATGCGGGATTGCCCGTCATGGAAAACGGAAAAACACACTATCCGCTGACACCGGAAGAGTTCCGTGCATCAATGGAATCTTATTTGGATATGGGCGTCGCTGTGATTGGGGGATGTTGCGGCACGACGCCGGCATTCATTGCTCAATCAAAACAGTTGCTGCCAAGAAACGTCGTACCAAGAACCATTGAACCAAGTGTTCGCATTACCTCTCAAAATTGCACGCTAACCTTTTTGGGACATCCACTTGTATGTGGAGAACGCTGTAATCCAACCGGAAAGAAAAAACTGCAGGCCGCATTAAAAGCAGGCGATTATGAAGCCTATATTGTAGAAGCAATACGCCAAGATCAAGCAGGCGCAAATCTTTTGGATGTCAATGCAGGACTGCCCGGCATCGATGAAGCATCTGCCTTGAAAACAATCATGGAACGCATCCAAGAAGTAATCAATCTACCGCTTCAATTGGATTCCTCATCTGCGGATGCCATAGAAACTGCCTGCCGTTATTACAATGGAAAACCACTCATCAATTCTGTCAACGGAAAAAACGAAGTCATGGATCGTATCTTTCCCATTGTGAAAAAATATGGCGCTGCGATCATCGCTCTGACGATGGAAGATGACATACCATGCAGTGCACAAGAGCGTCTACACATCGCTGAAAAAATCGTGCAGAAAGCACAAGCATATGGAATCGCAAAAGAAAACATTCTCATTGATTGTTTGACACTCACTGCGTCCGCTCAACAAAAAGAAGTCCAAGAAACACTTCAGGCACTTTCTTTGATTCGCGATACGCTACATGTTCCAACGGTTTTAGGTGTTTCCAATATTTCTTTTGGCTTGCCAAAGCGTTCTTTGTTAAATCGCACCTTCTTAACACTGGCCATGCACTGCGGTTTGGATTTGGCTATCATCAATCCGTTGGATCAAGATCTCATGGATACAATAGACGCATACAAAGTCGTATCCTATCAAGACAAAGACTGTGCAGAGTATATTTCCAAGCATGCGCAAAATATTGTATCAACAACTAAAACATCCTCTTTTACAATAGAAGAAATGATTACGTTTGGAATGAAAGAAGAAATCAAAGATAAAACAAAAGAACTGTTAAAAGAAATTCCGCCAATGGACATCATTCAAGATTTTCTCATTCCTTCGCTAAATCAAGTCGGTTCCGATTATGAAAAAAACAAAATTTTTCTACCACAACTCATACAATCCGCAGAAACTGCCAAGCAATCATTTGAAGTCATTCAGTCTTGTTTTTCCTTGAAGAGTCAAACGAAAGCAACGGTGATGATGGCAACGGTCGAAGGTGATGTGCACGATATTGGAAAAAACATTGTCAAAGTCGTATTGGAAAGCTATGGCTATAATGTGATCGATCTAGGAAAAGATGTGCCGGTACAAAATGTCGTGGACTCTTATCAAAAGCATCAGCCGGATATTATTGGACTCAGCGCACTCATGACTACTACGGTCATCCATATGAAAAAAACAATTGACGCATTGAAACAGATACCAATAACATG
This sequence comes from Erysipelotrichales bacterium, assembly GCA_910576345.1. Lineage (GTDB taxonomy): Bacteria > Bacillota_I > Bacilli_A > Erysipelotrichales > Erysipelotrichaceae > C-19. The sequence continues at coordinate 16,065 of CAJTIT010000031.1, forward strand.
TCCTATCTGGGTCGGCGGCGCTGTATTGAATGAAGAAATCGCAAATGAAATCGGCGCAGATTATTATTGTGAAGATGCCATGGCATCTGTTCATTTATGTAATACATTGTTTTCATAATACTTTAAATACAAAAACTTCCTGTATTTTGATTAAATCCACAAAATATAGGAAGTTTTATTTCTGTTTTAATTAATTATAATCATCAATCATCGTTTCTTTGATCGGTGTTTCTTCTACATAATCTGCATCTTCTTCCGCTTCCTCAATAATAAGTTCATCTGTGTCAATAACACTTTCATGGAACGTATGACGACTGCGAAGATCCCATTTGTTTTCACCTATGCAAACAAAACGATCATCTAATGAAATATCACTGTAAAACTGTGCAATATTGTCATCGGATTGTTGCTGGTCAAATCCCATCATTGTAGATACATCTTCCCACAACTTTAAAAATATGACCGGATTTTTCTTCCTCTTCATTAATTCACATGCGACATCTACCATTGATTGACTCATTCACATCTTCCTCCTACATTTTTTCAATTGCTTCTACACCAATAAGATATAAAGCATTTTTTAACGTGATTTTCGCAGCTTTCATCAATGCCAACCGCTGTGCGGACAATTCTTCCGCATTGGGATCAATGACCTTGCAGGCATTATAGAAACTATGAAAATAGGCAGCCAGCTTCTGAATATAATTGCACATCTTATGTGGCTGACGTGTTTTCGCCGCATCTGCCACTATATTAGGGAACTCATTGATATATTTCATCAGCTGTAATTCTTTCTCATCCGTTAAGCGATCATAATTCTCACATTTTGGATAATCAGGAGCCTGTCGCAGAATCGAACAAATTCTTGCATGCGCATATTGCGCATAATACACCGGATTTTCGTTGCTTTGTTTCTTTGCCAGATGTAAATCAAAATCCAAATGTGTATCCAAGGCACGCTGCACAAAGAAATACCGTGTCGCATCCACGCCGACTTCTTCACAAAGTTCACGTATCGTAACGGCATTTCCCGTTCGCTTTGACATTTTCACTTCTTCGCCGTTGTCTACCAATCGAACCATCTGGATGATGTCCACTTCCAATTGATCTTTGTTTTTTCCAAGCGCCTGCATCGCTGCTTTCATGCGTGGAATATAGCCATGATGATCCGCACCCCAGAAGTTGACCATTTGATCAAAACCACGTTCAAACTTCGTTACATGGTATGCAATATCCGGTAACAGATATGTATACGATCCATCACTTTTTTTCAACACTCTGTCTTTGTCATCGCCATATGCACTGGAACAAAACCAAATTGCGCCGTCTTTTTCATACGTTTTCCCCATTTCCATCAGTGTGGAAATCGCTTGCTCAACTTTGCCTTCATCATAAAGCTGTTGTTCCGAACTCCAAACATCAAAGTGTACCCGAAACAAATCCAAGTCTTTCTGAAGTTTGGCAAGTTCCAAACGTACACCTTCTTTGCGAAAAAAAGCCAGCGCATCATTTGAATCATCATGCAGGAAACGATCGCCTTGTTCTTCCTTGATTTGTTTTGCCAGTTCAATAACGTCTTTGCCATAATAACCATCTTCAGGCAATGCGACATCTTCACCAAAGCATTGATGATAGCGTGCTTTCAGTGAATTTGCTAAATTCAAAATCTGATTGCCGGCATCATTCACATAGTATTCTCTGACAACATCATACCCGCTTGCTTTCAATAAGCGTGCAACACTGTCGCCCCATGCGGCGCCACGCGCATGACCCAAATGCAAATCACCTGTTGGATTCGCAGAAACATATTCCAGATTCACTTTCTTATGTTGTCCGCTTTCATTGTTGCCATAAGTATCCTCTTGCGCCAAAACCAAATCGATCACATTCGCTATGGCTTGTGTGCTCATTTTGAAATTGATAAAACCCGGCCCTGCTATTTCACAGGACTGGATTTGTCCTTGTTCCTTATCCAAATGCTCAATGAGACTTGTCGCAATATCTCTAGGCGATTTTTTCCATAGTTTCGCTGATTTCATAGCAATATTGGTCGCATAATCGCCATGATCCTTATCTTTAGGAATTTCAATCACGATATCATCCAATGCAGGGGCAGTGCCAAATGCTTGTTTGGCAGCATCTTGGATCGCCTGCTTTAACGTGAGTTCCAAATCGTTCATATTACTCCTCCTGTATGTTCCAGATAATTCGATAGCTGTTGATCTTTTGTTTTTCGCTGTAAATATCATACGCCAGCGTTATCACATCATCTTTTACAATATATGCGGTTGTGAAAAGATCGACTTCCAATTCACCGTAAACGGAAGAAAGAGTTCCCTTTGTCCATGTTCCTTTTTCATAATTCAGTGTGCTTTTGGTTTCACCGTCTCTTTGTAATCGCAATGTTTGTTTGCTTGCATACATATCTACTTGCACGGCGGTCTCTTTATTTTCTTCCAGATAGTTGATCTTTATGCCATCTGCTTTTTTTTCGTAAATACAGCTTCCTTTATAAAGTCCATCTGACGCATTCGTCAATATGTTTTTTCGTTTCACGATGATCTTCTTTTTCATCCTATCACCTTTACCATGAGCATTATATCAGAATTTTTATAAGGTGCAAGCATAAGTTTCATATTTTCCTATTATTTTATAGAAAAGTAATTCATATATGCATAACAGAGAATAACGTAAGATAGTATCATTTTATAATATTCTTGTTTTATCATATAAAAGTATATGTTTTTATATGGTTTGCTTTTTTACATGTTTGATTTTATTACAGAGCGATATTTCTTTTGATACATATGAAATCTTTTCATAAATACGGCATTGTCTTTTCGATATTCTCGAAGTGATTCATGAAGTCTCAGCTGATGAAACGATGTTTCTATCATGGTGGCCGCAATATTGGAACAATGATCAGATGCACGCTCCAGATCCGTTAATATATCCGACCAAATAAAACCTGTTTCGATCGAGCATTGACCGTGTTGTAGTCTAAGGATATGACTTGTTCGAAAATCATTTTTTAAATGATCGATCACCTGTTCTAGTGGTTCTACATGTTCTGCCAGTTCCATATCATCATTGATAAACGCAGCGTACGTGATATCCAAAATTTCAGTCACAGCCGCTTTGATCAATTCAAACTCCGATATTGCTTGTGGAGTAAGCGAAAGGCTTTTTTCTTCAAGCTCTTCTTTGGACTCCAATAAATTTAAACTGTGATCCGCAATACGCTCAAAATCGCCAATGACTTTCAATAACACCAATGCATCTGCGCTGCTTTTTTCATCAATACGTCTGGAACTTAAATTGACAAGATAACTTCCCAACATATCTTCATAGCGATCACTCAATGCTTCTTTTTCACGAATGGAAGTTTCTTTTAAATCATGTAAGATCGCATCCATACTTTCTTTCATCGATTCTACAGAAATCTGTCCCAATAGTTGTACAACTTGTCGACAACGCTCCAATGCGATCGCTGGTGTATTGAGAAAGCGCTCATCCAAATCTTCCATCGTATCCGTTGTTTCATCTTCTTGAATGCATGCATTTGCCAATCTTTCTAAGATGCCACCCATCGGCAATAACAACAACGTACATAACAAATTAAAAATCGTATGTGCAAGAGCAATGCCAAATAAGGATGCAGGCGCATTCAAAAATGTCGGCTCATACAAAGACGTAACCAATACGAAGATGGTTAACCATACCGTCGCACCGATCACATTGAAAAACAAGTGGACCATAGCTGCACGTTTTGCGTTTTTATTGGCGCCAAACGACGATAAAATGGCAGTTACGCAAGTTCCGATATTCTGTCCCATGATGATGGGAATCGCAGCGCCATAAGAAACCTGCCCTGTCGTGGCAAGCGACTGTAAGATACCCACTGAAGCGGAACTTGATTGAATGATCGCTGTTAAGATCGCCCCTGCGATGACACCCAAGATAGGATTTTTGAACAACAGAAACAATTCCTGAAATTCTGGGACATCTTTGAGTGTTGACACCGCATCGGCCATCGTTTCCATGCCAAACATCAAAGTCGCAAAACCCAATAATATCAAACCTGTATCTTTCTTTTTATTGTTTTTCGTAAACAGATAAAAAATAATGCCGATCATTGCCAATATAGGTGTAAAAGAAGAGGGTTTGCATAATTTCACAAAAAAATTGGAGCTTTCTATTCCAGCCAAACTTAAGATCCATGCGGTAATGGTCGTCCCAACGTTCGCTCCCATGATCACATGGATGGCCTGTTTCAATGTCATGAGTCCGGAGTTAACGAACCCAACCACCATGACCGTGGCCGCAGATGAACTTTGGATCAACGCCGTAACACCAAGACCGGTTAAAAAACCTGTCGTTTTGCCTGTCGTCAGCTTTTGTAAGAATGTGCCTAATTTCCCTCCAGCTTTGCGCTCCAATGCTTGTCCCATGATACTCATGCCAAACAAAAACAAGCTCAAACCGCCAATCATCTCGAATATATGAAAAATATCCATACATATGACACCTGCCTTCATCCTTAGAATGGCAGATTTATAAAGTCTTATAACGGTGAATGAGTAAAAAGGATCGATCGTTTATGATAATTTCAAAATTTTCATATTATCATTGGGCATTTCTGTATAGCACCATCTTGAAACTTTAATTCGGCATCATAATCCATATAATGATCTTCACTATGTTCAATAAAAATACAAATTTTATTTTTTAAAAAGGGCTGTATATTCTTGCAAATCATTTTATATGTATAAGAATCAAGGGAACTCGATAATTCATCAAATATTAACACATGACTTTCTTTTCTAGCAAGCGTTTGTGCCAACAATAAACGCTTTCTTTCTCCACCGGATAGTAAATTTCCATTTTCACCAATCGGTGTATCATTGAAATTATCAAGCACATCCTTTAGACAGCATACATCAATCAAACGATCCATTTCCTTTTCTGATATATCCGCATTCGCTATCTTTATATTGTCTTTGATGCTGATATCAAATATAAATCCATCTTGCATCAGATAGGCGACATTAGGAAGTGCATCGATGTAGGATGCATCCGATAGATAACGAATGGTGCCGCTTTGCGGATAGAGAAACCCTACAATCAAATTGACAAAAGTCGTCTTTCCAATTCCTGAACGACCTTTCATCAAATATAAATTATTTGTTTGTAAAACCAAATCCATATGATGAAAAATCTTATTGTCTTCATCATACCAAAAGCTAACATCTTTACATTCAATCGTATCAATCCATTGTTTACTTATATTTCGATAGGATGTCTTTTGATGGAGAATTTCATGAATACGACGGATGGAGACACTACATTTCGCCAACATCTGACGACAATCCAATAGATTGATCAAAGGATCTACCAACATATGATTATACATCATCAATGCGGTCAAACCGCCAATACTGATCCTATTTTGAATGACAAAAATTGCGGAAAAAATCATAATGAAACCTATCGTTATCATATATAAAGAACCGACCGCAAACTTACTTATACTTTCCATTCGATTTTGTTTAAAACTAATTTTTTTCACTTCATTGGTTGAAGTACGTATATTGGAAACATATATTTGTTTCTGATCGTATAATTTTAAAGTAAAGGCGCCTAAAATTCCTTGAGAAAAGCATTTCCATAATCCCTCTTCCGCATTTCTTTTTTCATCAGCGTATATTTTCGCCTTTTTTTCTATCACTCTAGATGTCAAAGCTGTAATCAAACCAAGTGGAAAAATGATCAATGTTAAGTATATGTTGATTTGTATCATAAAACCTACACCGATGATGAATGTCAAAATGGATGAAAAAAGCACTTTGATACTATTAAAAAAATTCATACTTACATATTTCGTATCATCGATCAAACGATTCGACAGGATGGTTGAGTTTTCTTTACCGATCATATCACTGTTTTGAAAATGATCATACAATTTTACTTGTAATTCACTGCCAAATCGTGTTTGTATTTTTTCTGTTATGAGATCGGATAATGCGCCAAATAACTGCGCACTTATTTGTAAGAAAAGATAAAGGGAACCAAACAAAAGAATATCATAAATGGCTTTTTCTTGATTTTGTATATTGATCGCATCAATAAGTTTTTGAATATAATACACTGGCGCAATCGATATAAAACTGTATAGTATGATCGTTATCAATAAAATAACGATGCTTCCTCTTACTTTCTTATCTGTGAACATAAATACGTTCTTCATCGTATTCATCATAAATAACTACTCCTTTTTATTATCTGATATCATGACGTACTGATATTATGTTTTAATTAATAACAGACGAACATTATAATAACGATCCTGTTACTTACAGGCGTTAACGGTCTTTTGAAGTATAAGTTACCTTACAAAGAGCCATACCTGAGCGTCCTCTGGCATTATTTCCAGAGAAAATAGTAAATGCTGGTTTTTCATATTTCATATTATCACCTCCTTTATATAACACTTACTATATCAAATATTAATTTTTTCATGAAATTAACTTATAATATTGAGAAATCCTTATAACATTCATAATCTCATTCTCATAAACAAAAAACTTTATATAATTTAATGCGTTTAGTAAAGAATTTATCATTCATTAACAATTAATCCCATATTCTTTAAGGAAATTATCTGCTGTTTCTCAATCAAGTTATTAAAACTAGTTTGTATATTCCTATCTTTAATAAGTTTACTAGCAATTTTAAAAGACTTGCATTCTTTAAATTCAAACAAAATAAGGGAATTTTCTCCATTTTCTTTTACATATACTGTATCTTTTAAAACAAATTTATTATTCTTTATCGCCTTAAATTCGTCATCGATTAATTTTTTAGCTGCCATACAATAACTAGATCTTTCAAAATAATGCCCTAATTTGCAATTAGAACATTTTGAATATGTCTATCAAAGATTTATGGAAATCAATACAATAATTCATATCTAACTGATAATTACTACTGGCATTTCCCTCACAATACAAAACAGATAACATTAAGAAATCAAAATTTTCTCTAAATAAGTAAAAATCATCAATATGATATATTGACTTAATATTATCCGGTGTCAAAGCCATTGCAATGTTAAGTCCTATGTTTTTTCTTGTTTTCTTCTTTATTATATAAATAAAAAATAAGAAAAATCATGAATTTCTTTCATTTTAATCAAAATTCTTTTATTGATTTTAAAAAAATCAATCATATTAAATGTGTCATAATACAAAAAACATTTCGCATATGCAAAAGCATAAAAGAAATACATATACTTTACATCTATCCTTAAACAAATTCATTTAAAAACAAGAAAACGCTTTTTTTGAAATAGCATCCATAAGCATCCAACATCGATCAATAACAGTAAGAGCAGCTTTGAAACAGAAAACATGTTTTGTAAAAACAGATTGCCCATAAATAAATCGAACAAAGAGAAAAAGGATACAAATGTCAATTCATGATAATATAAAAACATGGGCAGAAATAATACAAATGCGCTGATCAAAAATCCAATGATGCGACTTTTACAAACCTGAAACAAGAAAGTTACGGTAATGCATGTCGATAGCACACCCAATAAACGTATTCCAAATAAAGCAAATAGATACTGTTGTATTGTCCAAGTCTGTAACATATCAGGTAGCGGTATATGGCACAAGTCAAACAGTGTACGTAATCCTACATCAAAATCATCCATCGGATACAAATGCGCAAAATGCGCATAATCCAAAGCATATACCAACAATGCCATCAAGAAACAAATCATCCATACATGAGAGAACATGAAACATAATCGAACATGGTTTCCCAGTTTTGTACTTTGATACAGTTGTTCTTCCTGGTGATGATACGCTGCCGCGCCGCACATAAACAGCACAAACGCCATAATCCATACACTTTGATGAACATCACGATCAATAACTTTCATTGAAAAAATCGCTTGATAACCTTTATCATACAGAATATAAGGAATGCCTTGTTCTACCTCTGTGTACAGCTTTTCATAAATGGGAAAATCACGCATCTGCATATCATAACTTGTTTTGGCATCCTGTAATTCATCGTACGTTATTTTTTTATTTTTATAAGAAGCAATGGTATTTTGATATAGCTGTTCGTAATTCGCATACGATTCCATTTTTATTTTTAGGTTTCGCTTGGTGTCTTCTGTGACTTCACCTGCATATTGTGAATAGATTTCATAGACAACCTGTTCATTTTGTTGGAGTGATGCATATGTCTGTAAGCGATGAAACCATGTCAAGACTGTAGATAAAACCACGATCAAAATAATAAAGACGCCTTTATTCGTCAATAGAATTCGATATCCTTCCTGTATCCATAAATAGGTATTGGTACATGATAAAGATACCCATCGTTTCATATGGATCGAAATCCTTCGATCATAGAATTTCACATAACAGATCGTGGAGAATAACGCAATCATGATACAGATCCATGATAACGACACTTGTGCAGAAAAACGCCATGTGAACAAATGTTGAAAAGATAGAAAATTGCCATACCATATAGGATCAAACAGCTGTAGAATATTCACATGTTTCCATGCGAGCCATATGGATGATTCTGATATATTTTGATAGAATACAGCTTCTAAAAATACAAATCCAAAAAACAATAAAAATGAAAGTATCTTATTGTGAAATATATGATATAAGAATATAAATACTGTAGAAAACAAACAAATCAAAATAGAGAACAGGATCATATTTTTTATGAGCCATGTGCCAATCGTTAACGATTGAGAGCTTTCATACAGGATCGGAATCGATTGTATGGGAGCAAGAAGATCACATCCACCATAGGCTTGTAAATACCATATAAAATCGATACATTGTATCATCAACACAGAAACAATGCCAACACAGAAAAAACAAATGATTTTGATGAGCGCGTTTTTTTGATGTCCATGGATTGTACTGTTGATCAAATCATGGATGGATCCTTCATCTTCTTTCCATATAAGGATAATAAGTGCACATAAAAAGAGAAAAGATAACAATCGAACACTCAACGCATGCGCATATCGTTCAATCGTGCGATAATGTACTGGATTTAATTTTGTGTCTTGAAGATGGGCATATGCTTCTGCCTGTAATTGTACATCTTCTTGTTCCTGTTCACTCATGAGATTCCAAAGAGGACTTTGTACGATGTTTTCTTTATTTTGTTTTATTTGTGTTTGATAGTTTTGATAATTCATGATTTTATAAATGTAATCATATAAATCATTGATCACAATTTTTCTCTCTTCCCAATAGGATTCCTCATCTTTATAGGTTTCATAACGCTCGGATTCTGTTTGGGTCAATTCTGTAATTTCATCATCTTCTAAGAACTGTGATAATTTAAATGCATTTATGGAATCATAAAAGGTGCGCTCATCTGTGAGCCATTGGAAAGCTTGTTCTGTAGATAATGTATCGATATACGCCATCGTTTCTTCATAATAGGTTTGTTTGAGGTTATGTTCGTCATTGTATGTTCGCTCTACTTGAAATAATCCAAAATCAATCAGTATCACACCACATAATAAAATCCAAAAACTGCGCCGCTTGATCAGTTTGATGCATTCATAATACAATAGCTGTATCATTCGATCATGAAATGCAGATAGACATCTTCTAAATCTGCATTCACATACCCTTCTTTCTTTTCTTTACTGATATAGCGGACACGAATTCCTTCTTTCGTTTTCACCATTCTGGCAATTTTTTCTTGTTTTTGGAATGTCTCTAATGCTTGTTCATCGACAATGACTTCATGGACATGTCCTTGGAGTTGTTCAAGTAAGGAAGCTCCGCTTTCTTGTCGCAGTATCTTTCCTTTTTTTAACAATATGAGTTCATTGGCGATGAATTCAATGTCTTGCATGACATGAGTTGCGATGATCACTGTTTTATCCTTTGCGATACGGAAGATATGATTACGCATGGAGATTCTTTCATATGGATCTAATCCAGCTGTTGGCTCATCCAACAAAAGGATTTCAGGATTCCCCAATAGTGCTTGTATGAACATAAGTCGCTGCCGCATACCACCAGAATACGTGCCAATTTTTCTAGGCAGTTCATCAAGCAAATGTACGCTTTGTGCAAGCTGTTGGATTTCTTGTTTGGCTGCTTGTTTTTTGATCCCTTTCAAAGATGCCATGTAATATAAGAACTGAAGCGCACTTAAATGATCATATGCTTTATGGTTTTGTGGCATATAACCAATCTTGGATCGATACAAAGCTGCGTTTTTTGAAATGGGTTCATTTTGATAAAGGATTTCTCCGTTTGTTGGATTCATAGACGTGGTTAGAATCTGAAACAATGTACTTTTTCCTGCCCCATTTGCGCCTATCAGACCATAAATGCCTTTTTCAAAAGAAAGCGAGATATCACAAAGTGCTTGTACATCTTTAAAGCGTTTTTCTACATGCTTGATTTCTAAAATGGCCATTGGAATAACTCCTTTCAATTTTTATGGTTTGTCTAACATCTTTAGATCTGAAATCTTTTGATCATTGATTTCATAATAACCGATCCACTCATCCTGTATCACATATAGTCGATCATTTGTATAAATCTGTGGTGTATGGGTCGATGGTCGATCAAAATTACGTTGTGCTACAACATCACCGTTTTGATCCAATACGGTAAGCTGTAATGTTGGGGCAGCTAAAGATGTGTCCAGTAAATAAGTGTCTTCATTTTTAAAAAAGTATACACAAGATTGATCCAATATTTTTTTGGTTTCTTTACTGTTTCTGTTTTGCATGATGATCTCTCTGTTTTCTCCAAAGTAGAAAATGTTGGTTTCATCTATGAATTTGGTATTCAGATTTTCATAAAGCAGTTGTTTAACATTCCCTAGCAAATCACATTCCAGTGTGACTTCATAATGCACGCTCGTTCCATCATCATATTCATCAGCGCACAAAATCATCGTATCTCCATAGAAATATGCACTGCTTACACCCTGTATTTGTTTAGATAATACTTCCAGATCCATTGTATCTATATTCCCCATATAAAAATCTCCAAGATATAATACATAAATATGATCTCTGTGGAATTGCATAAAGTTACTATAGGCTGTTTTCGTTTCTACACTTTCTTCAGGAAATCGAAACAACTCTTTTTGATTATTCCCATCTATATCACTTTGCATGATGGCACCATAAAGCTGATTGGTAGAAGAATTGTATCGACTATCTATGTAATATATTTTCCCTTTATAATAATGGATCACTTGTCCTAAAAATGTATTTTTACATTTACTGGGATCTTGAAAACTACAAGATGAAGACGTATCTTTATCAAGTAAATTAATTTGATCATCATTTACATAAGATGGTAAGTAAGGAATGCCCATTTCTCCACTTTGAAATGCAGGAAGATATGATAAGATACCATCTTCTGTTTTTTCCATATACTTTGCATAAGTCCATCCGTTTTGAATCATATCATAGTGGGCATCCAAAGACCAATTCTTTTGTTTATCACTCTCGATATTTTGACTTTTACAACCTGTAAGCAAAATACAGGATATTATAAAACAATAGTAAATTTTCCGCATAATAATTACCTCATTAAATTTGAAGATTCCTCTCGCTATAAAGTTTATAGCAAGAGGAAAATAATAACACTATTTTGTTATAATAACATTTTTAGTATCATAAGTAGAACCAAAAAGAGAACCATTAATATAATGTTTTGAATCTACACGAGTCCATCCAGGTGAACCACTAGGACATGACTTACTTTGTAACATAGAATATCCTTTAGCAAAATTAGGTGTTGCTCCTATATTAAAAAATTGTGCTATTGTTCTACCTGTCATAGGATCATAATAGTTTGCTGTAACCTGGGTTGCTGGTGACCCAGATGTGGTATACGTATATGCAGTAAATGTTCTTGCATTGGAAGAAATTGTAGTTGATCCTTTGCCTCTTGTTTCTATTGTGTTTGCACTTACTTTCAACGGTAATAACGCAGCGACTAATGCCAAACCACATAGCACAGTCTTCAATTTTTTGTTTTTCATTTTAATCTCATCCTGGTATATTATAGATGACTCATTTAACAGTCATCATAGTATACCTTTTCCTTTCCATCAATCTATTAACCGAGATTGATAACGGTTAAGTTTGCTAGTAAAATATTGAATATGTGAATGTGGATTTGTATACTTCATCCTTGTGGCTT